>DATMXS010000022.1:0-12552 GCA_035561355.1 Bryobacteraceae bacterium | reverse complement strand
AAGATCATCCGCCGCTGCCTCCGGAAGGATCCCTCGCGGCGCTTCCAGAACATGGCGGACCTGAAGGTCGCGCTGATGGAGTTGAAAGAGGACTCTGAATCAGGCGAGTTCCTGCCACCGCAAGATGGGGTGAAGCCCCGCCAGCGCCGGCGCGCGGTCATCACAGCGGGCATCGCAGCATTTGCGATCTTGGCAGCAGCGGGGGCATGGTACGCCTTCCGGCGCGATCCGAGCCCGCTGCCGCCGATGCGGACCTCGCACCTGACGACGTTCCCCGGCGTGGAACAGGATCCGGCGCTCTCTCCGGACGGCAACCTGGTCGCGTTCACCTGGCGCGGCCCCAATCAGGACAACCAGGACATCTGGGTCCAGCAGATCGGCGCCGGCAACCCGATCCGGCTTACCGTGGACACGGCGCCCGATTCGTCGCCCGCGTGGTCGCCGGACGGCCGCCAGATCGCATTCTGCCGCCGCTCGGAAGGGATGTCGTACGACCTGTTCGTCATGCCCGCGCTCGGCGGGGGCGAGCGGAGAGTCGCCACGGTCCGCACTCCTCTGTGCATGCCCTCCTGGTCCCCTGACGGCAAGAACCTCGTGATCGGCCACAGGGAGGGACCGGATGACGCGCCGGGCCTGCGGTTGCTCTCGGTGGAGACGGGACAACTGCGGCGGCTGACGTCGATTCCCCGCGAGTCGCGTATGGGAGTGGACATGGCGGGACGGATCAGCCCGGACGGCAGCGGGCTGCTCTTCGTACGCACGCCGACCATGAATGCGGGCGACCTCTACCTCCTGCCGCTGGGCGGTGGTTACGCACCTGCCGGCGAGCTGCGCCGTCTTACCACGGACAACTCCGCCTTCCGCGGCGCCACTTGGCTGCCCGATTCCCACACAGTCGTGTTCGGAGCCGATCGCACGGGCTCGCCAACGCTGTGGCGGCTGGACGTAGCCGCTGGCGGGCCGCCCGAACAGTTGGTTGGCCCTGGGGACGACACGGATTCGCCCTCGGCCTCACTCCAGGGGAACCGGCTGGCATTCGTCAGGCGCACCGAGGACACCAACATCTGGGGTCTCGATCTGAAGAGCGGCAAAGCGGCTCAGGCCATCGCCTCCACGTTGAACGAATCGGCCCCGGCGTATTCGCCCGACGGACGTCGCGTTGCGTTCGCATCGGACCGCTCGGGCCGCCTCGAAATCTGGGTGTCCGATCCGGACGGTAGCCGCGCCGTTCAGTTGACCAAAACAAAGCAGGGCGCGGTGATGCCCAGATGGTCGCCCGACGGCAAGCGCATCGCCTACGGAGCGCCTGGCGGGGACCGCTGGGAAACCTTCGTCATCGACGCTGATGGGGGCGCGCCGATCCGGCTTCCGGCTAAGGAAGGCGCGTTCGGCGTCGGCGGCTGGTCCGGAGACGGGCGCTGGCTCTACTTCGGCGCGAGGGATGGCCTGTTCAAGCTGCCGGTGAACGGCGGCGAGGCTGTCCAACTGTCCAAGGAGCGCGGCTTCCGTCCGGTCGAATCGCCTGACGGCCGCCATCTGTACTATTCGACCGGCGGCCGCATGCGGCAACCGGGGGCGGGCGCGCCGATCCGCCGCCTTCCGCTGGCCGGAGGCGAGCCGGAAGACGTCCTCCCCACCACCGCCGACCCGAACCAGTGGGCGATCTCCACGAACGGGATCTACTACGGAGGGGAGGCGGAGCGCGGGCGCTATGCCGTGCGGTTCTACGACTTCGCGTCGCGTTCGACGCGGCTCATTGCGGAGTTGCCGAAGCCTTTCGGACAGGGATTCTCCGTCTCGCCCGATGGCCGCAGGCTGCTCTACACGCAGATCGATCAGGAGGACAGCGATATCCTCATGATCGAAAACCTCCGGTGACTCGCACGTTTTACGGCCGTCGCCTCCGCCGGCGCGCGATACTGGATAGATAGGGGTCGCGTTCGTCGATGGGAAAACGGCAGTTGTACCGCCGGACAGGCTGCGCTCTAACCGTGGCCGGCTCCCCTCGCAAGCGCCCGCGGCCCGGTGCCCATGAACGCGCTCCTCACCGATCTCTACGAACTCACAATGGCGGCCGGGTACTTCCAGACCGGCATCTTTCGCGATTCCGGCAGTTTTGAGCTTTCTATCCGGAGACTTCCCGCGCAGCGGGGCTTTCTGGTGGTGTGCGGCATCGCGCAGGCCGCGGAATACCTGCTGGGCCTTCGCTTCACCACCGGGGAGATCGACTACCTCCGCACGCTGCCGCAGTTCAGCCGTGCGCCGAAAGAGTTCTTCGCTCACCTGCTGGACCTACGCTTCACGGGTGATCTGTACGCTGTACCCGAGGGCACGCCGATGTTCGGCGGCGAGCCGCTGCTGAGGGTGCGCGCACCCATGATCGAGGCGCAGCTGGCGGAGACGTACCTGCTCGCGATGATCGCGTTCCAGACGCTCATTGCCACGAAGGCGGCGCGCATTGTTCAGGTGGCCGGAGGGCGTTCCATCATCGAGTTCGGCACGCGGCGCGCGCACTCTCCGGAGGCCGGCACGCTCGCCGGTCGCGCGGCCTACGTCGGCGGCTGCACGGGAACCTCGAACGTGCTCAGCGGGTTCCGTTACGGCATCCCGGTGTTCGGCACGGCAGCGCACTCCTGGGTGCAGGCGTTTGAAGACGAGTTCGAGGCGCAGCGGCAGCTGCAGGAACTGCTGGGCGAGGGTACGATCTACCTGGTGGACACGTACGACACGATCGAAGGCACGCGCAAGGTTGCGCGGTTGGGACGGCCTATCTGGGGCGTGCGTATCGATTCGGGCGACCGCGCGGTTCTATCGCGCGCGGTCCGTAAGATACTCGATCGTGCCGGCCTCCAGGAAGCCAGAATCATGGCGACCGGCGACCTGGACGAGTACAAGATCCGCGAGCTTCTGGCCTCGGGCGCGCCGATCGACGCGTTCGGGGTGGGCACCGAACTCGCGACGTCCGCCGATGCCCCGGCACTCGCCGCCGTGTACAAGCTGGTCGAGATGGAGTCCGGCGGAAACACTCGCTACACCGCCAAGTTCAGCGAAGACAAGATCATGATGCCTGCGGCGAAGCAGGTCTGGCGCTACCGCGCCCACAGCGGCGAGGACGCGCGCGACTACATCACGCGCTACGACGAACCGGCCCCCGGTCCGGATGCCAGACCGCTGCTCGAGCCGGTGATCCGGAACGGCAAGCTGGTGAAGCCGCTGGCCGATGCCCATCAGGCGCGCGCGCATGCGGCGGAGGCGATCCGGACAGTTCCGGAGGCATGCCTCCGGCTTAAGGACCCGGGCCCGTATCTGATCCAACACAGCGACGAGTTGCTGAGGCTGCTCGAGATCGCGCGCAAACAATTCAGAGGGGAGCAAGAGTGAAGACCGTCTTTTTCGACATCGATACACAAATCGACTTTCTATATCCGGCAGGGGCGCTGTACGTCCCGGGAGCCGAACGGCTGCTACCGCAGTTTGCCGAACTGAACCGCTTTGCCGAACAACAGGGTATTACCGTCATCTCCACCACGGACGCGCATGCCGAGAACGACCCCGAGTTCAAACGCTGGCCCGCGCACTGCGTGGCCGGAACGGCCGGTCAGCATAAGCCCGAATCCACACTGCTCGCGAAACGAACCGTGGTCCCGACGACGCCAGGCAAGTACGACGTGTCGGGTGCGCAGCAGATCATTATTGAGAAGCAGGAACTGGACGCGTTCACCAATCCGAACCTCCGCCCGCTGCTCGACGAACTGGCAGCGGACCGGTACGTGGTCTACGGCGTGGTGACCGAGTTCTGCGTTCGCTGCGTGGCGATGGGCCTCCTGCGGACCGGAAAGCGTGTCGAAATCGTGAGCGATGCGATTGAAACGCTCGACGAAGACCACGCGAGCCGCACGCTGGGCGAGTTCACGTCCGCCCGCGGCAAGCTCACCACCGTAGACGAGGTGCTCGGCCGGGAGTAGTCAGAAGCCGAACCGCTGGGGATTGCGGCCGATGATCATGGCCGCGATCACCTTGGGCACATACTCGCGCGTTTCGGCAGGCAGCGCACGGCGGCGGTACAGATACCAGAAATTGCGCTGTTTGATAGGATCGTTCACGAGCTTGTGAATCGCGCTCTTCACCTGGCTCGGGCCGACGTTGTAGGCCGCCATGGCGAGCATGACGGAGCTGCCGGCGCCGAACTCCAGGATGAGCTCCCGGATGTAGCGGGCCGCCGCGCGTGTGGATTTCACCGCATTCAGCCGCTCGTCCGTTCCTCCGCCAACCTGAAGGCCGTACGCCCGCGCCGTGGCGGGCGTGAACTGCCATACGCCTGCCGCGCCCGCCGAGCTGACGCCGCCATTCTCGAGCCCGCTCTCCGCCAGCGCCATGTAGGCGAGGTCGGGGGGCAGATTGCGGCTTTCAAGCGCGCGACGCATGCCGTCGAACGACGGCCGGAGCTCCCCCATAGCGCGCGCCATGTGCGGCCGGTCCGGTCCCTGGTATCGGCGTATGTAGCGGTGCACCTGTTCCACGAATTCGGGTGGAACGCTGTACGCCTCAGCGCCGAATTCCGCCAACAGCGTCCGGATCTCGCGGCGGATAAACTCCTCCTTGCCCAGGTCGCTCAGGCGATAGAAGAGGTTCTGCTGGATCGCGCGGCCCTGGTCCTGGTAGCGCTGCAGGGTATTGATGATCTGGTCGGCTTCCGGCGCGTCTTCGCTGACGCGTGCGAGTTCGCCTTCAAGCGTCCGGATCTGGGCATCAATGGCGTCCTTGGACTCCCTCAGCACATGGATCTGCCAGGCGCTGTAGGTGATAACGGCGATGAGAACAATTGCCAGCGCGAGGATGATGGCCCGAAACCGGCGGCGCGTGCGACCGAGCGCGGTATCAATGACCTCGCGCATGATCGTCATCGTCTGCCCATGCCTGCCGGTGGAACGCGCCACTCGAGCCTGAGCGACCGCCTGCCGCAACAGCGCTTCATCGCCGCTTGCAGGCGCGTCCGTCACGTCGGCGTTTTGAAGGACTCCTTCGCTCACCACCAAGGTCTCGTTCAGTGGCTCCGGCGCAGGTTCGTCGTCGAACGTGAGCAGGAGTTCGGGGCCGCCGGCGCCGAGTTGAATCGTGCAGGGCGGAGTCAGTTCTGCGTCGGTGATGCGGCTGCCGTCCACGAACGTGCCGTTGGTGCTGGCAAGGTCACGGATGCGGAATACGCCGCCTACCTCTTCGATTTCGGCGTGGCGTCCAGAGACGACGGCGATATCGGGCCCGTGAAGAACGATCTCGTTTCCCTGATTCCGCCCGAGGGTAGTGACACTGGCGCCCAGGAAATAGCGCAAACCTGCCAGCGGCCCCGAACTGCGGACCAGCGACGCGCGCCCGCGGCGTCGAGCCGGACTCGACCGAACTTCCTTCATAGCGATCTGTTAGGTAGCCGGAGCCCCTGCCCGGCCGCTAAGTATATTGTCGCAGGCGGCCAAGGGCAGAAGGCAGGAGGTAGGAGCTAGAAGCAAGGAGCAAGGAGAAAATTGGGGTGGTCCCGAGAAGTGAGACAACTCGCGTAGGAGGCTTGAGGCTGAGAAGACAGATCTGGAGTAGACAAACTAAGGGCAGATGGGTGGCAAGGCTGGGGCGACACGGAGTCAGCCGTCCTTCCTCCTACTTCTACCTTCTACCTCCTACCTCCTACCTCCTACGTCCTACCTCCTCACCCTCACTCCGCTTCCATTGCCTCCGCTTGCTCGTTCTCTTCCATCTCACGGGTAACGGCTGCTACTCCGTATTCGTAGCCGCGGTCGAAAGCGCGGAGGTTCAGTTCGCGGGTTGCGGGCGGGACGGAATCCGCCACGGCACTGCGCAAAGACTCGGGGTGCAGCAGGTTCGTCACGGCAGCAAAGAAACCCACCATGACGATATTGAGCACCATGCGGCGGCCCAGTTCTTCGGCGAGTCGCGTTGCGGGGACGCTATAGATTCGGTATCCGGATTTCAGACCGGAGAGCCGGACCATGTCTTCCTCTACGATGAGCAGGCCGTTGTCCTTCAGTTCCGGCGTGAACTTCGCGAAGGCTTCCTGCGACATCACAACGAGGATGTCCGGTTGCGTGATATAGGGGTACAGCACCGGCGTATCGGAGAGGATGACCTGCGCGCTCGAAGCGCCGCCGCGCGCCTCCGGACCGAAGTTTTGGGTGAGGGTCGCGTATCCGCCCTCGTGAATGGACGCGGCTTTGCCGACGATCATCGCGGCGAGGATGACTCCCTGGCCGCCGAAGCCGGCTACTCGGATCTCGGTTAGCTGCATGTGTCGCACTCCGTCTCGCAGTTGTCGGGTTCTACGTACCGTTCGCCAAGCTGCTCGGCCAACCGGTTCCGCATGAGTTCGGCGTAATCCGGCCGTTCACGGTCCACGAACTTGCCGACGACGATCTCGCCTTCCTTCGTGATCGCAAGCTCGTCTAGCGACGCGCCGTTCTTGACCTTGCTGACCTGCTTGTAGAACTTCATCGCATCCAGGCCGTCACCCATCTTGTTGCGTCGCTGGTACAGCGTCGGGCAGGGCGAGATAACCTCGATGAAGCTGAAACCGCGCCGGGTCATCACTTCAGACATCGCTTTGGTGAGCTGACGGACATGGAAGGTCGTCCAGCGGGCAACGTACGAGGCGCCGGCGGCCGCGGCGAGAGCCGGCAGGCTGAAGGACGGCTCATAGCTGCCGTAAGGCGATGTGGTGGTGATCGCAGTGGCAGGCGTGGTGGGCGCCACCTGGCCGCCGGTCATGGCGTAGATGAGGTTGTTGACGCAGATCACCTTTATATCCACGTTGCGCCGCGCAGCGTGGATCAGGTGGTTGCCGCCGATAGCCGAGAGGTCGCCATCACCCGAGTACACCACCACGTTCAACGATGGGTTGGCGAGCTTCAGGCCGGTGGCGAACGGAATCGCGCGGCCGTGCGTTGTGTGGAAGGAATCGAGGTGGACGTAGCCGGCGACCCGGCCGGTGCAGCCAATACCGGAGACCACGGCGACTTTGTCCAGGTGAAGCTTCGTCTCGAGCAGCGCGCGGGCGAAGCAGTTCACGGTAGTGCCGATGCCGCAGCCGGGGCACCAGATGTGCGGTATGCGCTCACTCCGGAGCAGCGGCTCGACCGGGTTGATCGGATTCAGCGTCGCGGTGCTCATCGGGCAGCCTCCATGATGGCGTCGAGGATCTGTTGAGGGTCATGTACACTGCCTCCGGCGTGGGTGACGGCGACGGTGCGAGCCCAGCGCCCGGTGGCCCGCTCCACTTCCCGCGACATCTGGCCGAGGTTGATCTCCGGGACGACGAACGCCTTGACGCCGCTCTGCGCGATTGCCTGAAGGCGGCGGTCCGGGAAGGGCCAAACGCCGATCAGACGGCAGCGCCCGACTTTAATGCCACGATTCTTCGCGAGGTCGATTGCCTTCTGGGCGACGCGGGACGTGATGCCGTAGGACACCACGACAATCTCCGCGCCGTCGAGATCCGCTTCATCGGTGAACGTTAATTGGTCCTCGGCAGCGCGGATCTTCTGCTGGAGGCGGCGGACCAGGCGGTCCTGCGTCGGCACGTTCATGGAAGGATAGCCGCGCTCATCGTGCGTCAGGCCGGTGACGTGAAATTTGTAGCCCTCTCCGGCATGGACCATCTCAGGCACCATGTCGGCTTGAGTGGCGTAGGCGCGGTACTCGGATGGAGGCTTGGTCGTGTGGCGGCGGGGGTACACGTCGATCCCACTGGCTGGTGGGATGACGACCTTCTCGGTCATGTGGCCCACGCACTCGTCCATCATGAACATCACCGGGGTGCGGTACTGCTCGGAGAGGTTAAAGGCGCGGATGGTGAGGTCAAAGCACTCCTGGGGTGAGTTAGGGGAGAGGGCGATCACCTCATAATCGCCGTGCGAGCCGTACCGGCACTGCATCATGTCGGCCTGAGCGGGGAGGGTCGGCAGACCGGTAGAGGGGCCGCCGCGCTGCACGTTGACAAACACGCAGGGGGTTTCCGTCATGACCGCGTAGCCGATGTGCTCCATCATCAGCGAGAAGCCCGGCCCGGATGTGACGGTGAACGCTTTCGCGCCGCCCCACACAGCGCCGAGAATCGTGATCGAGGCTGCGAGCTCATCTTCCATCTGGATGAACATGCCGCCGACGGTGGGGATGCGGCTTGCGAATCGCTCGACCACTTCGGTCGAAGGCGTAATCGGGTATCCTGCGGCAAATCGCGCACCCGCAGCGAGCGCGCCTTCACAACAAGCGTGGTCGCCGTCCATGAAATGAAAGCCGGTGAGGACGCCTTTGGGATCAGCCTGCATGGCTCGCCTCCGTACGCTGCTGTGTCTCGGCTACGCGAAACCCGTAGATGGCGAAGTCCGGGCAGTACATACCGCAAAGGTCGCAACCGCTACATTTCTCAGGAGCTACGACGTGCGGCGTGTGGTACCCCTTGGAGTTGAAGGCGGAGCTGAGAGCGAGCACCTTCGTCGGGCAGAACTCGATGCAGAAAGCACAACCTTTGCAGCGCTCGAGGTTGATGCTTACGTTGCCTTTTGCCATAGTGATTATCCGCAGCCTCTTGTCCGGAAGAGTGGGCACGCATGGGGCCAAACAGGGGGCTAACAGTAAAAGGTATCAGATTCTCTGTTTTAGTGTTGGGGCTTGTGCCTGCCCGGCGCTTCATACTGCGGCAATTGGCGCAATCGGTGGTCCCGCTGTACGTTACGGGACGTTACGCGGCCGATCTTGCGCTTGATTGCGTCTGAAGTGGACTGGAGTTCATCGTGGACTTTATTAAAATAAAGGAGCGGTTCAAGATGAAAACCGGTGAGGGAGCGGGGCCCGATCCGACGTTTTCAGCGCTCCTTTCCCCCCTGCGGCCGGGGTGAACGTCCCGGTCGCGCTGGGGGTGGGGAAGGTTCAGCCTCCAGACATCCCGGCGCGGCTTTCGCCACCGACCGGATCCCACCCAGGAGATTACGCAGGAAGAGAGGCTCCGTGTAACTCTCGTCCGTGTGTCCCATCGCGGTATACCAGACGCGGCCGCCCTCGAATTCCTGGCACCACGAGACCGGATGATTACCCGCCATCTCGCCGCCTTTGTAGGACGCTTCATTCACTTCAGCCAGGACCCGGACCTGGGCGGGAAGCGGGGCCCGGAAGTTGTACCACTCATCCGTGCGGGTCCAAAGCTCCGGAAGGTCAATAGTGGAAGCGTGCTCGCGATCAGAGATCCTGACCTCAGCAGGTTGGACGGCGGGGTGGTTCTTAAAATACGCGGCGACCAGGCGGCCGTAGAAGGGCCAGTCGTACTCAGTGTCGGTTGCTGAGTGCACGCCCACAAATCCTCCGCCGGCGCGAATGAAGCGCTCGAATGCGGACTGCTGGGATTCATTGAGGACGTCGCCCGTGGTGTTGAGGAAGACAACCGCTTGGTATTGGGCTAGGTTCTGATCGTTGAATTGGGCGGCATCCTCTGTCGCCGTGACGCCGAAGTTGTTCTCAAAGCCGAGGCGCGTGACGGCGGAGATCCCGGCAGGAATCGAGCCGTGCCGGAAGCCCGCCGTTTTGGAGAACACCAGCACGGAGAACTCCGGAGTTTTCTGAGCAAACAACGGCGCAGCCAGTAGCAGGATGAGCCCCAGTCTCATAATCCCCTCTTGTCCTAAGGCTAGCCGAGCCTGAGGGCACACACAAATAGCCTCCGCGCACGCACAAACATATTGAGGCGGCCGGAACCGGCCTACAGCAGTCCGCGATCAACGGGATGCCGCCGCAGGGCGGGCCATTCCGTGAACGCAACCACCCAGAGCGTTATCAGGTTTGCGAGCGGGACCAACATGAGCAAGCTGAGAATACCCGGGAATCCGGCCTTCTGGAAGATCTTCCAGAACGGAACGATAGCGGTGCTGACGAGTATCCCGAGGATGAGGACCAACTCGGGCAAGCCGATCGCGCGCAGCATGACAGCCCTCCTGTCCGGAGTATGTACGCGAATCGTACTCGGAATTGTAGCTTGCTCGCTTCGCTCGCGCTCAAGTCGCGTGGTTGTGCCAACGATGTCCCCGCTTGATCGTTGCGTTTTGAAATAGTGATGAAAAGTATGAATCGCAGTGGCTGACACTGATAGGTTCGGTCTCAACTGTTACACCTTCCAGCAACTCGGTTTGCCGTTCTGCGGCTGAACGATCGTGCCGTCGAATAAATGCAAGCTCCTTTCTGTAAATTCATTGTTCCTTCGTCGCGGTAACGGCCGCAAACCACTTTGCCGTACGTTGCCGCCTGAGTAATGTGGTGAGGAGCGTTCACGGCCACATCACGCGCGCGGCATGGTTAAATTTGTTTAATTGTAAGTGCCGCCTCCGGGCTTCTGGCCTGACCTGATTTCTAGAATTCCGGCGTAACGTTCTGTTATCAGGAGCCATCCTGGCCGGTGTGCGTTTTGATGTGCATAGAACGGTAAGTAGATCTCTTGCGGTCAACACGTTCCGGATACTCACACAGACAATTTAATGGTTGATCACTCGCCGCGTGATCCGTATACTTCAGGAAAACCGGGAGTACCAGTACCAATAGTTCTCCTACGGCAAGAACCTCACGAGGAGGCATACTCCATGAGAATCAAGTACCTTCTGTTCGTCGCCCTATCGGGCGCTCAGGCTTTCGCCCAGACTTACCCCGGAACCTCGTGGCAAACGATCACGCCGGCCGAGGCGGGTTTCGATTCAGCGATGTTCAGCGCGGCAATGAGCAATATGCCGAGTCCGGCCGTCGTCATCCGCTCCGGCAGGATCGTCGGCACCAAGGGCGATCCCGCCCGCGCCGGCTACATCTACTCCGCGAGCAAATCAGTCACAGCCCTGGTCTTCGGAACGCTGCTGCAGCGCGGCCTCGCCGGCATGGATCAGACCGTCCCGGGCTCCGATAACCCCTATGCCCCGCTCGCGACGTACCGCCAGTTCCTGTCCATGGTCAGTGACTATCACCTCACGCCGCATGCACCCGGCCAGCACTACGCCTACAACAACAACGCCATGAGCTTCCTCGGCGATCACCTTAACTCCCGCTTCTTCGCCGGCCTGGACAAGGTCGGGATGCTCAAATCGGCATACCTCAACAAACTCCTTTGGCAGGACGCGCTCGGCTTCTCCGGCACAACCAGCGGGTGGGGCGGCGGGGGCTGGCAGATGAGCAGCCGGGACCTCGCGCGCATCGGCCTTCTCGTGCTTCGGAACGGAAACTGGAACGGCGTTCAGCTCGTCCCCTCGAGTTTTATCTCGTCGCTCTACTCCAACCAGGTCCCCTCCGGCGCGACGGCGGGCGGCACGGGTTCCGGCGACTTCGATAACCAGACCGGCACCAGCGCTCTCCTCCCGGGTCATTACTCCTTCGGCTGGTGGCTCGCCGGCGGCGTCAAAGTGCCGGCGATCATGATGTCCGGCTCGAACGGAACCCGCTGCTTCGTCGTGCCTTCAAAGGACCTCGTCATCGCATCCTCACAGGCGGACGGCGGCGTAAAGATCCCTGAGGGCGTGGTCAACATGTTCATCGACGCGATCGTCAGCTCAGGAACGACCACCCCAACACAACCCGCTCCTCCGCCGACCACAACCGCCCCAGTCGTTTCCAAACTCGTGCTGATCAACGCCGATACAAACCAGCCGGTGGCCGGCTTCGATCCGCTTCCCGATGGCGCAGTCCTCAACCTCGCCACTCTTCCGACCCGAAACCTGAACGTGCTCGCGGTGACGCAACCCGCGGTGACCGGGAGCGTGCGTTTCACTCTCAACGGCAGCGCAGTCCGAACCGAGAATGGCGCCCCTTACGCAATGTACGGGGACAACTCCGGCGACTATCTCGCGTGGAGGCCCGGGCTCGGATCGTTCACCGCAGGCGCGACAGCGTATACCGGGTCGAACGCCAGCGGCGCCGCGGGCACTCCGCTCAATCGCGCGTTCACCGTCGTGGATCAGGCCTCGGCGGTCACGAACAAGGTGGTCAGCTTCACGCTGATGAACGCCGACACCAACCTGCCGGTATCGGGTTTCGACCCGATCCCGAACGGCGCGACACTGCGGCTCTCGGCTTTGCCGCCGCGCATGAATGTCCGCGCCAATACAAGCCCCTCGATCGTCGGCAGTGTCGTCTTCACGCTCGACGGCGCGGTGGTGAGGACCGAAGGCGGCGCGCCCTATTCGCTCGCAGGCGATAGCAACGGCGATTACTGGCCTTGGACTCCCGGCCAAGGCAGTCACACGCTCTCGGCAGTCGCGTGGTCGAGCTCGGGCGCGACCGGCACGCAGGGCGGCGCCACCACGATCACCTTCACTGTTACTCAGTAGTGTCCAGTGTTTGGGGAACTGGCTCGCTGTTGGCTCGTCGTGCCTGACAGTCTTGCAAGTGATGAAAAGTGATGAATGGCGGCGCGGCTCATCCGGGTCGGGTTCGTTTCGCTCGCGCACATAGTTTGCGGCTTGCGGCTCGCGGCTGCGTTTTGCAGAGTGATGAAAAGTGATGAATGGCGACGTGCTAATCCGGGTC
>DATMXS010000021.1:0-7900 GCA_035561355.1 Bryobacteraceae bacterium | reverse complement strand
ACAGGCGTACCCCCAGCCGAGAGTCAGGACGGCTGCGCCCGGTAGTTCACGCTCCACGGAGACGCCGGCCGATTGATAAGTGGGCAGACGGTCGCTCATGTCCACGATTTCGGCGCGCGTGTCATTGGCGGCATCCGGACTGAGGTCCGGCACAGGGCGTGCCGGGGCCGGAAAACCACCAGCGACGGTGAGGGCGGGCTCAAGTTGCACGTTGGGGGATAGCCAGGTGGGGAACGCGTTGAACGCCTGCGTGGCATACTGCCCGGAGTAAATCGGGATGGACGAATAGGATCGGCCGAAGTTGGCTCGCACGACTGTCTTGGTTTCGCCGCGCGGGTTCCAGGCGAGGCTCGCACTCGGCTCGACGCGCACGCGCACCTGCTGAAAGGCGCGGCCATAGCCATTCCTGTTTGCGACGACGAGGGCGCCTTTGCGCCCGTTCGCCGGGTTGATAGCGTCGAGGTCGATAGTGGATTGGCGGTCGTACTTCTCTGTGCGCGGCGCCTGGCGCTCGATACCGGCATTGAAGTTGAGCGTCAGGCCGTTCCGCACTTCCCACGAATCGGCGAGCACGAAACGGGCGGCACTGTTCCGGAAGTACGATGGCGACCCGACGACGCTCATCTTGCCGTATTCAGCGAGGCCGAGCACGAAGCTTGCGAAGCCGTGGCCGGTGTTGACGATCCCCGGCAAACTCGTGATGCCGGGCGAGAAGCGCATCAAACCGGAAGGGTACTGAGGCCAGAAGGAGTGCACTTGGGTCTGAACAAACTGGGCAGTGGCGCGCGCGTTGTGCCTGCCGCGCCGTGCGGAGAAGCCGTCGGTGAAAACGAACGTGTTGCGCACGTTCTTGGAGGACGGATACGCGCGTCCGATGTCCGTGTACTGTTCAAACTCGAACTGGGGGAAAACTTTACCCGGTGTCCCGGTCAGGCCAATGGCGGCGGGGTAATCCGTATCGTCGCTCATCCCGTTCTCGGAGGCGTCGCTCACTGCCTCGACCGTAAATGTATTCACGGTTCTCGGAGACGCGGTGAAGACCCAATCGGAGGAAACGCGCCGGTTCCGGTAGTCGCGGTCGGGAGGGCCGGGGTTAGCGCCGCTCGGAAACCACCTGGCCGAACCGACGAGGCCGTTCGAATAATTCAGACCGAAGCCGAGCCGATGGCGCTCACGTAGGTTGTGGTCAAGCTTCGCGATGACACCGTTCGCGACATTTCTTTCAGGAGCGTGGACGAAGAAATTGTTTTCGAAGAAGGGACCGACGCTGGCGTTGGGCGCCGGATAGTAGGCGAGCGCACGCTGAGCAACGGGGTCGAGCCGGGTTACGGGAATGCGGTTCTCCGGAAACTGGTTGCGCAAATACTCGAGATTCTGTTCAGAGACGGGCTGCGATGAGTCAAAGCCCGGGTTGGGGCGCGTGCTGGCAGGGTCGTAGATGGTCAGCAGATTGCCCGAAGCGTCAACAGTTTGTGACCAGTCGCCAATACGCTCCGGCATTGTGGGGACCGTGCGGAGCGAGGAACGAGAGACCGTTTCGCGTACGCCCTCATAAGAAAACGAGAAGTAGGTCTTGCGGCCGCCGTTGTACAGCCATGGAACCACAACGGGCCCGGAGACGTTCACACCGAACTGGTTGCGGCGCAGCGTAGATTTGTCTGCTCCGTTCTGAACCACCTCGTGCGGTATGGCGTCGAGGAAGTCATTCCGGAAGTTCTCGAATAGCCGGCCATGCCATTTCGGGGCCGCGGCGCCGGAGGTGCGGCGTCTGGGGCTGTCCGGGCGCAGTCCGAGCTCCCGGGTTAGCACTTTGAACTCCTCGACCGCCTTCTGAATCTCGGTCCGGGAGGGCTCCGCCCGGCTGGGCTGGGCTTGCGTTTTTTGATTGGTCTGCGCTGCTGCAAACACCGTCGCGCAGGCGCAGAAGGCTGTCGCGAACAGCCTGCTGCAACGCATGCTTCAAGTGTAACCTGTAAGGTTGAGTTCAGGCGAAACGGATGAAATTAGCGAAAATCGTTGAGACGCTGGGTTGCGAACTCGTGGGCGACCCGGAACAGGAAATCTCCGGGCTGGCACCGCTCGAGAAGGCCGGTCCGTCGGAGTTGACGTTCCTGGCCAACCCGAAGTACGCACCGAAGGTGAAAACAACCCGCGCGGCCGCGATCCTGATCCAGGAGCCGGTTCCAGAGCACCCCATCGCAAGCCTGCTTTCGAAGAACCCTTACCTCGATTTCGCGCGTGCACTCGAATTGTTTTATCAGCCGCCCCGGCCAAAACCGGGCGTACATCCCTCGGCCGTAGTAGCGCCGACCGCGCGCATCGGTGAGAACGCCTCGATCGGCGCGTACGCAGTGGTGGGTGAGAACGTGACAATCGGACGGAACGCGGTAGTGCACCCGCACGTTGTGATCTATGAGGGCGCGGAAATCGGCGACGATTTCTACGCGCATGCAGGCTCGGTAGTGCGGGAGTACTGCAGGATCGGCAGCCGTGTGACGCTGGGCAACGGCGTCGTGATCGGCGGCGATGGATTCGGGTTCGCGCATCATGCGGACGGAGCGCCGTACAAGATCGTGCAATCGGGCATAACGGTCATCGAGGATGACGTGGAAATCCAGCAGTTAAGCTCGATTGACCGTGCGACAATGGGGGAAACAAGAGTCAAACGAGGGGCAATCATCGATAGCTTCGTGCAGGTGGGACACGCCTGTGTCGTCGGCGAAAACAACATCCTCTGCTCGCAGGTTGGCCTGGCCGGCAGCTCGATTTTGGGACGCAATGTAGTCCTGACGGGCCAGGTAGGCATCGCCGGACACCTAACGATTCACGATAACGTGACTGTTTACGCACAGAGCGGCATCGGGCATGACGTAGAGGCCGGGCGCGTGGTCGCCGGCTCACCCGCGTACGATGCGCGCGAATGGCTGCGAACGGTCACCGCTCTTCCCAAACTGCCGGAGCTTCTCAAGACTGTGCGGGAACTGAACAGAAAAGTGGAGCAACTCGAAAGAAAGCTTCAGGAACGAACCGATGCGCAACCAGCCGAAGACTAAGTGCGACATCCGCGTCGCCTACAAGAACGAGAACTTCCTGGACAGTTCGGACGCGCGGGCGATCCGTATCCTGTCGGAGTATCTGGAGCCGTACTCGCACTTCCGGCGGGAGAAGATTCGTGACACCGTCGTGTTTTTCGGTTCGGCTCGGATCCACGAGAATACGGGGCCGCTGGCGTCCTATTACGACGACGCGCGCACTCTCGCGCGAATGATTACGGAGTGGAGCGAATCCATTCAGAATCACAGCAGGCGCTTCGTCGTGTGCAGCGGCGGAGGGCCGGGCATTATGGAGGCGGCGAACCGTGGCGCGCACGATGCCGGCGGCAAGAGCGTAGGGCTGAATATCGGACTCCCGTTCGAGCAGTTCCCGAACCCGTACATCTCGTCCGAACTCTGCTTCGAATTCCACTACTTCTTCATGCGGAAGTTCTGGTTCGCATATCTCGCGAAGGGGCTGGTGGTGTTCCCGGGCGGCTTCGGAACGATGGATGAGTTGATGGAGGTCCTCACGCTCGTCCAGACGCAGAAACTGGCGAAGAAGATTGTCACTGTTCTTTACGGCTCCAAGTTCTGGAAAGAGATCATCAACTTCGACGCGCTGGTGAAGTACGGGACAATCGCGCCGGAGGACCTGGAACTGTACAAGTTCGCTGACGACCCACAGACCGCATTTGACATTCTGAAGCAGGGCCTGACGGATTTGTACCTCAAACCGACCGAGCCCTTGCCCGAGCAGGAGGAAGACACTCCGGCGATCGCCAAGTCCGTGGTTCCGCCGAGTCCGCTGGTGAAAGGTCCGGCATAAGCGCGTGCTTCATTCCGTCACCCGGCACACGGCCACGCTACAATTCCCTCGTATGGTGAGAACAGTTCTCGTAATCGGCGTGCTCGCAGCCTCCGCTTGCATGGGCGCGGACGCACCGCGACAGTTGTTCAACGGCAAGAACCTTGACGGCTGGGAGCAGATCCGCAACCAGGGCCGCGACGTCTACACGGTGGAGGACGGCGTGCTGAAGTCCACCGGCGGCAAGGGCATGATCTGGTATGCCAAGGAGAAGATCGGCAAAGCCAAGCTCAAAGTCGTTTACAAGATGTCGAACGACAAGGGCAACTCAGGCGTGTTCATTCGTATTCCGGAACCGCCAAAAACCGAGGGCGATGCGATCAACAAGGGCATCGAGGTCCAGATCGACAACAACGACAACGACTGGCATTCGACCGGCGTGCTCTATTCGATGACAAAGGCGAAGGCGCGGCCATATAAGCCGGCCGGCGAGTGGAACACGATGGAGATTACGATCGACGGCCCGCGGACGATTGTGCACGTGAACGGCGTGCTGGTGACGGATTACGATGGCAGTTCGCCGGTTCCCGAGCGCGTACATCCGTGGGAACCGCAACGTGGCCCGCGCCCGGATTCGGGATACATCGGGGTTCAGGGGCACGACGACCGGGCTACGTTCTACTTCAAGGAAATATCGGTGACACCGCTTAAGTAGGCCTATGCAAGAGCGACCGCCGGCGAAGGCTCAGCTCCGCTTCCGCGAAGAAGCCGAGCGCATTGAAAAGCTCCCGCTCGCAGAGCGGTTCGGGTACATCTACGATACGAACCTCTGGGGCAGCGAGGAATCGCGCTCCGGCCTCGGTTCGGCTGTAGACGAGACGGCGCATCTTCGCGGGGCGCTCGCCGAACTGCTACGGCAAATCGGGGTAAGTAGCATCCTCGATATTCCCTGCGGCGATTACGGCTGGATGAGCCAGGCCGGGCTCCAGGTGGAGTACACGGGTGCGGACATCGTGGCCGTCATCGTGGAGCGCAACCGCACGCTGTATCCCGGCAACACCTTTCTGCAACTCGACCTCACGCGCGACACGCTTCCTCGGGCTGATCTCGTGCTGTGCCGCGATTGCCTTGTACACCTCTCGTTCGCGAACGTGTTTCGGGCGCTGCGTCAGATCCGCGAGAGCGGCGCGGAGTGGCTGCTCGCGACCACCTTCCTGGAGCACGAATCGAATCAGGATATCCCCGACGGGGACTGGCGCATGCTGAACCTGGAGCGTGCGCCGTTCAACTTCGCGCGTCCCGAAGCCGTGATTGTCGAAGGATGCACGGAGGCCGGCGGCGCATACGCGGACAAGGCGCTCGGCCTCTGGCGAGTTTCCGGTCTACCGCCCTTGTGAACGCTCGCGAGTCGTGACGAGCGCTTCGCTCCGGTCAAGGCCGTCCGATGCCGCATTTACCTGAATGCGGCCCGGCTTGCCGCGCTCGGAACGGACGATCACTAGCGCCATCCCGCTGAACGCCTTGCGGTGATCCGCCTGGAACGATTCGACCGTGGCGGCGTTGCCGTTATCCACTGCTTCGATCCGGCCGGCGCCCTCGACCTTGAACCGGACCAGGTTATCCGCCATCGGGCAGAGATTCCCGTCCTTGTCCTCGATTCGCACGGTGATGAACGAGAGGTCGTTGCCGTCAGCCGCAATCGCCGTCCGATCTGGCATCACCGTGACGCGCGCCGGAGCGCCGGCGGTGCGCATCTCATGCACCGCAACCTGCTTACCGCCGTTGTACGCCACCGCCTTCAGCGAGCCTGCGGCGTAAGGCACGTCCCACATCAGCCGGTACTTGCTGCTGAACTTGCGGCCTGCGCTGACGTTCGGGCCCACCGGCAACACGACCGGCTCCGAGCCGCGCTTCTTCCGCCCGAGCGATTTGCCGTTCAGGAACAACTCCGCTTCGTCCGCGTTCGTGTAACACATCACCGGGATGGCCTGTCCTTCCCTGCCCGCCCAGTTCCAGTGCGGCAGCACGTGGACCATCGGCGCCTTGGTCCAGACGCTCTGGTAGAGGTAGTAACGGTCCTTCGGGAAGCCTGCCAAGTCAACCGCGCCGAAATACGAACTGCGCGCGGGCCAATCCGTCTCGTTCGCCCGGCGGCCGGCGAAGTATGGCGTCGGCTCGCCCAAATAGTCGAAGCCGGTCCACACGAACTCCCCCAGCACCCGCGGAGAATCCTCCTGCATCTGGAACTCCACGTCGGGGATATAGGCCCATGCGGGCGCCAGGACGTCGTAGCTCGTCAACTGCAGCGAGGGGTGCTTTTCGTACTTCTCGACGGGCAGGTGATAGACGCCGCGCGAGCTCACGGTCGAGGCGGTTTCGGCGCCCAGCAGCATCCAGTCCGGGTGGTCCTTCAGAATCTTGGCGTAATCGGTCGGCTTGTAGTTGAGGCCCACGATATCTACCGCGTCCGCCAGCCCGTTCTTGATCGCATTCCAGTGCTGGTTATAACCTGCGGTGACGGGGCGCGTCGGGTCCTCCTCTTTGCAGATCGCGGTGAGCTTCTTCGCGACACCGGCGCCCTCGGGATAACCCTGCTCGAGCACCTCGTTTCCGATGCTCCACATGATCACGCTCGGGTGGTTGCGGTCGCGGCGGATCATATCGCGCAGGTCGGGCTCGGCCCACTTGTCGAAGTATTTCCCGTGACCGTTAGGGATCTTCACCCGCCCCCACATGTCGAACGCCTCGTCCATTACGAGAAGACCCAGGCGGTCGCAGTACTCGAGCTGTTCGGGTGACGGCGGATTGTGGCTCGTGCGGATCGCGTTAACGCCCATGGACTTCATGATCTGAAGCTGACGCTCGGTCGCGCGCCGGTTGACGGCGGCCCCGAGCGCGCCGAGATCGTGGTGCATGCAAACGCCCTGAAACTTCAGCGGCCGGCCGTTCAGCAGGAAGCCCCTCGTCTTATCGAAGGCGATGCTGCGAATACCGAAAGGGGTTTCATAGCGATCGAGAACCCGTTTGCCGTCACGGATCGTCGTGATTGCGGTGTAGAGGTGCGGGCTGTCCACGTCCCACAGGCGCGGCTTGGCCAGTGTGAGGCGGTTATCTAATTTCTGCTTTCCGCCGGCCGAAATTTCCGCGGTTCCCTTGCCGCGCGCGACGGTCTTGCCCACTGCGTCGATGATTGCTATATCTACTTTCACGCTCGCCGCGTTTGAACCGCGGTTCTCAAGGTCGGTCAGGATCGAAATCGATGCTTTTTCGGCCGTCGCCTCAGGCGTGGTGATGTACGTGCCCCAGCGGGCGACGCGCACCGGGCCGGTCTCGTCCAGCCATACGTTCCGGTAGATGCCCGCGCCCGGATACCAGCGCGACGAGCGCTCCTCGGGCGTGAGCCTCACCGCGATCACGTTTTGGGCGCCGGGCTTGAGGTGCGGTGTGAGGTCAAACGCGAAGCCGCTGTAACCGTAAGGGCGGCCGCCCAGCTCCTTCCCGTTCAGCCACACGGTGGCATTCGACATCGCGCCGTCGAACTCGACGGAGTACATGCGGTCCTTCGCGGCAGGCACGGTGAACTGCTTGCGGTACCAGCCCGTGCCATAGTGCGGCAGCGCCCCCGCGTGCGGATTGTGCTTGCGGTCGAACGGACCCTCAATGGCCCAGTCGTGCGGCACGCTAAGCGCCCGCCACGCCCCATCATCGAAGCCGGGCTGCTCGGCGCCGGCGGCATCCCCGTTGTGGAAGCGCCAACCTTCGTTGAAGCTGGTGCGCCGTTCGGCGGCAATAGCGGAAACCGCGAGCGCGAGGAGACAAACCGACACATGTAAACAATTTAGTAAGTAGCCCATGGCGAAGCGCAATTCTAGCACTCGGGCGACTTCGGAACCTTCCCGCAGCCTTCTATAATAGTCCCCATGCCGTCCATGCTGGCCTCCGGCATACGACAACTCGCGCGACTCCTTTTTCGGGTGCTCTACCGTGTCCGCATCCGCGGGACCGTGGAGCCGCACGAGCGCCTGCTGCTGGTCTCCAACCACCAATCGCTGCTCGACGG
>DATMXS010000020.1:0-5528 GCA_035561355.1 Bryobacteraceae bacterium | reverse complement strand
GACTACACCGACCACGTTGCCACGTAATCATGAATGCAGAAACTGCGGCGGCCCAGCCGGCTGACGCTCGAGGGACTACGATACAGAAAGTATGCTCCTGCTCGATGGCGGCCGGCTTACGGTGGAAGACGTTGTGGCAGTCGCTGTGCACGGGGAGACTGCGGGCCTTGCGCCCGCGGCGCGGGAGCGCATGCTTGCGTCGCGAGCGGTGGTTGAGAGGCTTGCCGCCGGCGATCGTCCCGTGTACGCAGTGAACACCGGGGTCGGCCAGCTCGCCGACGTGCAGATCCCCCGCGAGCAACTCGAGCAACTTCAGCGGAACGTCGTTCGGTCGCACGCATGCGGTGTGGGTGATCCGCTGGATCGCGCCGAAGTCCGCGCCATGATGCTCATCCGTGCGAACGTGCTGGCGAAAGGTTTTTCGGGGATACGGCCTGTCGTCGCGGAGATGCTATGTGAGTTTCTGAACCGTCGCCTTACCCCGGTGGTCCCGTCTCGCGGCAGCGTCGGCGCCAGCGGCGATCTCGCTCCGCTTTCACACATCGCGCTGGTCTTGATTGGCGAAGGCGAGGCGGAGTACGGGGACGCGAGGATGCAGGGCAAGGAAGCGCTGGCGGGCGCCGGTCTCCAGCCGCTCCGACTCGCATCCAAGGAAGGTATTTCGCTGGTCAACGGAACGCAAGCGATGCTGGCGCTGGGGTGCATCGAACTAACCGCTGCTGAGACGCTGGCCGACACCGCTGACGTCATCTGCGCCCTCACCACGGACGCGCTCCGAGGGACGCCGCGCGCTTTCGATGAACGTATCCAGCGCGCGCGCCCGCATCCCGGCCAGCGGGCGAGCGCGGCGAACCTCGTCCGGCTGATGGAGGGCAGCGAGATTCGCAACTCGCACCTGGGCTGCGGCCGCGTGCAGGACGCCTACTCGCTCCGGTGCGCTCCGCAGATTCACGGAGCCGTGCGCGATACGCTCGCAGAGGCTCGCCGCGTTTTCTCCATCGAACTCAACTCGGCCACCGACAATCCGCTCGTTTTTGGCGATGAGATCCTGTCCGGCGGCAACTTCCACGGCGAGCCGCTCGGCCTGCAACTCGATTACGCCGCTATCGCGCTTACGGCGCTCGCCGGCGTCTCCGAACGGCGCATCGACCGCCTCGTAAACCCCGCCCAGAACGAGGGGCTGCCGGCCTTTCTGACTGGAAATCCGGGCATCGAATCCGGACTCATGATGGCGCAGGTCACGGCGGCCGCACTCGTAGCAGAGAACCGCGTGCTCTCGACGCCCGCCTCCGCCTGTTCCATTACGACCAGCGGCGACCGGGAGGACTTCGTCAGCATGGGAATGACGGCGGCACTGAAGTTCAAACAGGTGGTGCGATACACGCGCCTGGTTCTCGCTATCGAAGCCCTCGCCGCAGCGCGGGCTGTGTCGTTCCTACGGCCGCTGCGGACCAGTCCCGCTCTCGAGGCGGTCTGCGCGGCACTGCCGTTCATTGCCGGTGACGAGTCCCTGACGCCGCACATCGAGCGTGCCGCCATCCTGATCGCCGGCGGCGCACTGGCATCCGCGGCCGGTCTTCGGTAGCATCGGATAAATAGGGTTGGTGTATGGCCACAGCCTGGGATAATGTTCTCCGGAATCAGCTTCTCGACCGGCGTGAGCGGCTCGCCGCCGCGATCGGTTTCAGGGACGGCTCTGAACGGCTTGCTGCGCTTTTGCACGAAGTGGATATGGCGCTAGAGCGCTTCGATGACGGCATCTTCGGCCTCTGCGACCATTGCAAGGGCACCATCGAAGCCGAGCGGCTCATGGCCGATCCGCTGGTCAGTACCTGCCTCGATTGCCTCAGCACCCAGCAGAAGCGGGCGCTCGAGGATGACCTGGATCTCGCCGCACGCATCCAGAGCGGGCTTCTCCCCAAAGAGGTGAAGTATGACGGCTGGGCGGTGTCGTTCCGGTACCAGCCGGCAGGACCGGTGAGCGGCGATTACTGCGATCTGCTTGCCGATCAATCCGGCGCCGGGCTCATGTTCCTGGTGGGAGATGTTTCGGGTAAGGGGGTCGCGGCATCCCTGCTCATGTCGCAACTGCACGCCATCTTCCGCAGCCTCTCGCCTTTTGCGACCGCAGTGGAGGACTTGGTCCACCGCGCTAACCGCATCTTTTGTGAGAGCACCCTATCGACTCACTACGCGACGCTCGTCTGCGGGCGCGCCGGGCCGTCCGGAGAGGTTATGCTGTGCAACGCGGGCCACTGCCCGCCAGTGGTCGTTGGAAAGAACGGGTGCATCACAGTCGAGCCCACAGGACTTCCGCTGGGCCTGTTTTGCGAGACGGCCTATTCCTGCCATCGCATCCTCCTGGAGCCCGGTGAGACCGTCGCCATCTACACCGACGGCCTGACAGAGGCGGAAGACGCAGAGGACCGCGAGTATGGGATGGAGCGGTTTCAACGTGTGCTTCAGCAGAGCGCGGCAGCGACGCCATCGGAACTCGTGGATGCGTGCATCGAGGATGTCAGAAATTTCCGGGGACCAGCGGCGCAGCGTGACGACCTCACACTGCTTCTCGTTCGCCGCCAGCCGGTGCTGCAGTAAAGCGCCGGTGCCTGACATATAAGCCGGAGTCGCAAGCATATCCACATCAACTCGCGCCTTGTATCAGGGCGCGAGTTCAGTCGTGCCGATCCGGACGCAAGAAAGGTTTGGTTTAGCCCCTGTGTTTCTCCGGCCCCGCGAACGGAACCAGGGATGTCCCCCGGCGTGCCCGCCTCTTCGAGATAATGCTCGCAGCGTGCGGCCGGTACGCACCGGGGGTTTACGCCTGACGGGCCGCGCTACCGGAGGAATCGATGCCATCTCGACTGATCGCATTTCTCGCTCTCGTCGTTTTCGCGGCAGGCAGTGCCGTTGCCGCCGCGCCGCCGCTCCCGCCCAGCAATTGGACCGACGGGTACGTAATTGCAAACGGGATTCGCATCCATTATTGGCGGACCGGGGGCGAGAAGCCCGCGATCGTCCTGGCGCACGGATCGTCTGACGATGGCTTGTGCTGGACCAACTTCGCGAAAGAGCTCGAGCGGGACTACGACATCATCATGTGGGACGCGCGCGGGCACGGGCTGTCGGATCCGCCAAGGCCGGCAGACGAACCGGACGTCATGGTGGACGACCTCGCCGGCCTGATTCGCGAACTCAAGCTGGTCAATCCGATTGTGATGGGGCACTCGATGGGCAGCGCGACCGCCGCATGGTTTGGCGCGAAGTACCCGGACGTGGCGCGCGCGATCGTGCTCGAGGACCCGGGTCTGGTACGGCGCCCTCCAACGCCGAACGCCGCCCCTGATGTCGAGAAGCGCCGTGCCGGCATTCTCGCCCGCAACAATACGAGCTACGAACAACTCGTAAACGAGTGCATGAAGAGCTCGCCCAAGTGGGGAGCCTCGGAGTGCGAGATCTGGGCGCCTTCGAAGCGGCGGCATCATCCGGACACGGCTCTGGTCAGTATCGGAAGCCGGCCGCCGATGCGGGACTTGTTCCCGAAGATCACCGCGCCGGTACTCATCCTCAAAGCCGATGCCCAGGGCGACCTCAGGCGCGAAAACGAAGAAGTTGCCGGTCTATTAAAGAAGGGCAGGATCGTCCACATCGAAGGCGCGGCCCACAATGTCCGTCGCGATCAGAAACAGAAGACGCTTTCGGTCCTGAAAGAATTCCTCGCCGGCCTCTGAAGCCCTCCGCAATGGAATACGGGCGCGTGCCGCAGAGCGCGCGCCCTTGCCATGAAGAGAGCCTTCCAGAGTGGAATTTCGGACTTTGTTGTGCTAAATTCTAATTTAAGTAGGGGCCACTTAGCCCTGTTAAGTTCAGACGGCCCATCCGGCTCGCCTGGCTCCGAGTTGTGAGAAAAGGCTGATAACGGCAGTCGTGTCTCCAAATGCTCTCTAGTGTACCCAGCACCGGCAATTCTCTCGCCCAAACGAATTTTCAGAACTGTTATCAATGCGGTAAGTGCACGGCCGGATGTCCCGTCGCCGCGCACATGGACGTCGTTCCTAATCAGATCGTAGGGCTCGTGCAGTCGGGTCTCGCGGACCGCGCGATGCGCAGTGAGGCGATCTGGCAATGCGTGTCGTGCCAGACCTGCACTACCCGCTGTCCGCAGTCCGTGGACTGCGCCGGCGTCATGGACGGGCTGCGGCAAATGTCCATCGAGAAGAATGCCGCCACTCCCGCGCAGCAGCGCACGGTTCTCTTTCAAAAGGCGTTTCTTCGCAACATCCGGCGCAACGGCCGCATGAACGAACTGGAACTCATCGCCGAGTTCAAGGTTACAGGCTTCCTGCGCGATCTTAACGTTCCATTCCTGTTCAGCAACGCGATGCTTGCCCCGGCATTGCAGCGGCGGCGCAAGCTGCACTTGATGGGCGAGAAGGTGCGCGATCGCGGCGTAGTGGATCGCATCTTCCAACGCTGCCTGCCGGAGCAGAAAGGATGATGCCAGTGGACGTCGGTTATTATCCCGGGTGCGCTCTGCACGGCTCATCAAACGATTACGAGGCTTCGGTCCGTGCGTGCCTTGGCGCTCTGGGCGTCGGCTTGAAGGAGATCGACGACTGGATCTGCTGCGGCGCTACGGCGGCGCACTCCATCAATCACGAACTCTCCGTCGCGCTTCCCGCCCGAAATCTCGCGCTCGCGGAGAAGCAGGGCTTCCAGCATGTGCTGGCGCCGTGCCCGATGTGTTCTATGGAGTTGTTGAAGGCGCGGCAGGCGATGAATACCGACGCGGAGGTCTGTCGCCGCATGCAGGAAATCGTCGAACTTCCCGTCCTGGGCAGCACGCAGGTTCTCAACCTTATTCAAGTACTTCAGGACGTCGGGCTGGACCGCATCAAGGCGGCGGTGAAGCGGCCGCTTCAGGATCTGACGGCGGCGTGCTACTACGGCTGCCTGCTCACCCGTCCGCCCGGCACGGTGAAGTTTGATGACCCCGAGCATCCGCACTCGATGGAGGCGGTCGTCGAGGCCTTGGGCGCGAAGACGGTCGAGTGGAACTACAAGACGGAGTGCTGCGGCGCAGGCCTCACGATGGCCAATGAGGACACCGTGCTCGACCTGTCCAACAAGATCCTGAGCGGCGCGCGGGCAAAGGGGGCAAATTGCCTTGTGGTGGCCTGCCCGATGTGCCATGTGAATCTCGACATGAAGCAGGGCGACATCGAGCGCCGCTATTCGGTCCGGCACGGCATGGTGGTCTATTACCTGTCTGACCTGGTCGGCCTGGCGATGGGGCTTACGCCTCAGGAACTGGGCATCGATCGTCACTTCGTGTGGAAAGGCTGACCACCCATGGCGCGAATTGGTGTATTCACGTGCTGGTGCGGCGAGAACATCGCCCGCCACGTCGATTGCCAGGCGGTCACCGAGCGTGTTTCGCAACTGCCGGGCGTACGGTGCGCCGTCGATTACAAGTACATGTGCTCGGACCCGGGCCAGTCGCTGATCCGGGAGAAGATCGCGGCGGA
>DATMXS010000019.1:0-19148 GCA_035561355.1 Bryobacteraceae bacterium | reverse complement strand
CTTTTATGTATGGGGGAGTATTACTAGGACACGGGGTCATCGATTGAAAACGGGGCACTTGGTCTGAGACACGAGACGTGGACAGGTCGTGGTCACCAGCCCAACGTGGACGTTCCCTATTCACCACGGTCGATCCTCCGCGCCCGTCGGGCTCGGGCATCTGTACCGCCACTCGCGAGCCGTCCTACCGCCTGCCCTGAAGCGCACCCAGCCGAGCGCACGTAAACACCGGGCGACGCGATTGCGGTCCCCTTGCGTCCACATGTCCTTTCTCTTCTCAAGGCAGTTGTCGAAGATCTCTGTAATCGACACCGTCTCCCGGCCGGCCACCCACCGAGTGATGATGTCGTCCCACGGGTCGCCCTCGTAGCGGTTGGCCTGCTCTTGAGCCGCCTGCTGATTCAGGTCCATACTCTCGAGCCACCACGGCTTGCCGTCGAGGTATTGGGCAACGGCTTCGGCCCACAGCTGATTTCGTGCCGCGGCCAGGCCATCGACGTCGATCATGGCCGCCTTACACTCGACCGGCCAGAAGCGCCGGCCGCCGGTTTCGTCGCGAAGGTACGCGCTGTGGTTCACCGTGCCGGCAAAAACGCACTGCCGGGGCGAATCGACCAGGCGCTCGCCGTAAGGCGGCCGGAAGCGGTCCGACAGCTGGGACATAAATCCCTTGACTCGTGACACCTCGGTCCGCGACAGCGAATCGAGTTCAGCGATCTCGATCACCCAGACGCCGCGCATCTGGAGTGCAGCGTCTTTGGAGCCGAGCTCGGCAATCTCGTCGGTGAACCAAGGCTCGGAGAGCACGCGCAGCGCGGTCGACTTCTTGATGCCCTGCGGCCCTTCGAGGATGAGGCAGGTGTCCGCTTTCACACCGGGCGACAGGATGCGAGCCACGGCCGAGATCGGCCAGGAGATGCTGACGGCGTGTACGTAGGGCGACGGCTCGACCCCGAGATAGGTCACGAGCCAATGCCGCAGCCGTGGTGTTCCGTCCCAGGTCAGCGCCTGGAGGTACTCCCGCACCGGATGGACGCACCGGTTCTTCGCAATGACCTCGACTGCCTGAGCCGCTGCGTCCGGCGATACGAACACGCCTTCGCGTTGCAGCCACTCGGCTGCGAGAATGTCATCGGTCCCGGTCCAGATATGTGGAAGCTTCGTATCAGGTAACATCCACGGCGCCGGCCGGACTGCGACCGTAGCGACCGAGAACTCATTGAACGCCAAGACACCATCCCATTGGGCGGCGCCGCGTAGCGCGATCATCGCGTTCGCCAGGACCGGTTTCACTGTGCCATTGAGGTTCAGCAGAAGTTCGTTACGCCAGTTCTCGGCCGTCGCCAGCGCAGCGGCGGTAATGGGACCGCGCCGGATGTCACCGGCGGTTACGGGCCGGCGGGCATCGGACTTGCCGTCAATCCGTACCACCTTCATCTGCTTTCGAAGAATGGCGACCGGCAAGCGCCGCTTGCCACACTGCTCCTGAATCAGGCGGAGGTGTCGTGTCTCTTCGATCGGATCCAGCCGACCGATCTCGGCAAGGATCGGCTCGAGCACGCGCGCGAGCTCGCCGTCCGGCGTGTCGGGAGAGAGCTTCGAAATGGCGAGTTCAAGCGGCGTTTTCGCCGCCGCGAGGATCGCTTCAAAATCGGCAGCAGTAGCGCCAGCTGCGAAGTACTCGTTAACGTCGATCTTGGCGTCCGCGAGCAATCCTTCCGCGTAGCGGACCTCGTCCTCGGTGCGGCCTTCGAGGGCCTTGGCGAGCTCTTTCGGGCCAATGCGTCCATCCACGCCGAACCGCTCGCGAAGTTCCCGGCGCGCATTCGCCTGTTTGGCCCCGAGCGGAAGGACGGCGATCCGCGTCAGGATGCCGTGGCGGGCGAGGACGCCCGCCGTCCGGAGCGCGCCGGCCATGCCGGCATCGGACACTTCGTTGTCCTGGCAGATGAAAACCGTCTTGACGCCGACGATCTTGGGCAGGAGGCGTTCCCAGTCGGCCTCGCGGATCTGGACTGTCACCGGCGAGACAGCCGCGAAGCCGCGCTCCATGAGCGAGATGCAGTCCGTCACCCCTTCGGTGATGACGACACGCTCCGGCCGGGCTGCAAGGGCATCCTCGTTGTAGAGCACGTCATTGCGAATGCACTGGGCGACGTGGCCGTGGTTTCGGTCGTTGCGGACGGCCAGCTTCTTGTACTTCGATTTCTCCCAGTCGGTGTCAGGAGTCCAGGGCGTTTGCCGGCCGATCATGAACACCACGTGTCCGCGGCCCCAGTACGGGAACACGATCCGGCGATCGAAGAACGGGACAACACCGTCCTGCGGGGTCGGCCGGAATGCGGAGGTGGCCGCCAGTTCACGCACCGAAAACGGATCGGCGCCCCCGAGCAGACTCTTCACGATGCTCGGGTGCTCGGTTCCATCCGCATCCGTCCGCGAACCGTTCTCGGCGTAGCCAATGCGCAAACGGGCGATCATGTCATCGCTGATCCCGTACTTTCGGCGGCACCAGGCGAGAACTTCAGGGCTTTGGACAAGCTGCTCGTGGTAGCGATCGGCGAGCGCTGTCAAGGCTTCGTGGACCCGTAGCGTGAGCCGGCGCTCTTCCTCGAGCGCTGCGAGGGTGTCTGGCGATAGTCCGACCCCGGCCAGTGGCGGCATGCCGGCACGCGCGGCCAGAAAGTCTCGTGCCTGGCGGTGACTCTCAGGCATCTGGCCCGACAGGCCTCGGGTAACCTGGCCGGAGTGCACGAACTCGACCAGTTGCAGGACGTCGCCGCCCACACCGCAGCCGAAGCAGTACCAGCCCTGCTTATCGAGCATGATGTGCAGGGAGCGACGCGACTGGCTCTGATGGTTCGGACAGTTGCATTGGAGAGTGCGGTCGGACGCCTGCGTGATCCGGCCCGCGAGCAGTTCCCGGGCGATCTCTCCAACTTCCACTTCGGTTACGCGGCGGTAATAGTCACGAACACTATCGGCAGCGATCATCGACGGCCCTCCGCGGCCGTTTCGTTCAGAAGGAAGCTCAAAGTGGTTTTCCGTTTGTCCACGTGCGCACTTCGGGCACAGTTATGAATACTCGCGCGGTCCCCCAAAATGACCGCCGATTCTTTCGCCCGGGTCACGGCGGTGTAGAGCAGGTTCCGATCGTGCATGAAGGTGTGGGAGCGGTGGACGATGGCAATCACGCACGGGAACTCGGCTCCC
Source organism: Bryobacteraceae bacterium (assembly GCA_035561355.1). Lineage (GTDB taxonomy): Bacteria > Acidobacteriota > Terriglobia > Bryobacterales > Bryobacteraceae > DATMXS01. The sequence goes on along the minus strand of DATMXS010000019.1, from coordinate 15,935 downwards.
TGGGCTTTGTGAATCGAAGTGATGTAGGCGAGCTGAACGTTGCCGACATCCGGCGAGTCCGCTTCGAACTCGACGGGACTGCCCTCGAAATCAACCGCCAGGCTCCCGTCCGCCCAGGATTCGCGGACGAAGCCCACCGTGCCATTCATGACCCCGCGGCCGTAATCGTTCTTGGTCTGAATGACCTTGTCGTTCGCGTAGAGCCGAGCGCGGCGGCCCGGCTCCACCTCGGGGACGTCGACTCCGAACAGCTTTCGCTGGAGCAGGCGCTAAAGAGCGATGTTCAGCTCGACCGTCCCGAGCGGCCCCTTGTGCGTCGGAGTCAAGACGTGCACGTCCCGGAGGAGGTCGTACCCGAGGCGTTCCTGAAGCACTTCCTCGAACAGCAGCAGGAGCATCCGGCGGACATCCTCGCGGTCGCTGAACTTGTCGATCACGTACCAGGGCCGGCGCGCGCCGATTTGCACGTCGGCTGTCGGGCGGACGACGCCCACGAGCACCGCAGTCGAGTTCTCTTTGAGGACGCCGGCCTGACGGATGATCTTGGTCAAAACCGTCGTCGGGATCGCCCGGGACTGGACCAGATCGCGAAGCAGGTTGCCGGGGCCCACCGGCGGCAGCTGGTTGTGGTCGCCGACGAGCACGATCGCAGTGCGAGCGAGATCAACCGCCGCGAACAGCCGGAACGCGAGCGGGACATCGATCATTGAGGCTTCGTCAGCGATCAGGATGTCGGCCTCAATCGGGTTGAGAGCATCCTTCCCGTACGTCTTGCCGTTGAACCCAAGCAGCCGGTGGATGGTGCTGGCTTCATGACCTACGACTTCCTCGAGACGCTTGGCAGCTTTCCCGGTCGGCGCCGCAAGGACGACCCGCAACTCGAGCCGCTCGGCGATGCTCGTGATAGTGGAGACTGCGTACGTTTTGCCGCTCCCGGCGCCGCCGGTCATGAGCGACATCGAATAGGCGAGTGCGTTCTTCACGGCCTGGCGCTGATCCGAGTTGAGTTCCGGGCCTTCGGCATCGATGAGGCCGTCGAGGTCGCCGACATTGGCCGTGTGCGGGTTGGCCCGGTGTCCCACGCGCAGCACGTCGGCGAGAGCATGCTCCATCCGGTAGATCTCCGGGTCCGCCACAATCAGTCGTTCAAAAGGCGCCGAGACGAGCGCGCCTTCGGCGATCAGCTGCTCGAGTTCGTTCTCGATCAGCTCGCGGCTATCGAGCGTGTCCATGACGAGCAGCGTGTTCGCCCGGTCGAGCAGATCCTCGAACTCCACCCAGCAGTCACCGTCATCGAGCGCCTCGGCGACCGTGTACACCAGCCCGGCGCGAAGCCGTGATGGAAGAGACTTCGGCGTCCCCATCTTGCGGGCAATCTTGTCCACGCGCTTGAACCCGAAGCCGGCGATCTCGCGCGTTAGCACGTAGGGATCTCGCTGGAGGATGGGCACGACCTGGTTGCCGAACCTGCCAACGAGCGTCGTCACCTGGTGGTGCGTCAGACCGTACCGGGCCAAGTGCGCCATGGCCAGATTGAAATCCCCGTTCGCGACCCAGATGCGCTGGAGCTCACGGGCGGTTTCGACGGGAACCTTCGCGACTGCAGCGACCGCGTAGGGGCTCGTCCGGATCGCCGCATCGAAGTTCGATCCGAACTCCTCGGCAATGAGCCGCGCCTTTACCGGACCGATGCCCCTGATGTCGGGGTGATTCGCCAGGAAGTTCGCCAGCCCCTCGGGGTCCATCTCAAGGTCGTGGCCCATGACCTCGGCCGTGAACTGCCGGCCGTACTTCGGGTGGTGCGCCCAGTGGCCCTCAAAGCGCACGGCATCGTTCTGGCGGACGTACACCGGGCCGGCGAACGTAGCTGTGGCGCCCGCGGATGTCCGCAGGCGCCCGGCCGTGAAAGCAGGCGAGGCATAGAACACAGCTTCAACAACGCCGCGAAGGGACGTGCGTCCCTCCGCGGCCGCGGCCTGGCTCATCTCCGACACCTCCTGTGTGCTGCCAGGAGATAGGCCTCGACAAACGTACATGCGGCCTGGCGATCCGAGCAGAAGAACACCGGAACGCCGTAGTCGAGAATGATCGAGAGGGCGCTCCCGAGGACTGCGTTCGGATGTGCACGCCCGCGGTACCGGCCATGCAGAAGATCGGCCAGCCCCGCCTCGACCACCACGCACGCCGCCCGGTACTGGGTGAGCTTCTCGAGCTCCCGAGCGAAGCGCTCGCGGGCATGGATGACCGTCCCAACGAAGTCATCCACGCTCTTGCGCTCGACCGCGAGCTCGGTTTCAAGGCCCTCGACTGAGTAATCTCCCGCCGGAAGTGCCCGCCGGACTGCCGCCACCACCCGGGGGTCGAAAGCGTACGGCTCGTTTTCCCGCGTATCCACAATGATCCTGACCGGCTGCTCGTTAGAACGCGACAAGGGCGTCGCCCGCCTCCCGCCGGAATGTCGCCGCGGTGCGGTCGCCCGAAATGCGGCGATCGAAGTAAATGTTCTCGTTATCGTTCTTGGTCTTCTTGGTCACCTCGAGCTTCACGTCAAGCAGCTTCGATAGGTTCTTCGGCAGGTCCGAGAGCTTATCGAGGTCGAGCCCGCACACATGCAGGTCGGTCTTGAGGAACTTGAGCGTGTTCGCCGTAATGACGCTGTTGCGCCACATCAGCCGGTTCACGTGCTTGGGCGCGATGATGCGCAGCGTCCACTTGAGCATCGGGTTGCCCGTGCTCTGGGCTTCGGTGAGCTCGACCTTCTCGACGGTCACCTGGTACTTGCCGTCGGGAACGCTCTCGAAATCCCCGCGCTCCTCGGCCTGCTCGGTGCGGAAGCTCTCATCAAACTGCGACAGATCGACTACGTTGTTCTTGCTCATAGGTCTTCTCCTGGGATGAAATTCACTTTGTCGCCGGCGATTTCGCCGGCGCCGGCGTCTGGTTCAACGTGGCTGTGGCGGCCGTGAACGCCTCGAGGAACTTGCTGAAATTGAGTTCGATGGTCTCGGGCAGGCGCCCGGTACGGTCACCCGCCTCGAAGTACAAGCTGGGCTTCGTGCGGATCACGCGCCGGATGCCCTGGGCACCGTTCTCGCCATCCGTAAGCTCCAGGTCGCAGTACAGAACCATGTCGGCCATGCCGAGCACGATCTTCCGTGCCTTTTCAGGAAGGGTCGGGACGATGCGGGTATACTTGCCGGTCCGGGTTTCCATCTCGATCTCCTTTGCGTGCGAGATCAGGAACAGACCGTACGGAAGGAATGCCAGCTTGGTCAGCACGCGCTGGAACTCGTTATTGACGATGGCGTAGCCCTTGCCATATCCCAGATCCGACTCGTGATCGATCTTGAACTTCCGGAGCATGTAGTCGACGCAGAACTTGTAGGCGTTGTCGATCGTGTCGATGATGACGGTCTTGAAGGGGTGCTTGCCCTCTCCGATCTCGGCACAGGCGTTGAGCAGGTCCTCCCAGGACTGGACAGGAACTTGGTAAACGTTGAGCGAATTCAAACCGGGCTCGGTCGCCAGAAAGAGCGCCGCATCGGCGTGCGAGCAGAACTCCGACTTTCCCGCCTTCGTCTGTCCGTAGAGAAGTACTGTGAGATCAGCTAGATACGGCCGGGGAGCTGTTTTGGTCGTAGGAAGAATGGGCATAATTGCGTGGTGTCCTTGGTTCAGAAAGCTGGTTCGGATGAATCGCCGGCCGTGGGGCCGAGCTCTTCGTTCGGCGTGACGTGCTGGTAGAAGTTGTCGCGGACGTTCGGATTGCCGTTCGAGCGGCAGAGCGCGAAATACGCGCACGGCCGCTGGTGGTGGAAACAGAAGCTGGTGTTCTGGTAGAAGACGCCGCGGCGCCGCGCGTCGAGCAGGGCCTGGGTCAGTTCCCAGAGCTCGCTGCGGAGAACGTCGAAGCGGTCGCGCGAGAGATACAGCAGCTCGCGGTGGAACATCTGGGGCGAGGCATACTTTTCACCGAGGCGCTCAGCGAAGTCCTCATCGGATTCGGGCTGCTTGCGCTTGGCGGTCGTCTTGCCCGTTTTGGATTTCGCAAGCAGCTCTGCCCGGCGGGCTTCGAACTCTTCCTCGGTCTCGCCTTTGCCCTGCTGGAGCCGGGCCTTGACGAGAACGTTGTAGAGAATGCCGGTGATCGGGATGCCGAGCGTCTGCTCGATGTAATAGGCGTAGATCGTGATCTGGAAGTCGGTCCAAAGCCGATCGAGGTAGTCGGCATCGAGCTGCGCTGCGGTCTTGTGCTCCAGCAGGAAGTACTCGTTCCCAATCCGGACGATGCCGTCGACCTTGCCTGACAGGACGAAGCTCCGCGAGGCAGCGCCTGTCAGGGGATTTGTGATCGGCCCTTCGAAAGTCTTTTCGAGCGCAACGACTTCGAACTCCTCGGACGGATACCTGGCTGCGTAGCCCCGCATCATCCCTACCGCGTTGTGCCAATCGCGCTTTTGGTCCTCGTCACCGGCGCGGTTCGGACAGAGCCGGTCGATCAGGTCGAGGACAGCCGCGAGGTCGCGCCGGTCGTGCCACAGCTCGAGGCACTGGTGGATCAGCGAGCCGAAATGGAGGTTGTGGTCGCGCTGAAGCGGCACGAGTCCGTCGATGTAGCGAAGCTCGTACGCCTTTCGGCAATCCCGGAACTGGCGCCAACCGGAGTAGGTGGTGACTGTTGGTGCGGGCTTCACTGCGCACCTCCAGGGCGCCGGCTGACAGCCGGAGTGATCCCGGCTTCAATGAATGCGGCCCGAATTTTGGAGATGCCTTCATAAATCCGCGCCCGAGCCCGGCCGTCCTCGGTGGCGATCTCCGTGATCGTCATCTCGGTGAGCCGAACTGCGAGGAGTCGCAGGTCGGGCGGGAGAGCGGCGACAACTCGCCGGACGTCGATGCTCAACTCGAGCGCGGCGGCCGAATTGTCTCCGGCCGGCATGGAGGGTCCCGAGATATCCCAGCGATACATGTCATCGGATCCGAGATCCTCAGCGACGAGGACCTCGTGCGCCGCACGGCGGTTCCGGCGCGTGGAAAGCGCGATGGAGTGGTGTCGGACGACGCCGCGGACGAAGCCCTCCCACGTACCGCGGCTTGGATCGAACTTTGGGACCCGGCGCAGGCAGTCCGTGAACAAGTCCTGGCGGAGGTCCTCCCAGTCATCCACGTTGAACCCGGAACCGACGACCAGACGGCTCGCTTGGCAGGAAGCCGCCTGGAGCATGAGGGCGTCGGGAACTGGCGCGATTGCCGGCGTCATTCGCCGCTCCCCATCCGGTTCCGGACCAGAAATTCCTCGACCGCCGCGTGCACGCGGGGCGGTTTAGCAACCGAGGGTTCGAACTCATCTCGGGGCGCCAGGCCCTTCAGGTCGCGCAGAAGGCGAACCCGGATGCGATCGAGGCGCTTCATGACCGTCCAGACCAAGTCGTCATCCAATTGGTGTAGGGCCGCGGCGCCCCCGATCACGAGCGCGATGTCATCGAGCGCCTCGCGGGCGAGCGATTCAGGTGCAAGGCCGGTGAACAGCGGGGCGGGCGGCCCGGGCTTCTCGGTGTCTCTAGCAGAGGGGGTTAAACTCATCTTTGCCTCTGCTAGGGGCAGGGTAATTAATTACCCTACTGGGCCGCTTTTGAGGCGTCGATTCGCAAGTTGCTGAAATTAGGCGAGATTCAGTTCGAAGTTTTTTTGACGGGAGGCCGGAAGCAAGGGTAATTAATTACCCTACTCTGGGTACGCGAACGGCGGACTCCCGCCTAATTCCGTTCCGTGTGCGCGGGAGCTGGCGTACGGAAACAGTGGACGCCGAACTGTGCAAGGTTTGGGCGTAGCTGGCGGACAGGTTTACCCGACCTGGGCCGACCTCCGTTTACAGGTGCGCCCGCTTCCGCCGCCCGGTCACGGTGACCGCCGCGTCGAACCGCGCTGCTAAGGCGGCGAAAGCCGGCGTGGGACCACTCCACCGCAATTGCTCCACGTCGTCGAACAGCGCGATGTCGGTACGGAGTGTGGCAAGTGTTCGAAACAGCAGCGCGCGTTCGCGCTCCCGCATGAGCGTGTCTGCCAGCGCGCGCGGGTTGGTAGCGTTCACAGGCCACTGGCGCCAGTCCGCCGGGATGGATTCCAAATGGCCGGACTTTGAGAGAACGGCGGCGGCGGATTTCGCGCCCCAGCCGGGCAGACCAGGATATCCGTCCGACGCGTCGCCGACCAGCGCGAGATAGTCCGGTATCGACACCGGTAAGACCCCGAACTTCTGCATAACGCCGGTGTCGTCGAGCGTGATGCCTGTCCGGCGGTTCAGCTGCACGATGCGCGTGCCACGCACGCACTGGGCCAGGTCCTTATCTGGCGTGGCTATGATCACGCGGTCAACACGCGTGTCCAGGTCCGCCGCCGCCGCTGCCGCCGCGAGTGCGTCATCCGCCTCGAATTCCACCATCGGCCAGACCACTACCCCGGCCGCTGAGAGAGCCTCCTCCAGGAGTGGAAACTGCGACAGCAAATCCGGCTCAACACCAACCCCTGTCTTGTACCCAGGCCAAAGTCCGTTGCGAAACGATTCAATCACATGATCCGTAGCGACGCCGACGTGCGTGACGCCGTGGCCGATCATTCGCAGCACGGACCCAAGTACGCCTCGGGCAGCTGCGACCTCGCGCCCGTCCTCATCCTGCGCCGACGGGAGCGCGTAGTAGTGCCGGAACAACTCGTATGTGCCGTCGAGGAGATGGACTTGCAGCGTGCGACTCCAGCACAACCTTACAGGATTGGCGGGCGGGACCGCCACACGTGATCCACCGTAGCTGGAGACGTGGTGGAGGCGTTGCATCCAACTCGGCAGGAAGGGGCTTCGGGCCGGGCTGGCCGGGCTCAATGGGATGAACCGCCACTTCACGCCCCCAATCCTGGGACGAGCGGCCCTGTACGGTTTGGGTTTCTACGGACAAGTGGCTGGTGTGTTCGGATTACATGCCACAAACCGACTTGTCGGCACGAGCACTTCTCCGAGACGGCGACTATACGCTCATGTGGATTGCTTCCGGGTTGCGACAATCCGACCAGAACCAATCCGCGCTTCTTCGAAACAGCCGCGTTTCGGGATGGTGCCGTGTGCGCCGGCGCCAGGTTGCGAACGTCATCCTCCGCACCTCGCCTCTCGCCAGCCGCCGCGGGGGACCGGAAACGCGCCGGCAACGCAAAACTTACTTCGATTCCGGCTAGTGCTGGCCAGTCAGTTTTGTCGCACGTGGGACCTCGGCGGGCATCGAGTTGGCGGCAAGAGTTCTGCGTCGAACATTTCCGAAGATGCGGCCTCGGTCGGCTTCGTCAAACTGGAGCCTTCCTTGCGCGGCCAGCGTCAGGTGCTCGTGACGCCAATCGGCTTTCATGATCCCGCCGGCTGAGTGCTGACCCGTCCCAAGCAGGAGGTGTCCAAATTCGTGGGCGATCACATTCCCAAGCAGTGCGGCCTTGTTGATCGGCCCACGGAGTTGTTCAACTCGGTCACGAAATACACCCGCGTATGCACCAAAGCCGCCGTCCTCGGGCCGAACGGCGAACCCAAACGCAGCCGGTTCCGTCTGCCGCCGGCTTGCCTGACTGGGCAGAACATGGAGTACGAGTGTCAGCGGTCCGGGTGCGTCCCGACAGGACTCCTCCGATGCGAGCCGTTCGGGAGCGACCGGGCAATCAATCCATAGGAACCGAACACCGGCTGATTCTACGATCCGTTTCGATTCACTCATCGCCCGATTGAGAATGTCCGCCGGGACGCTGGCGAAGTCGAAAACAAGTACGTTGATGATCTGCGCCGGCGGCTTCTCTGCCGCGTACCCCCGTAAGCAGATCACTCCCAAAACGAAGAGCACCGCTGGATTCCGCATAATCCCTCCTGGCTGCGGAATCGGAAACCGTGGTCGAGAAGTGTCACCCGGGCGCAAACGGATAAGGTGGCGGTGTATACTGTGCCCAATCCTCACCGGTAGAGGGGCTCGGCATGGAAGTACGTGCGCCGGGTGAGCTTACGGGACTACTCCAAAGCTGGAAGCGGGGAGAGCAGTCCGCGCTGAACCGATTGATTGCGCTTGTGTATCCGGAACTGCGCCAGCTGGCGCACCGGCACATGCGGGCGCAGCCGCTCGAGTGCAGCCTCCAAACCACTGCGCTTGTCAACGAAGCGTATCTGAGACTTGCGGGAGCTGCAGACCTGTCCTGCCACGACCGGATTCATTTCCTGGCGATCTGCGCTCAGCTCATGCGCCGCATCCTTGTCGATTTCGCCCGCTCGCGCGGCTCGCTGAAGCGCGGAGGCGGCGCGTGCCGGATTGAGTTCGACGAGGCGTTGCATGCGGGATCGCCGCGTGCGGCAGACGTCCTGCGGCTTGACGATGCCCTAGCCGCACTCGCTCGGATCGACGAGAGGAAAGCTAAAGCAATTGAGCTGCGATTCTTTGGCGGGCTGACTGTGGAGGAGACCGCTGAGGCGCTTGGCGTCTCGCGTGAGACCGTGCTTCGCGACTGGCGGATGGCCCGAGCGTGGCTCAAGAGCGAAATCGGCAGGGCACGCGCCGATGAATGACAAGGCGCAATGGACGCGGCTCGAGCGGGTGTTTCACGCCGCACTCGCGCGCGAGCCCGGCCAGCGCGCCGGATACATTCGCGCCGAGTGCGGCGACGACGAAGAACTCCGGCGGCGGATTGAGTCCCTGCTCGGCCAGGACTCAGGGCCTGCGGGCACAGAGACTTGGGCGGAATCGTCGGGACCCGGTATCGGGCCGTACCGAGTCCTCTCGAAGTTGGGCGCCGGGGGAATGGGTGAGGTCTACCTCGCACTCGACAGCCGTCTCGGCCGGCATGTGGCGGTCAAAGTGATGCCGCCCCGGTTCGCGGCCGATCCCGAGCGCAAGCGGCGCTTATCCGTTGAGGCCCGGGCGGCCTCCGCGCTGAACCATCCCAACATCGTGACCGTTTACGACGTCGGCTCGGACCGCGGGCTCGACTATTTCGTGATGGAGTACGTGCCGGGCAAGCCGCTCGACCGGCTGATTCCGCGTAACGGCCTCAAGCTGCACGAAGCGCTCGGCTACGCTGTCCAGATCGCCGATGCGTTGGCCTGCGCGCATTCCGCCGGCATTGTCCACCGTGACCTGAAGCCTGCGAACGTCGTGGTTACTGAAACCGGGGTAGCGAAGGTTCTGGACTTCGGGCTCGCAAAGCTGACCCCGCCGCTCGCGACCCAGACGAACGCCGGCATGATCGTTGGCACGCTCGCATACATGTCGCCCGAGCAGGCTGCGGGCTCGCAGATTGACGCGCGGTCGGACATCTTCAGCTTCGGATCGATGCTGTACGAAATGACCACCGGACGGCGCCCGTTTCAGCGCGACTCGGCGGCTGCGACACTGGCCGCCATTGTCAACGATGAGCCTCCGTCTGCCGACAAGATCACCGAGGATGTGCCCCCGGCCATGGCCGCTGTCATCGAGCGGTGCATGCGCAAGGACCCCGGCGAACGGTTCGGCAGCCCAGTGGAACTGACGGCCGCGCTGACCGCCATCCGAGACCGGCCCACAGTTTATCGCGACGCGCCCGAACCAAAGAAGCGGGTGCGGTGGATCGTGCCAATCGTAGCCGCCGTCCTGGTCGCGACGGCGTGGACCACATTCTTCTCCTGGCGGGATTTCAGCCGTCGTCAGCCGGAGCCCTCGACGACTCTGGCGGTAGCGCCACTGACAACCTATCCGTTTCACGAGTACACACCGACATTCTCCCCGGACGGCAGCCAGGTGGCTTTCGCCTGGCAAGGACCGAAAGGTGACAACACCGACATCTATGTGAAGGTGGTCGGTGAAGACGAGCCTGTTCGTTTGACTAAGGATCCGCAACTTGACGGTACGCCGGCGTGGTCGCCCGACGGCCGCTGGATCGCCTTCCTGCGGCATCTCACCCAAGCGCCGTCGTATCTCGAACATGGGCCGGAGGTCAAGAGCGCCGTAGTCATGATACCCGCGACCGGCGGTCCGGAACGAAAGATAGCCGAGATCAATCCGACGGCCGGTTTATGCCTCCGGATCTCCTGGGACCCATCCAGCAGGTGGCTGGTTATATCGGACAAAGCTTCGCCGGGCGATAGCCAATCGCTGAACCTGCTGTCGCGAGACGGCGAAAGGCGCCGGCTTACGTTTCCACCTCAGAACATCGAAGGAGATGTAGATCCGTCGTTCTCACCCGACGGCCGGTCGATCGCGTTCGTGAGGGGGAAGGTGGAGGGTATCCGGGATGTATATGTTTTGAGATTTGCCGATGACTTCACGCCCATAGGAGAGCCGGTGCGCCTGACCTTTGACGATCGTCCCACCAGTAGCCCGGCATGGTCGGCCGACGGACGCTCGATCGTGTACTCATCCGGCTCCTTTCATAACCCTCGCCTATGGAGGATATGGATTCCGCAGTCGGGCACGCTCCCCAAGCCGGCGGAACTCCTGGCCTTTGCCGGCCATGGCGCGGGCAGTCCGGCCATTTCCCGCCAAGGCCGGCTGGCGTTCATGTCGTCTCCAAAGGATGCCGATATTCAGAGGCTGGATCTGGTGGGCTCTCCGGCAGACCCTCATGCGCCCAACCCTCCGGTAACTGTGATTGCGTCCAGCCGGCTCGATCATACGCCCCAAGACTCGCCGGACGGCAGCCGCATTGCCTTCGCATCCGACCGCTCTGGAAGCCACGAGATCTGGGTATGCGACCGGGACGGTTCGAACGGGCTGCCGGTGACGTCATTCGGCGGCCCTTACACCGCGAATCCTTTCTGGTCGCCCGACGGGCGTTGGCTCGCCTTCGGCTCGAGACCCGAGGGGCGACATGCAGCTTATCTGGTGAGTCCCGGCGGCGGCGCACCGAAGCGGCTGACGGGAACGGAGATCGACGCAGGCGTGGCTGGATGGTCGCGAGATGGAAAGTGGATCTATCTTACATCGCGCCCAATCAACGGCCCGATCGGAGCGAACCGGATTTGGAAGGTTTCGCCGGACGGGGGCGCACCGGTGCCTGTCACCCAGGGCCCCGGAGACGGACGCGCGATCGAGAGCCCGGATGGCCGGTTCCTCTTCTTCCTTCAGAATCACGATCCGATCGGTACCCTGTGGAGGATGCGCCTGCCTTCGGGCGAACCAGAAGAGATCCTGGATGCGGTGTACGGCCTTAACTTCGCCGTGACGGACACGGGCGTGTTCTTCATCGCGAGCGCAAGCCAGGCTTCGATCCGGTTTCTACGGTTCGCGGATCGCCAGGTGATGACTGTCGCGAGCCTTGGCCGCTCAGTGCCTGCCTACGGAATGTCGCTCGCTCCCGATGGCCGCTCACTCCTGTTGCCGGTGTTCATCGATCATCCGGTGGATCTGATGCTGGTCGAGAATTTCCGGTGATGCCCGGTCGGCGCGTGCAGCGGTTCTTTTGCAGCGTGCTTCGCGATCAGCGAGTGCGTGGTCAAGCGCATATAAGGCTCTCCCGTGTCTCCTACCGTTTACTGATTCTTCTGGTTCGGTCGGATCACGGCTCAGCCTGACGTTAGGTAGAACACCGTCAAGTTGACGGGAAACGCCCGACGCGTCCTTTTGCACCCACGTTCACCGGCTTTTTCGAGGCCGAAAGGATTACTAAAAAGGGACCAGTTCCTGAAACGCGCTTGCCTGCGCGTGTGCTGTTGCTCACCGCTCCACCTCACTGCTACATCCGAACCGGGCACTCCAGATCGCCGCGCCGACGCTGAATTGCAGTGGCGCATCAGCCAAGCCGGTCCACGATCGCAACCACGAGGCCAATTTGAGAACGGACATGTCATCTCCACGGCGCCTGAGCTTGCCTCCGCCTCGAAGCATCTCTGCGAAGACCTGGCCTTCGGGAGTCAGTTGCCCGCGCGAGGTTCGGAACCCGAGTTCATCGAACGAGTAGATGCGCTCGCTCATTTCATTTCGTTCGGCTGCTGCGAATGAGCTTCGGCCTGCTTTCGAATCACCTACGCGGGCGCGGAACACCCGTTTTTCGGTGACGCTCACCACGAGGCGTCCATCACTCCTCTCGGTGAAATGGAAATCCAACCAGGATGATCCTTCAGGAGTCGGGAACGATTCGTGGCCGGCGAGCCGGATCTCGAAGTTGCACCAGTACTCGCCGAGCCCTTTCTTGAACGAGATCGGATCGCCGTCAATGCCAAACACGAACTGCAGTCGGCGACGGAGGTTGCTCACCCGGTGCTTCAGCGATGTTTTCTCACGTACAACTCCGGCCACTCTTTCGGGAGACAACCGCCCTCGTGTAGCGGCGAATAAGCCTAGCGTCTCGAGCGCCTGGTCCTGTTCTGCCTCGCACTGGCGCCGATCGCCGAAGCCGGCGTCATCAAGACTCAGTTCCTTCTCGTGACCACGGACGCGAACAACCAGCGATGCGTCATTGACGACGATGCTCAAGTCCTCCCACCGTGCACCGTCGGGCATCGCGACGCTCCGAATCTCATTCGACCTGCCGGAGGCAGGTTCCCGCGGGAGTACATCTTCGATGTAGTCAAGATGGACTATCAACTGCCCGCCAGCGACGCTCACGACCTCTGCGGCCTCGAGCACCGTGAACCTCGACATTTGCCACTCGGCGCCGGCGGACCGGTTACCAAGCGTGAGCAGGATGCCATGCGCCGCATTCAGCCGCCGGACGGCGGCTTCGGAGACCGCGTCAACGTCCGAATGCCGGCCACCGGCCAGGAACACATCGCGGAACCGACCCGTCAGCCGCCTGCGGCCGAGCCGCCACAGCCTCCCGGGAAGGACGCTCTCAACTTCACCGGACAACTCCATCGCTGCTGCGATCTGCCGCGCTAGTGCGTCGGTGTCAACAGCCCATTGCCGCAGCCTTTCCGGTGCAACCCGTACGGTCATCTCTGTCGGGCAGGGGATGTACGCGCGCATGCCGGACGGCTCCCGCACGCTCGGCATCCAGATCACCTCTTCCCAGTGTGCGTCGTAGCACCCGTCGCACATCACGAGCTCGGCCTGCTCCGTCTCGCGGAGCAGGCCCACGCTCACGAGGTCGTCGAATTGCTGCCTGGGCCAGCGGCGCACCTCGTCGAAGGCAAATACCGGATTCTCGATCACGGCGCGTGACCAGAACGCAGCCTGTACACTGCTCACGACGCGATCTCCCACTTCTTCAGGTACTGCTTCAGCTTCTCTTCTTCCTCGGTGTTCCCCAAAGTGCAGCTTGTCGGCGAAACCCTGAAGGTAATACTCTTGGGCTTCTTTGCCGCCGTCTGGAACACTGCCTGGAGACTGGCCTCGAGCACGGTGCATTCCGAAAGCGGAAGCTTGTGCTGATCTACAGCCTCTTCGAGCACCTTGTAGGCCGAACCACTGGTCCGGCCGGCCACACGCACTTCGATTCTCGCGCCCGGCATCTTCGGCACACCGACCGTGAGTCCCCTCAGACTCACCGACATGGAATCGCGCGGATTGGTTGGAAGCGTCAGATTGCGGTTCTTGAACACCTCGAGACGGTAGGGCGCCCCCTCCCAGAGTGTCGGCTGCCGATCCTCTCCGAGCACGATCCGCACGAACAGCGCGGCCAAATCCTCGCGGACCGCCTTGCCGCCCTGGGAGTAGATGTCGAGCGTGCCCTCGGCCGCATGATACGTGAAGACGACCTCGAAAACGCCTCGCCACGGCTTCCGGGACAGTTCTCCACTCTCGTTGTAGCCGATGATTTCGTCGGCGTAGTCGGCCGGATAGACGAAGAAAGAATCAGCCTCGCCGGGTCTTCGGCGGTACTCTACCGCGCACCTCTCGCCGCGGCCGTCGCGGTTCAGGAAATACGCGGCCACAGCATGCTGGAGAGCTGTGAGCATCTCGTCCGTCACATCGAGCGCCCTCTGCGGCAGACCGGTGCGCCGTTCGGACGATCGGCTAGGCAGGCCGTCAATGTGCGCCAGCGTTCTGGCATTTTCAAACGCAGCAGGATGCTCGAGGTAGCACCAGAACGCTCGCTCGTGCGCGTTCCTCATGGACTTAATCTGCGTGACGACGTCGAGGCCGGCGTCACGAATAGCCTCAATCAGCACGGTCGTGCCGGCCGGTGTAGCGAGGGAGTGGATCTTGCGGAAGGTCGCCACAACCTTCCGCCTCTCCAGTTCCGGCATGGCATGGCTCTGAGCGAAAATCGGTTCGATCCGGGTCTCGCTCAGCTGACCCCAATCGAAGCCAACGAACTCCGCGTATCGATTGAAAAAGCGTGCCAAGAGTGCATTCGGAACTTGGCGCAGGAAGAGCCGCGGGTTGTAGTGCATGGGTGTGTGCCTCCACATCAGTTGGGCGCCGGCGGCACCCTACGTGACGGTCAAGGCGCAGTTCTCCCGCCGCTGTTCCAGCCGAGGGGTTTGGGCATCGGAGCCCGTCAAGGTTGACTCAAAATCACTGTCGAAAAGGCATAATATCATCCGTGAATAGGAGGCGAATATTCTGTAAATCTAAGCTGCTGATTTCTCTCAGGATTTCCGGCTTGACGGCTTTCAATGGCGGGGATGGATGCCTTACCAGACCGTTAGGCTAACTTGTGCTGCTGCTTCAGCTTAACCCAGGCCGCCCGCTGCTCAGGCCAGTCCAGGACATTGGTAATCTTCCGGACGGCGACCTCGCTGATCGGGTAGCGTCCGCCCGGCACCGGGGGCAGGTAGAGCAGCTCAATTTGGATGTCCGGTGCCAGCCAGACGAGCTTCATGATTTGGCTGATCCGCTCGCGCGTCAGGCAGCCCAGGCGCGCGAGGTCGGCATAGTCGCGGACCTCGCCTTTCCGGATCATCTCCTGGAAATGAATCGCGAGCGCCAGTACGTGCGTAACACGCGGCAGTCTGCCCTGCATCGCGATCGGCGCCGGCGACTGTGCATCGCGTTGGCGCGTGATCCGGGGTGCAGGGTGAAGGCGAAACTGAATCTCAACTGTGTTGTGCTGTTCCATGGTGGCAAAGGCTCTTGATCCCGGCTGAGCGGAAGCCCACCGTGACGGTGCCCGTAGCGCCGTCGTAGCGGACCTGCTCGATCAGCGAGCGAATGAACCGCTCCTGTTCCCGAAGGGTCATCTGCTGCCAGAGCGGGTCGAAATCGTTGAGCGCCTTCTCAAGGTGGTTCGCGTCGATCCCGCGGCCGCCCGCGGCAGCGATCTGCTGCCGAATCTCAGTAAGGCGCCGTTCCAGGCCGGCGTTGCGCTCGTGCAACTCGGCGAGGCGATCGGTTGCAGTCTTTGCGGCGGCGCCAGTGCCGCCGGCCGAGACCGCCAACCCCGACATCTCCTTTGCGAGGGTTACGAGTTCCCGCTCGATTTCCTCTTTCTCCTGCGCCAGACCGTCTGCATCGCCGCGCTTCTGCGCGGCGATCTGCCGCATCACTTCGCCGAGCATTGCGGGATTCCGGGCAATGCCCCGGATCTGCTCAACGACGGCGCCTTCCAGCGCCGGAGCCGACACCGACCGAGTCGGGCACTTGTTCCAGCCCTGCTGGTGCGCCTTGATGCACACATAGTAACGGTAGAGCCGGTCGCCCTTGTTCGTGTACGTGTGGACCATCCCGGTATCGCAACTGGCACACCGGACTATACCCTTGAGCAGTGCGCCGTACTTATTCCGGATTTCCCGGCCGCCGTTGCTGCCGTTGCGGTTCAGCAACTGCTGCACGCGGTCGAAGGTCTCGTCGTCGATGATTCGGTCGTGTTCGCCCGGCAGGATCTCGCCACCAAACTCAATGTTCCCGGTGTAGATCAGGTTCTTCAGCAGGTTGTAAATGCTATTCTTCGCGAACGGCTTCCCACCAACCTGTCGGCCCTCGCGCGTCGTCCAGGCCTTCATCCGCCAGCCGCGCCGATCGAGTTCCTGGACGACCGGCATCAGCGAGCCGTACTCGAGGTAC
>DATMXS010000018.1:0-4099 GCA_035561355.1 Bryobacteraceae bacterium | reverse complement strand
CTCGATGGCGCGCTCGCGTTCGCCAAGCGTGCGCTGTACGGTTTCGCGCTCACGGTTCTTCGCTTCCAGGCGGCCGGTAACCTCGGTGAACTGTTGATCCTGGCCGGAAAGGCTCTCCGCGTGCGCCGCCTGCTCCTCGTCGAGTCGCGTGACTTGGGCCGCGATCTGGCTGCTCTCGTTTTCACCCTGGGTGAGGCGCTGGTCGATGATGGACACCTGCTTGGACTGGGAGTCCAGCCGCCCGCGGGTCCGCTCCAGCTCCAGCGTGAGGTCCGACAGCCTCTTGCGAGCCTCGGTGAGCTGGGATTCGGTTTGGTAACTCGCGGCTTGCGAGCGGCTGTACTCCTGCTCTTTGGCCGACGTCTCGGCCGCGAGCGATTCGAATTCCTGTGTGGCGAGGTTCAGATCGAGCGCGATCTTTGCCGCTTCCCGCTCCAGCATGCGGTACTTGCTGGCGAGCAGCCGCCGGAGCTGGGCGTCCATTTCGGTCTTCAGCTCGACATAACGCTTGGCCTTGGCGGCCTGCCGCTTGAGGGAATTAGCCTGGCGTCCGACTTCTTCGAGGATGTCGAACACGCGCTCCAGGTTGTGCTTCGAGCCTTCGAGCCGCGCTTCCGCGAGGCGGCGGCGGGCCTTGAACTTGGAGATGCCGGCAGCCTCTTCGATGACGGCGCGGCGGTCCTGCGGGCGGGAACTGAGCAACTGGCCGATGCGCCCCTGCTCGATGATGGAGTAGGTTTCGGGGCCCAGGCCGGTCCCCATGAAGATGTCCTGAATGTCGCGGAGCCGGGCCGGGCGGCCGTCGATGAGGTACTCGCTTTCGCCGGAGCGGAAGAGGCGACGCGTGAGGGTGATGTCGTGCTCGGGAGAAGGCGTAACAGCCGTCACCGATTGGCCATTGGCATGCCCGTTCGCGTGGCCATTTGCATGGCCGTTTGCAGCGCCGTTCGCGTGGCCGTCGGCATGCCCGTTGGTCCTCTCGACGTGAACGCCGGGGTCAACCAGGGTCATGCTGACCGAAGCCAGCCCAAGGGGCTTGCGGCCATGCGTCCCGGCGAAGATCACATCTTCCATCCGGGCGCCGCGGAGGCTCTTGGCGGACTGCTCTCCGAGTACCCAATTAATCGCGTCGGCGACATTCGACTTGCCACAGCCATTGGGACCGACGATAGCGGCGATCCCAGAGCCGTTAAACCGGAGCTCCGTCCGGTCGGCAAACGACTTGAAGCCTTGCAGTTCGACCCGTTTGAGTTTCAGCAAGGTCCTACTCCTGATCTAGACCAAGTTGTTTCCGGACGTATGAGCAGCTGCGCGGACAGGCCGGTCCCGCCTATGGTAACGGGGCGGCCAAAGTGTCCGGCGTGCGCTGCACCACAGCGTGCCGGTCTCTCGGGGGATTGGACCCATGCTAAACGCGTTTTCGGCAAAAGTAAAGAACCTTCGTACAAAATTTTGGGGCTCCCCAGTTTGGAACACCGTATATAGTAGGCGTGTTCCGGGCTCGCACAACTCCGAAGCGATTGGAGCTTCCCCCTACCCCGATGGTACGGGGATTCGATACCAGAAACAAAAAAAGTCCCCGGCTGTCCCGCGTGGTATTGCGAATGGTATAGCATACGGTATCGCTCATGAAAGCAGGCGTCCCATACGTACCCTTCAAAACGTTCTTGGCTGCGGTGGAAGGGTTCGAGCGCGGTATCCCGACCCAACTCGACCGCTCATTGTGGCCTTCATATTCCGGCGCCATCAGGGGCCAGCTGCTGGCCGCGTTCCGCTTCCTCGAACTGATTGACGAGGCCGATTGCCCCACGCCGCCAATGCGGGACTTCGTAGGTAAGCGCGATGGCCGTAAGGCAATGCTGCGCGGCATGATCGAGAAGCGGTACGGGGCGCTCGAGGGAGCCGACCTGGCGCGAACGTCGCCGCGGCAGTTGGATGACGCAATGCGGCAATACGGACTGACCGGCGTCACACATAAGAAGGCGATCTCGTTCCTGCTGCAGGCGGCCGCCTGGTCGGGTGTGCCCCTTTCGCCGCTGCTCCAGGGCCGAACGCGGGCCTCACGTTCCACAGCGCCGCAGCGCCGTGCCGAGCCGGAGGCGCCCAAGGCCGCGGCTGGCGATGTGGCGCATAGCGTTCGTCTCAAGAGCGGCGGAACGGTGACGGTGACGGCAAGGGTGGACCTGTTTGCGCTGGACGCGGAGGATCGCACGTTCCTGTTCGAGTTGATCGACAGGCTCCGCGCATATGAAGGTAGCTCTGGAACCTCATGATAGACTTGAGGGTAGTAATCGACAATCTCTGGGCCATGAATGCGGGGTAAAGGCCATACTGCATGTACAACGCTTTCTTCGGGTTCAAAGAGAATCCGTTCAACCTGACTCCGGATCCGGCTTTTCTGTACCGCAGCCGCCAGCATGAAGAGGCGCTGGCGAACTTGATCTACGGCGTACAGAGCCGGAAGGGTTTCATTGTGCTGACGGGTGAGGTGGGAACCGGCAAGACCACCATGCTGGAGTGCCTCCAGGACTTCCTGGCGGCGCACAAAATCGATTTTGCCTACCTCTTCAACTCCCGGCTCACCGTCGAGCAGTTCTTCGAGATGGCGGCCTATGACCTCGACCTGCAGTGCTCGCGAAATTCGAAGATCGAGGTGCTGATCGCACTCAACCAGCGTCTGCTCCAGAATGCTAACGAGGGCAGGACGACGGTCCTGATTGTGGACGAAGCCCACAACCTCGAGTGGGACGTCCTCGAAGAGGTCCGGTTGTTGGGAAATCTGGAGAACCGTCGGGGCAAGCTTTTGCAGATCGTGCTGGCGGGCCAGCCTGAGTTCGATCGCAAGCTGGACGCCCCGAGCCTGCGGCAGTTGAAGCAGCGAATCGCCCTCCGCTGCCTGCTGAGGCCGTTCGAGGAATCCGAGACTGCGGAGTACATCTCCACCCGGCTCTCCAAAGCGGGACTGCAGGAGCAGGCGGTTTTCCCGCCGGAGTTGATTGCCGAAATACACCGGCGCTCGCAAGGCATTCCCCGCGTGATCAACGCGATCTGCGACAACCTGCTGCTCACAGCGTTTGCAATGGAGAGCAAGACGGCTAATGTAGAGATGCTGGATGAGGTCTGCGGCGATATGCGGCTGGACTGGCCCGGGCGGCGCGTAGGCGGGGTTCGCAGGAGCTACGCTGAAGACCGCACGGCGCAAGGCGAAACAATTAGCTAAGACGAGTTTCAGATCCACGTAACCCCAAGCTCCCCAGGAAACGCCTGTAAATCGATAGAATGTAGTCTGGATAGGACAGGCGGCTTGCCCTCAGGCGAGCGCGGACCGGGGAGGCACAATCATGTCAGAGAGCAACGAACTGAATCGGCGGAATTTTATCGTCGGCGCTACGGGTGCGGCCCTCGCGACGCGCGCGTTCGCCGGCAAGCTGGAGCCGGGCCGTGTGATCGGCGCCAATGATCGCATCAATGTTGCCGTGATCGGTGTGGGCGGCCGCGGCTCGTACGTCGCGCGCGAGTTCCACAACGTTGGCAAGCAGGAGAACGCCCAGATCGTCCAGGTCTGCGACGTCTACCAGAAGCGCGTCACCAAGAATCTCGACTTTTACAAGAGTCAGGGCGTCGAGACAAAGGGCACGCTTGACTGGCGCGAAGTTGTGAACAACAAGGACGTGGACGCCGTCATCGTCGCGACCCCGGACCACTGGCACGCAACCATCGCCCTCGCGGCGCTGGACAAGGGCAAGGACGTTTACCTCGAAAAGCCCATGTGCCACACCATCGCCGAAGTCAAGCAGTTGATGGACACGGTGAAGGAGACCAAGCGGGTTCTCCAGGTGGGTTCGCAGACCACGTCGGGCAAGCAGTGGTGGAAGGCGAAGGAACTCATCTCCAGCGGCGCGATCGGTCCGATGGTGATGAGCCAGGGCTCGTATCACCGCAATTCGACGGAAGGCGAGTGGAACTGGCCGATCGACCAGGCAGCCGGTCCGCAGGGCAAAGGCGAAGACTACGTCGATTGGAAGACCTGGCTCGGCCCGGCTAAGAACCGTCCTTGGGATCCGGACCGCTTCTTCCGGTTCCGCAAGTATTGGGACTA
>DATMXS010000017.1:0-11255 GCA_035561355.1 Bryobacteraceae bacterium | reverse complement strand
GTCATGGGTTGTTCGAATTCCCAGCGCAGGCCCAGGTTCAGCGAGAGCTTGGGGGTGATTTTCCAGTCATCCTGGAGGAAGATGCCCCAGCCGGTGGACTGCTCGGCGTAGCTGTCGTTCCGGGCCGCAAAGCTGTTCGATGTGCTCGGCAGGCCCAGAAGGAGCGCTGCGACGGATTGTCCCAGGCTATTGGGCGCCGAAGTGGCGTTGTCCAGCGGTCCCCTTGTGTAGGTTCCGTCGAATACGAACCGGCCGACCTGGTCGTTTCCGTATGTAATGCTCTGCTCCCGGTAGGCGCGCCACTCTGTGCCTACCTTCAGGAAGTGGGCTCCGACGGATTTGGAAACAACGGCACTAAAGGAGAGAACCTCGGTCGGTCTGACTTCGCTGCCAACGCCGGTACCCTGGTAACCGGTCAGGTCGATGCGGGGAAACTGCACCGCTGCCTGGGGAACCTGGTCGGCAAATGATTTCGGGAAGCCTAGGGACGTCAGGTCGAATCCCTTTGCCAGGGGATTCCCCTCAGTGACCCGGATAAACCGGTTATAGCCGGCGCGCACGTTCAGCACCGTGGTGGGGTTGAATGTGTAGACATCGTCCACGACACCCGCGCGCGAGAGGAACTGGAAGAAGTTCCCCGTCGCGAGGTTGTTGAAGTAGTCATTGTAGAAGCTGTCCCGATCGTAATAACTGCCGCGCGCGTAGAGCCGGTGTTTGTCGCTGAAGACCTGGTCGAGGCGCCCGGTGTACGTGACGTAGTCCGCAGTCTCGGCGAGGTTGGGCTGGACAAAGTTGCTGGTCCCGTCGGCATTGCCCGTTTGCAGCGGGTTGGGGTAATACTTCAGGATGTTCACACCGACGGGGTTGAACAGGCTTGCGGGGATCTTGTTCTCGGGAAACTGGTCCGCCTCGAAACGGCCGCCCGCGACGGCGCGGCGCGAAAACGGATTGTAGATCCGGTACGCGTTGGCGTTGGGGAGCGACTGAAACATCGAGAAGTCGCCACCCTTCATCGCAGCCGTCGGCACGGTGGGGGTGCCATTGTTGCGCGGACGGGAGTCTTTGATCCCTTCGTAAGCCATGAAAAAGAATGTCTTGTTCCGGCCGTCATACAACTTGGGGATGTAGACCGGCGCGCCCGCCGTTCCACCCCAGCGCTTGTAGCTGAAATCGGCGCGGGCCTGGTTGGTGGCCTTGGCGAAGAAGTCGTTCGCCGATAGGCTTGGAAACATCGTGTTGTAGTAGGCGGTGCCGTGCAATTGGTTGCTGCCCGACTTGATGGTGATGTTGGTGACGCCGCCCTCGGTGTTCCCCGACTGAGCGTCGAAGATTGCGGTCTGGACTTTGAACTCCTGAATCGCGTCTACCGGGGGAACGTACGATGCAGTCACTTCCCCGGCATTCGCGACGGAGGTGGCCGGAACGCCGTCCAGAGTGACGTCGCTCCGGTTGGCTCGCGTGCCGTGCATGGTAAAGCCGACGATGTGGGTCGGCTCGAAGGGGCGATCCAGTCGGGGATCACGCGTGAAACTCGCCCCGGCCGCCAGGCCGATCAGTTCGAACGGGTTGCCGTAGGAAACCGGCATATCGGCGACGCGGCGCGCATCGACTACCGTTCCGACCGATGCGGAGGCTGTATTCAGAAGCGGCGTTTCGGCCGTGACCGTTACGCTCTCGGATGCTGCCCCAACCTCCAGCGTCAGGTTCAATTCGATTCTGTCGTTGACCCGGACTTCCACGCCGTCGCGAACGGCCTTCTTGAAGCCGGTCATCTCGATCTCGATCAGGTACTGGCCGGGGAGCAGGTAAGTAGCCTGGAAGAAGCCCTCCGCATTCGTGCTGGCGGAGGATTTCGTACCCATCGCCTTATTGGTAACTACCACGGGAGCGCCGGGGATCACGGCTCCGGTCGCGTCCATGACCCTGCCCACGATCGTGCCGCGGGCCTCTTGCGCCTGAATCTGTCCTGCCGCTGCGACGAGCAATACGGCCAGGAGTGCTAACGGGGAAACACATCGAAGTTGCATGTTGATCTCACTCCAACCCGAAGAAAACCGCGCCTTCGTGGGCGCGGTCCTCCTCGCTGCGATAGACTAACCTCTCGGCGATCAACGATGATCCCTGCGGCTAGCGGCTGCAATGGGATCGGCCTAAGATGTTTCTAAGAAGAATCTAAGCGAGCGAATTCCGTTGAAAACACGGACCATCTATAGCTTCGGCTGCTTCCGCCTCGATGCCGGCGCCAAGGTGTTACTCAAGGACGGTGAGCCCGTTCGGCTGGCCCGCAAAGCCGCTGAGACGTTGCTCGTGCTGGTGGAGAACTCCGGTCAGGTTCTAACCAAGCAAGATCTGATGACCGCGTTGTGGCCGGACCGGGTGGTGGATGAGGCGAACCTCGCCCAGAATGTCGCGGTGGTCCGGAAGGCCCTCGGTGTCGGGCGGGGCGCGCCGGGCTACATCGAGACCTTCCCGGGCCGGGGGTATCGCGTTCTGGGTCCAGTCGCTGTAACGGAGGAGCCGGCTCCGAGCCACCCTCACGAGGAATCTCACGCGCCTGTCGGATCGCGTTCGCCGGCGGGTCGCGCGGACGATCACGCCGATCTGCTCCCAATGGAGCCTTCCCCTCGGCCGCCGTCGAGGCGCTCGCCCTATGTCGTCCCGGTGCTGGCGGCCTGCGCCGTCGCCGCCATATTGGCCGTGATCTGGGCCGCTCGCCGTCCCGCAGCCGCGCCTGCGCAACAGCCCCACCGCACTGTCGTAACGCGACTCCCCGGCCGCGAGATCCAGCCGGCCATTTCGCCCGACGGGAAGCGTATTGCGTTTGTCTGGGAAGAAGAAGGAGGGCGGAACGGCGGAATCTGGGTGCAATCGGGCAGTACAGAGCCTCCTCGCCGTATCACGCCCGCTGATGGTACGTATACCAGCCCCGCCTGGAGCCCGGACGGCGACCACCTCGCCTGCATTCGCTTTCGGGGTTCCACAGGCGCCCTGATCGTGCTCCCGGTCGCGGGAGGTCCGGCCCGTGAGGCGGGCGCGGTCATGCCTCCACCGTACGGTCTCGCGAACCGGTTCCTGGACTGGTCGCCCGATGGCGCTTCGCTCGTGTTCGCCGACGCCGCAACACCGTACGGCACGCTCTCGCTCTACAACCTATCGTTCGCCACCGGTGCGAGGCGCAGACTCACGCAGCCCGGGCCGGATCTGATCGGCGACGTGGCCCCGCGGTTCTCGCCGGACGGGAAGACCATATGCTTCGTGCGCGCATTTCACCGCTCCTGGCAGGAACTCTTTGCGATCCCGTTTTCGGGGGGAACTCAGCGTCAGTTGACGTCGTTTGCAGGCCAGATCAGCGGCCACGACTGGTTCGACAACGGCGCTTCGCTGGTCTTCGGATCGGATAAGGGCGGCGAGTTCCGCCTGTGGACGATGCCTGCGGCTGGACCTGCCGCAAACGCCCGCTCCACCTCAATTTATGGTGACTTCCCGCTCCAACTCTCCGTGTCCCGCCATACGCAGGCGCTTGCCTACTCAGTCCTCTACCACGACCTGAACATTTGGCGTCTCGACCTTCAGGCGAAGCCCGGATCAGCCTTGCAGTGGACCCGAATCATTGCATCTTCCGCGCAGGACGTTTCACCACAATACTCGCCGGATGGCCGTAGGATCTGCTTCCGCTCGGATCGCTCGGGAGAGGAACAACTCTGGGTCTCGGACGACGACGGCGGCAACCCCGTCCAAGTCACGCAGGGTAGCTTGCGTCCGTCCGTCGGCCGCTGGGCGCCTGACGGGCGCGCGATCGTCTTTAATAACGCGCGCAGTGGCGACCTGTTCGTTGCGCGTGAGGGCGAGCATGGTGTCTGGAGCACGCGGCCGCTCGGCCAAAACGGATACCACCCGGTCTACTCGCCGGACGGCAAGTGGATTTACGCGGGAACCAAGGGGATTGCCCGCATTCCGGTCCAGGGCGGGCCGGCATCCCAGATCACCGCGGTGCGCGGTTTGTCGCTGGGCGCATCGCCCGACGGCGCAGGTCTCTACTTTGTACGCGAGCCTTCCGGAACGGTGCTATGGCGTTTGGATCTGGCGTCGTCCGAGGCTAAACCGGTTCTGGACGGCTTGGTTCCGTATTGCACGAGTTGCTGGGCGCTGGCATCGCGCGGTCTCTATTACCTGGGTGCGCATCCCGAATCCGCCGCTCGCCAGACGCTCTATTTTCACGACGCCGCCACCGGACGCGACCGCGCCCTGGTGGATTACCCCGAGCCTCTGCCTCCGATCGGAACCGGGCCATTCTCTCTGTCTCCCGACGGCCGGTATCTCCTCTGCGTACGGCTTGGTCCTCCGAGCGGCGACGTGTTCCGTGTAGCCCCCTTCCGTTAGGCGCGAGCCGGCACGCGGCTGGGCGCGGATACAATAGGACTCGGGGATGCTTACAGGGGGACGGAATCTCCGCACTCGCGGTGTTGCACCACTCCTGTGCGCACTGCTGTTCGCATTTCCGGCAGCGGCGCAGCGGTTCGAGGTGGAAGGCCGCTACTGGTTTACGGATGCGGTGAACCGCGCCCGGATCGACGCTCCGCAGCTATTTACGGAAATCGACTTCGAACGCGACCTCGGGCTGGAGGATCGCGGCTTTTTCGACTTGGCGGTAACAGTCCGGCCCGGCTCCCGCCACCGGTTGCGGTTCGGTTTCACGCCGTTTCGCTGGAGCGCCGATTCACAGGTGGTGCGCACCATCCAATTCGGGAACCAGACGTATACGCTTGGCACTCGCGTGATCTCGCGCCTGGACTTGAATCACGCGCGGCTGGGTTGGTCCTGGCAGTTCATCGAGGCTGGTGACGGGCGGTTCCGGCTGGGGCCGCTGGTGGAAGCCCACGGGCTCTGGTTCGATGCTTCTCTCGAGGCGCCCCAGTTCGAGGTCGTCGCAGCAGATAAGCGGGCCATCGGATACCCGACGTTCGGCCTGGCGCTGGATGCGGCGCCGCACCGGGCGCTCGGGATTTTCGCCGAAGCTTCGGGCATCTCGCTTGGAGGCTACGGATATACGTACAACGGCGAAGCAGGCGTGCGCGTCCGACCGTTGCGGCTGCTTCGCATCAGCGCCGGTTACCGGCTGTTCCGGGTCGATCCGAAGTTCGACCCGGACTACGCGGATCAAGGTAGCCGGGCCGTTTGTGGGCGCCTCGATCGCTTTCTGAACCTATTCGGCGGGGCTTATGAGCCCAACCGAGCGGGCCACCTTCACCGCCGGGTTCTGCTTCAACTGCGCGATGACGTCATCGGAAACTGCGGCGTCCGTCTCGACGACCGCGAGCGCTTCGAGCGGTTCCCCCGGCGCGAGCGGATGGTCACGTCGCCCCAAGGAGAAGTTCGCGATGTTGATGCCGTTTTCCCCGAGCACCGTTCCGACGTGGCCGATCACGCCAGGCACGTCCTGGTTCTTCATGAACAGCAGGTGGCCGGAGAGCGGCGCTTCGCACGTGATGCCGTCTACGCGCATGAGGCGGGGCTTGCCTAGCACGACAGCGCCTTCGACGCTGCTGACGCCGGCATCCGTCTCGAGTTCCACGGTTACGGAATCCACGTAGGCGGCTTTCTTTTCGCCGTGCCTCTCAGAAACGGTCAAGCCGCGGTCCGTCGCGATCTGCATCGCGTTGACGAGGGTAGCCCGCCGGGAGAGCCAGCGGTTCAGCATCCCGACAATTGCCGAGTTGCGGATCAGGTGCGTGCTACCGTCCCCGGCTTTCCCTGAGTACACCAGGCGCGCACCGGTCGGCGTGCCCTGTGCGATCTGGGCCGCCAGGCTGCCGAGCCGTTCCGCGAGCCCGATGTACGGGCCGAGTGTCCGGTACTGCTCCGGAGTCAGCGGCGGCATATTGACAGCGTTCACCGCGACGCCGTTCTTGAGGTAATCGACGACTTGCTCGGCAATGCGGACGCCGACGATCTCCTGCGCTTCTTCGGTCGAGCCCGCGATATGTGGCGTCGCCACGATGCCGTCGAAGGAGAGCAACTTCAGATCCGGTCCCGGCGGCTCCGGCGAGAACACATCAAGGGCCGCTCCGGCCACCTGACCTGCTTCGAGGGCATCTGAGAGCGCCTGCTGGTCAACCATCTCGCCGCGTGCGCAATTCACGATGCGGACGCCCGGCTTCATCTTCGCGATAGCCTCGCGGGAGATGAGGTTGCGCGTTTCGGGCGTGAGGGCGAGGTGGAGCGTGATGTAATCGCTCTGGGCGAAGAGGGTATCGATGTCGGCCAGTTCGATGCTAAGGTCTTCGGCCACCTGCGGGTTTACATAAGGATCGCTTGCCACGATGCGCATTTCGAATGCACGCGCGCGGCGGACGACTTCGCGGCCGATGCTTCCGAGCCCGAGGACCCCGAGCGTCTTGCCGCGGACTTCGTTGCCCAGGAACTTCTTCTTCTCCCATTTGCCGGTCTTCGTGGAGGCGGACGCCTGCGGAATGGAGCGGGCCATGGCGAGGATCAGGGCAATGGTATGCTCCGCTACGGAGACGGCATTGCCGCCCGGCGTGTTCATGACGATGACACCGGCCGCGGTGGCAGCCGCGAGATCGACGTTATCGACGCCTACTCCCGCCCTGCCGATGACGCGCAGGCGCGGCGCTTTCTCGAGGACCTCGCGCGTAACCTTCACCGCGCTCCGCACCATGAGCGCGTCCGCTTCAGCGAGGCAGCCCTGGTACTCTTTCGGGTTTGAAACCCAAACGTTCCAGCCGGGCTGCTTCAGAAGCTCTATGCCGGCTTCCGCCATCGGTTCGGCAACCAGGATGTTCATACTAGGCTCCCGCCGCTCGGGCCTTCTCGGCTTCCAGGTAAACCTTCTGAACAGCCGCAACGCCCTTGCCCATCTCCATAGGGACGCCGTTCGCGGCCAGGATGATTTCGAGACCCGCCACTACGGCGAACAGGTCGGGGAAATCGAAGTAGCCCAGGTGCGCAATGCGGAAGATCTTGCCCTTCATCGAGCCTTGGCCGTTGGCGATGATCGCGCCGAACCGATTCCGGAATTCCTTCACGATGACGCTTGAATCCATGCCGGCAGGCGGCTTGATAGCCGTGACGGAGGAACCCGGCGAGTTCGGCGAGAACAGCTCCAACCCGAGTGCCGCAGAGGCTTCGCGAGTGGCGCGCGCCAACAACTGGGCGTTCTCGATGAGCTTGGGCATTCCGATCTGCTTGATGTACTGGAGGGCCGCGCCGAGCGCCAGGATGAGGCTCGTGGCGGGAGTCCAGCTCGATTCGCCGGCGTCCGCGCTCTTCTTCTCCTTCTTAAGGTTGAAGTAGAAGTGCGGGAGACTCGACGTTTCGGAGAGCTTCCAGGCCTTCGGGCTGACGGTCATGAACGCGAGGCCCGGAGGAATCATGAACGCCTTCTGCGAGCCGCCGATGACAACGTCCAGCCCCCAGCCTTCAATGTCGAGCCGCATGGTGCCGAAGCCAGTGATGGCGTCAATGACGAAGACGGCATCCGTGGCGCGGACGGATTTCGCCATGGCTTCGATGTTGTGCGCGGCGCCTGTCGAGGTCTCGGAGGCCTGAACGAAGACGCCCTTCGTCTGCGGGTTCTCCTTGAGCGCGTTCTCAAGCCGCTCGGGCGCGACCGTATCGCCGTATTCAGCGGTGAGTACAACCGCATCCAGGCCGAAAGCCTTCGCCATCTCGACCCAGCGTTCACCGAATTTCCCGGCCGAGCAGACAATCACCTTGTCGCCGCGAGAGAACAGGTTGGAGACTGCAGCCTCCATAGCGCCCGTGCCCGAGGACGCGAAAACGAGAACATCGTGGGTCGTGCCGAGAACCTCTTTGAGGTCCTGAAGCGCAGTTCGGTAGACCTTGCGGAAGTCTTCCGTCCGATGATGGATATCGGAGGCCATCATCGCCTGTAAGGCCCCGGGGTAAAGAGGGGTCGGGCCCGGTGTTAAAAGGCGTTGTTTCCGGATGTACATGGTGGTGAAATGTTCCATGAGAATAGCACAACCATGAGCCTGCTTGACCGCATTCAGAAAGACATGACCGGGGCGATGAAGGCCCGGGAAGAGGCCCGGCTTGGTACGCTGCGCATGATCAAGACCGCCCTCAAGAAGCACGAAGTGGACACCATGAAGCCGCTGGATGAGAAGACGGAGATGCAGATTCTGAACACTCTCATCAAACAACGGAACGAGGCCGCTGAGATGTTCCGCAAGGGCAACCGCGAGGAACTGGCCGTAAAGGAAGAGGCGGAGCTCAAAACGATTGAGAGCTACATGCCGGCATCAGCGAGCGATGAGGACATCGAGGCCGCCATCCAGGGCGCCATCGCGGAAACCGGCGTGACTTCATCCAAACAGATGGGCGTGGTGATGAAGGCCACGCAGGCGAAGCTGGCGGGAAAGCGGGTAGATGGGAAGGTGTTGAGCGACCGGGTGAGGGCGAAGCTGAGCTGAAATCGCTTCAGGGCCGAGTCGCTGGCGGCAAAACTTCCATCACTGCCGCCAGCGCCCACCGGGAGCTCCGGGCCGTTCGACCCGAAGATCCCGGACGAGCCTTGCAATTGCTTGCGGGTTAGTAAGCGCCGGCTCGGCCGGCCGGCTAATGGGATGCGATGGCGGTGGCTACCGCCGCGGCTGCGGTGCGGGTTACGGCCCCGGCCTGGTTTTCGGTGCGCGCTGTGGAACACTCCTGCTCCCACGGCACGCGGTACGACCGCAGGCACTTGGGGCATGTGTAATAGCCTTTGACAGGCCACATTGGCGCCGGGTGCATCGCATGGCACCAGGCGCTGGACGCGCGAGACCAGAGACGTTTCATATTGTCCCACCCACCTTTGAGGTTGAGCTTTCAACCATTTGGATTCACGTAAACCCTCTCCGGTTCCAGAAAGTAGTACGTGGGGGCTGCGTTTTCTGTTCCGCGCCGCCTATTGAAGAACGCGAAGGATTGCGCGCCGGAGGCTCCGCCCGTGGCTATAATCGTAAGTCTGTGAAAACCGCAAGCCTACAGATCTCACACAGCGAGCTTGCACCCGGGATCGACCTGATCACGCTTGCCGGCCGGATCATGCTCGGGACGGACAACGCCGCCGTCGAGGAGATGATCACCGCCCTGCTAAAGAAGGGCCGGCGCAGGATCATCGTCGACCTGGCTGGAGTCACCCACATCGACAGCACAGGCATCGGCCGCTTCATCGCAGCGTTGGGCCGCGTGCTTGAAACCGGCGGCACCCTTCTGATGGCCGGCGCGGCCGGCGCCGTCCGGGAAAGTTTCCGGGTGACCCGCCTTGACAGCATCTTCAAGTTCTACGACGACGTCCCCGCCGCCCGCGCCGCACTGAAGTAAATTGCAGGACCGGGTTAGAAGCCCCGCGCGGACGTGGGCGTCCGCTTTACGTATTCCAAATTCTCGAAATCGAAGCTGGGGTCGCCCTCTTCGGCTTGCTCCATACGGAAGCCGAGGACCTTGCCATCGGGCGCGAGTTGGAACGTGAGGAACGCTTTGACGACAGTCGGGTCCTTCCAGCGGATCAGGAAGGTATTGTACTGCCAGTGTTCGGCCTCGCCGGTGCCGGCGTCGGAAGGGTCGAGGACGATGTGGAGACTCGCGCCCATGGGCGCAATCCGGGCAGGGCCGACGAGGTCGCAGTCGTACGTGCCTGCATAGGCCGGGAGGGCGAGCGAGGGTTTCGAGGTCTTGTTGCGCTCTGCCTCCTGCTTGCCGACGCGCTCAGTCGCGCGCTTTTCGGCTTGGCGGGCCTGTTCGACATAGGCGGCAGTCCAGTCCTCCGCCGGGCCGCCGAGGAACGCGTCCACAGCACGGTAGGCGAGGGCCGGGCCGATGGCGGTCTCGCTATTGGTCAGGACGACGACGCCAATCTTCTCCTCCGGCACCAGCATGAGGCGGCTGAACATGCCGGTGAGTGCGCCACCGTGCGACAGCACTTTCCGGCCGCGGTACTCCGAGATAGACCACCCGAGCCCGTAGGCCGAGAATTTCGAACGCGGCGTCTTCCCGCTCGGCGGACCGCCGGCCGGCAACACCATCTGCGGCGACCACATCTGCCGCTGCGCCGCCTCGCTGAACAGACGGCCTCCCGGGTATTCGCCGCCCGCAAGCTGGGCCTTGATCCACTGGGCCATGTCCTTGACGTTCGAATTGATGGAGGCCGCGGGTCCGATGCCATCCACCTTCTGCCAGACCACCGGGCGAAGCGCGCCGGTGTTGAGCGGGATGCGCGCGTGCGGCGTCACTTTGTTCGAGTGCGAGGCGAGGGCAGTGAAGCTCGTGCTGGAGGACGTCATGCCGAGCTTGTTGAAGATCCGCTCGGCGATGAAGTCGTCCCAACTCTTGCCGGTTACGAGCGGGATCAGCTCGCCGGCCGCAAGGAACATATTGTTCTGGTACGCGTAGCGATCGCGGAAGCTGGTGGCGGGCTTGAGATAGCGCAGGCGGCGGAGGATCTCGCCGCGGGGGCGGTCATAGGCGAAGCTCAGGAGGTCGCCGCCGTACGCCGGGAGGCCGCTGCGGTGGCAAAGGAGGTCGCGAACGGTCATCTCGCGCGTGGCGTAAGGATCGGAGAGCTGGAACGACGGCATGTGGTCGATGACGCGGTCGTCCCACTTGAGCTTGCCCTCGTCAACAAGCATGGCAATCGAGGCGGCGGTGAACGCCTTTGAGATGCTCGCGATTCCGAAAAGCGTGTTCTCGTCCACGCGGGCGGGGTCGCCGAGCTTGCGGACGCCGTAACCTTTGGCGAGGACAACCTGACCGTCCTTTACGACGGCGACTGCGATACCGGGGACGTCGAAGTCCTTCAGGCTGCGGGTGGCGTAGGAGTCGAAGCCGTCGAGGGCGTTCGGCTGGGCGAGGAGAATGTGGACGAGGAAGAGGACAAGCGCGATGATCCGCATAGCCTCCGATTACAGCAGAAACGGAGCGAAGATCGCAGCGTAGGAGACAGGCACAAAAAAAGGCCGCCCTTGCGGGCGGCCCACTCGCGGAGAAGAACGCGGCACGCGAAAAGCGGCCGCTGCTGCATGAGATTACGCGGCGATGGCTTTCTGGTCGCCGGTCTGAATCTGGATCTGCCGCGGCTTCATCTGCTCGGCGACCGGTATCTCGATGTCCAGCACGCCATCGCGCAGCCGGCAGGAGACTCTCTCAAGATTCAGGCCGGACGGCAGGGCCACGGCCGTCGAGAACTTACCGTAGACCAACTGACGGAAGCCGGTTTTCAGGTCCTCAGGCGC
>DATMXS010000016.1:0-3675 GCA_035561355.1 Bryobacteraceae bacterium | reverse complement strand
GCCTGTATCTGATTGAAGTCCAGTTGCCGGCGATCGTGAATGCCGGTCCCGCGGAGCTTTACATCGAAACCGGGAATCGCGAAAGCAACCGGGTCCGCATCTGGCTGGAACCGTAGGCGGCGGGAACTACGCCTTCTTGTTCAGCAGGCGGCGGACGCTCGACTCCAACACCTGCGCGGTGTATGGCTTCGGTAGAAATGCCGCGCGAAGGGAGTTCGGGAACTGCGGGCGGTTCGCATAACCGGAAACGAACAGCACCTTGATTTCGGGCTGGAGGCCTCGGATCCGCTCGGCCAATTCGAGTCCGCCCATCCCAGGCATCACCACATCGGTGACGAGGAGTTCGATCGGGTTCGGGTGCGCGCGGAGGATATCCAGCGCTTGCGCGCCTTCGGCCGCTTCGAGCACATTGTAACCGAACCGTCTCAGGCTGTCGGCCGTCAGTGCGCGGACGGTGGGATCGTCCTCCACCACGAGAACGGCACCTTCGGCCTGCGCGGTGGCAGCCTTGCGCCGCCTGGGTCTGGCGGCCCTTCGGTTCGCGGCCGGGAGGTAGACCTCGAAGGTGGTGCCGTGCTCCGGTTGGCTCGACACCGCGATATGGCCGCCGCTCTGTTTCACAACGCCGTAGACGGTGGACAGCCCGAGGCCGGTGCCCTTGCCCACTCCCTTGGTGGTAAAGAACGGCTCGAAGATGCGCTCGCGCGTGGCCTCATCCATGCCACAGCCCGTATCGATGAAAGTGAGCCTCACGTACCGGCCGGGCTGCACGTCCGGGTGGCAGGCGGCGTAGCCTTCATCGAGCGCCGCATTGGCGGCCTCGATGGTGAGAGTGCCGCCATTCGGCATGGCATCCCTGGCGTTCAGCGCCAGGTTCATGATGACCTGGTGGATCTGGCCGGGATCGGCCTCGATGTTGGAGAGGGCCGGATCCGACCGGCAAGTCAATTCAATGTGCTCCCCGATGAGCCGGTGGAGCATCTTGACCGACTCATGCAAAATTGCCCCGACGTCCAGCACCTTCGGCTGCAGCATTTGCTTCCGGCTGAACGCGAGCAACTGCTGGACAAGTTCGGTGGCCCGCTGCGAAGCCGTCCGGATCGCCTCGAGCGGCAGACGGGAGGGACCGCGGTGTTTATGCTCTGCGAGAAGAAGCTCGGTATAGCCGCTGATGACGGTCAGCAGGTTGTTGAAGTCGTGAGCCACGCCGCCGGCGAGCCGGCCGATGGCCTCCAGTTTCTGCGACTGGCGAAGCTGCTCTTCGAGCGTGCGCTGCCTGGTGAGGTCCCTGCCGAGGCTGGCCGTGCCTGCCAGTCTCCCGTCCTCAGCCCGCAACGGCGAGTTGTCCCACTCGATCCACCGCTCGGTTCCATCTCTCGTCAGAAGAGAGTTGCCGTAGTGGAGAGGGAAGGGGCCGCCAGAAGCAGAGTCGCGGAAGAGCGCTTTTAGTTTGTCCCGTTCATGAGCGGGAATGCAGCGCTCCAGCCAATTGGCGCCGATGAGCTCATCGCGCGACCAGCCCGTCACCTGGAGGAAATGGTCGTTGCAAAAGGTAATGGTCCAATCGTGGTCGATGATGACGGCCAGAATGCCAACGTTCTCGAGTAGTCCCCTGAACCGCCGCTCGGACTCGCGCAGGGCCTCCTCCGCCCTTCTTGCCTCCGTGACATCGCGGCTATATACGGCGGCGCGGGTGATGCGGCCATCGGCATCGGGTATCGGGTAGACGCAGTTTTCGAGCGAAGAGCCCGCGCGCGAGTCGCAATAATGGATGGCCCTGCGCTCATGGATGGCCTGAAGCAGGCGAGCCTTCCTGACCTCGGCAGCTTCGGCCGGAAGCAGATCGAAAACGCAACCGCCCGCCATATTCTCGGGTGTCGTGCCCAGCCGGGCGGCCACCGTTTCGTTCGCGATCAGTACCGTTCCGTTCGAGTCCAGCAGCAGGACGGAGTCGGAGGTCGTGTTCAGGAGGGCACGAAGAGCCGAATCGGTGTCCCGTAGGGCGTCTTCGGCGCGCTTCCGCTCGGTCATATCCTGGGCCGTGCCGCGGAGTCCTGTGATGCGCCCTTGTTCGTCCCGGACGACTTCGCCCCGGCAGACCAGGCACCGGGAGTCGCCATCGGCGCGAATCATTTCCAGTGCAAGCTCGTAGCCTGTGCCGGTCGCGACCGCTTCGGAAACGGCCGCACGGAGCCGCGCAATGCTCTCGGCGGAATAGATCCTGTCCTGGTCCCGGAAGGCCGGGGCGGGGGAACGGGGGTCCAGGCCGATCAAACGGTAAAGCTCATCGGACCAAGTGACCTCGTCGGTTTCGGCACTCCATTCCCAACTGCCCACTCCGGCGAGGCGTTGGGCCTCCGCCAGGTCTCGCTCCCGGCGCAGCAGCGTTTCCTCGGCCCGCCTGCGTTCCGTGATGTCGCTCTGGATGGAGACAAAATGGGTGATCGCTCCGGCAGGGCTGGCGACTGGGCTAATGGTCTGCTCGGAGAGGTAAAGCTCGCCGCTCTTCCGGCGGTTGAGGATTTCGCCGCGCCAGGGCGCTCCGGACAAAATGGCGCCCCACAGGGCTTCATAGAAGGCGGCGTTCTGCCTGCCGGACTTCAGGAGCCGGGGCGTCTGTCCGATTGCTTCCCCGGCCGAATATCCCGTGATTTCGGTGAAGGCGGCGTTGACCCACTGAATGGCGCCGCTACAATCGGTGATCATTACCGCTGCCGGGGAACAATGGAGCGCTGTGTTGATGACAGTCCCAAACACAAGGTGATAGTACACCCCGGCCGCTGCCCGGGAAAAGGGCGAAATCTCGCCCTGCAGGACGGGATTTACATCTTGCCGGCACCGGTTTCGCGCCCGGCTTGTTACGATGGGACAAACCCGTATGAAGCTTCACAGCTATGCAATCACTCAGGGGCGGGATCGCGCGCCGGCGCGCGCCATGCTCAAGGCCATCGGTTTTACCGACGAGGACCTGAAGAAACCGATCATTGGGGTCGCCAACACCTGGATCGAGACCATGCCGTGCAATTACAACCTGCGCGAACTGGCCGCGAGGGTGAAGGACGGCATCCGTGCGGCGGGCGGCACGCCGATGGAATTCAACACCATCGCCATCAGCGACGGGGTCACGATGGGCACCGAGGGCATGAAAGCCTCGCTGGTGAGCCGCGAGGTGATCGCCGATTCCATCGAACTGGTGGCGCGCGGCCACATGTTCGACGGCATCGTTGCCCTGGTGGCCTGCGACAAAACGATTCCCGGAGCGGCCATGGCGCTGCTGCGGCTCAACGTTCCGGGGCTGATCCTGTACGGCGGCACGATCATGCCGGGGCGCTACCAGGGACGCGACCTCACCGTTCAGGACGTTTTCGAGGCGGTGGGGGCGAACGCGGCCGGCCGCATCACCGACGGCGAGTTGCTCGCCATCGAGAACGCGGCCTGTCCGGGCGCGGGCGCCTGCGGGGGCCAGTACACCGCGAACACAATGGCCACCGTGATGGAACTGATCGGCCTGTCGCCAATGGGCACGGCTGCGGTGCCGCAGGTCGATCCCGGCAAGGGCGACGTCTGCTTCCGCTGCGGGGAGGTCATTCTCGACGCAGTGCGGCGAGACCTCAAGCCCCGCGACATCGTCACGCGGAAGGCGATCGAGAATGCGATAGCCGGAGTGGCGGCGAG
>DATMXS010000015.1:0-5862 GCA_035561355.1 Bryobacteraceae bacterium | reverse complement strand
CTTCTCGCAGAACACGTGCATGTCGCGGTTCAGCGCCCAATTCGCAATGAACGCGTGATGATGATCCGCCGTGCAGATGACGACGGCTTCGACATCTTTCTGGTCCAGCACCCTGCGCCAGTCGTAGTACGTCTTGGCCTTCGGGAAAATCTCCAGTGCTTCCTTCGTCCGGAGATCGTTGACGTCGCACAGCGCGACGACGTTCTCATTCCTGAGCACGTTGTAGTGCGCGGTTCCCCGGCCCCACACGCCGATCAGGGCGACGTTCAGCTTGTTGCTGGGAGCGTTCTGCCCCCTCAGTACGCCGCTTTTCAAAATCGTCAATCCTGCCGCGGAGGTGGCGGCGGAGCGGAGCAAATCACGTCGTTTCATGGGCGGTTCCTCCCGTACATACTACTCGACATTGGGGCCGCATGGATTGAGCGGCAAGAGCGAGGAGCTAGAAGCGAGGAGCGAGGAGCGCGGACTACCGTTCGCTCCTCACTCCTGCCGGTCTGGTCGCACCCGCATTACGATTACTTCCCCCTTCGCCCTGTCGATCGCATAGAGAGTCCCGGGGTCGGAGGCGTCCCGGGCGATCCCTTGTCCCTGATTCGGCACGGCGAACGTATCCTCCAGCACCAAAGTCGAACCGCCTTGCGGGAACCGGAGGACGTAGATCTCAGGGTTATCGTGACCCGTGCAGAAGATCCTGCCTTCGCCCGCGAACACGCCGCCGGAAATGGAGTAGTCTCCGAGTTTGGCAATCACCTCCTCCGGATAGACCCAGCCCTGCACGTGCCGCCACTCGGCATCGAATTGGATGAGCGTGGTCCATTTCGGATCGCGGTTCGGCTCCGCCGCGCGGTTCCCATAATGGGCGAAGGTGACGTAGCGGTGGGCCGCCTGGAAGTCGATCCATGTGGCCGACCCGCCGAAGATACCGAAGCTGTGACTTCCGCTGTGCCGCAGCGTCTTCGTCTCCCACATCTCGATCGAACTGACCATCGGAACGCCAGGATAGTTCGAGTGCGCGCAATACAGCACGCCCTCGCGCACCACGCCGCTGTTGAGGTGCATCAGCGGCCTGCCGGTCTCGCACTCCCACCCGGCAACCCGCTCTCCCGTTCGCTTGTCGTACTTGGCGATGACGTGGTTGCCGATCGCGTAAACGTGCGCAGCGTCCACGGCCACCGCCTGGTTCGCCTCCGGCGCCTTAAACCGCCGGATCTCCTCGCTTCGCCAGCGTCCCGGCGCAGCTGAGCGCAGCGCCGTCACGTTCAACAACAGCGACAACGCTTGACGCCGCGTCGGACCGCCGCCTGTTCTCGTCCTCATCTGTAAAATTATGCCGCGGCAGCCGGGCCCTCAGTTTGTGCTCCGGGATCCTGCTCGCGATAATCGAACCATAAGGAGAGATGCTATGGGACACACCAGCCGCAGGGACTTCTTGCGCTCGCTCGCCGTCGCTTCCGCCGCCGCCGGCGCGCCCTTCGCCTTTGGGAAAGGGAAGGACGCTCCGTTCGACCACGTCGTGGTCGTCATGATGGAGAACCGATCGTTCGATCACATGCTGGGGTGGCTTCCGAACGCCGACGGCAGACAGGCCGGTCTCACGTATTACGATGGCGACGGCACCCCGCATTCGACGTACGCGCTCGCCCCCGACTTCCAAGGCTGCGGGCATCCGGACCCCGACCACTCTTACGAGGGAGGGCGAGTGGAGTACAACAATGGCGCTTGCGACGGCTGGCTGCGGGCCGGACAGAACGACGAGTATGCGATTGGGTACTACACCGCGCAGGACTTTGCGTTCCTTGGCCCCGCCGCGCCCTACTGGGCCACCTCCGATCGCTACTTCTCCGCCATCATGGCGGAAACCATACCGAACCGACTCTATCAGCACTCCGCCCAGACCGACCGCGTGGAGTTTACCTTCGAGCAAACCTCGCTTCCGACCATCTGGGACAGGCTCGCCGAAGCCGGGCTCAGCGGCAGGTACTACTACAGCGATATCCCGATGGTCGCCCTGTGGGGGTCGAAGTACGTCGGTATCAGCCGCCTGCTACCGCAGTTTCTCGCCGACGCAGCCGCTGGCACGCTGCCGCACGTGTCATTTGTCGAGCCTCGCTTTCTGGGTGAACTGGAAGGGCTCTCAAATGACGACCACCCGCACGCGGACCTTCGGAACGGCCAGGCTTTTCTGAACCTCATTTACACAGCCGTGTCCACTGGGCCGGCGTGGGAGCGGACCGTATTCGTCATCAACTATGACGAGTGGGGCGGTTTCTTTGACCACGTTCCGCCCGGCTACGCGCCCGACCGCGTCCGAGCGCACGCTTTGCGCGGGTTCCGAGTTCCTCTGCTTGTCATCTCGCCGTTCGCGCGCCGTGGACTTGTGTCCCATACTACGTTCGACCACGCTTCGGTGCTGAAAATGATCGAATGGCGCTGGGGACTGCCTCCTCTCGCGCCTCGTGACGCGGCAGCGAATAATCTTGTTGAATTGCTCGACTTCACGGCTCCGAATCTTACCGCGCCGGTCTATCCCGTGCCCGCCGGGCCGTTCGGCACAGTGTGTTTAGACACGGCGGGAACACCCGCGATCGCCTCGGTCGAGCAGGAGGAGTGGTATCCGCTCAAGCAACTCGCCGATCAGTTTGGCTTCGAAGCAGGGTAGTTCGGCTGTCCGGGGTGGCCGGTCGTCCGCACCGCCCCGGCAACCCGCCCCAGCCGCATTTCGAGAGTAGAACCGAAACCTTCCGGCCTCAGTTCGCGCCCAAGTCTACAAGGGCTGTGCCGCGGGGATCGGTGCAACTGCTCGGAGAAGGGGCTTAGTGTTCCGAAACAAAGCGCGTATATCGCTGATAGTGTTAGCCGTTGCCGTGCTCTTCGCGGCTGCTTGGGCGTACACGAGGTCCGGGAAATCGGCTCCGAGCTGTGAAGCCGCCGCGAAGAGTCCTGCGCGCGTCGTCAGTGTCGAATTGGTCGAAGTCAGCAGGGGTGAGCTGAAGGAGAGTCTCACATTGGCGGGTGCTCTCAAGCCCAAGGAGCAGGTGGACATCGCCCCGAAGGTCCCCGGACGGGTCCAGAGCATCACCGTTCACGTCGGGGATACGGTCCGGAGGGGCGCTGTAATCGCCGTTTTCGAGGATGACGAGTTGAAGCAGCAGGTCCAGCGCGCCGCTGCCGCCCTCTCGGTGGCTCACGCCGGTGTGGCGCAGCGCAAGGCGGAGTTCCAGAACGCGCAGGCGGAGCTGAAGCGCGCCAGTAGTCTGCGGGACGAAGGCCTGATCTCCGCTCAGGATTTTGCAACCAGTCAGACAACTTCCGCCGTGGTCCGGGCGCAGATGGATCTTGCCGAAGCCCAGCAACAGCAGGCGCAGGCAGAGTTGCGCGAGTTGAATATACGGCTGGAGCAGTTGAGGATCACATCCCCGATCACAGGCGTGGTCGCCAATCGTTATGTGGATGTCGGGGCGCTCGTCAGCCCCACCACGCCGGTGGTCCGGGTGGTGAACCTGAGCACCATGGTTACTGCAGCCACGCTTCCCGAGCGGGAGCTTGGCAAGTTGCGGCCGGGGGATACGGCTTCCGTCCGTGTGGATGCCTACGGAGACGAGGTGTTCCGCGGGCGTGTCGCCCGTATCGGCCCCGTGCTCGATCCCGCCACACGTAGCGCGACGATCGAGATTGAGGTGCCCAATCCCGGCCAGCGGCTTAAAGCTGAGATGTTTGCCCGAGTCGAACTGGACCTCGCCTCCACGCGGCAGGCGGTGCTCATCCCCCGCGACGCGCTGGTCTACCGAGGCAAGCAGCCCGGCGTCTTCCTGGCCCAGGAAAACACTCCGGTCTTCACGCCCGTGGAAACGGGCCAGACCGCCGGCGGACAGGTCGAGGTTGTCGCAAACCTCGAGCCTGGAACGCGCATCGTCGGGCGCGGCGCCGCGATGATTCGTGAAGGCGACCAGATCGCGCCGGCGGGGAAGGCTCAGTCCGCCGCGAATGATCCCGCCCGTGCGGCCGCTGGAGTAGTACGATGAACCTCCCGCATTTTTCCATACGGCGTCCCGTCACGACGCTGATGGTGTGCCTCATTGCAATCCTGCTTGGCGCCATCGCGTTCATCAACATTCCAGTCGACCTGATGCCGGAAATTGTGTATCCCACGCTCAGCGTCTCCGCGACGTATGAGGGTGTCGCGCCGGAAGAAATGGAAAATCTGGTCACGCGCCCGCTCGAGCAGGCATTTGCGGCCGCGCCCGGCGTCGAGGAGATCACGTCCACATCCTCAGAGGGCTCCTCCTCCATTCGCGTTAGCTTTACGTACGGAACCGACCTGGATGAAGCTGCCAACGAACTCCGCTCCCGCCTCGACCGCCGCCGCGGGTCGCTGCCGGAAGACATGGACCCTCCAGTCATCTACAAATTCGACGTCTCGCAGTTCCCCATCATGTTCCTCTCTGTCGCATCGCCGGACATGGATCCGAGAACGCTTCGTCAGTTCGTCGAAAAGAACATCCAGTACCGTCTGGAGCGCGTGCCCGGAGTCGCGCAGTTCAGCGTACGAGGCGGCCTCCGGCGCGAGATTCACGTCGATCTCGATCTCAACAAACTGCGCGGGCTCGATATGCCGGTCTCGCAGATCGTGCAGGCGATCCAGCGCGAAAACGTGAACCTTCCGGTAGGCCAGGTCAGTGAAGGACGTTTCCAGGTCCTGCTACGGACACAGGGCGAATTCCAGGATGTCGAGCAACTGCGCGGTCTCGTCATCGCGGCCCGAAACGGCGTCCCCATCTACCTGCGTGACGTTGCCCTGGTGGAGGATTCGACGGAGGAGATCAACCAGATCGTGAGTGTGGACGGCAACCCCGCCGTCCGCCTCTTCATCAATAAGCAGTCCGGCGCAAACACTGTCGAGGTCTCCGACGGCGTGAAGCGTGAGATCGAGCGTATCCACCGCGACTATCCAAACGTGAGGGTGAACACCACGATGGACAGTGCGGATTTCATCCGGGCGTCCATTCAGAACGTGCGCGAGTCTGCCATCGTCGGCTCCTTGCTGGCGGTCGTCATCCTGCTCTTTTTTCTCCGGAGCTTTGCCAGCACCGTCGTGATCGGTGTCTCGATTCCGATTGCCGTTATCGCGACGTTTGCGCTGATGTACTTCTCCGGCTTCACCCTGAACACGGTCTCCTTCGGCGGCCTCGCCCTGGGGGTTGGCATGCTGGTGGACAACGCCATCGTTGTCCTCGAAAACATCTTCCGGCATCGTGAGCAGGGTTCGGACCTCCGGCGCGCAGCCGTCGAGGGCAGCAGCGAGGTCTCCACGGCGGTCACCGCCTCCACTCTTACGACGGTCGCGGTGTTCGTCCCGGTCGTGTTCATGGCCGGTATGAGCGGGCAAACCTTCAAGCAACTCGCCTATGTTGTCTCGTTCTCGCTGCTGTGTTCGCTTCTGGTCGCCCTCACGATCGTTCCCGTACTTGCAGCCCGCATCTTGAGGCAGCCCTCGGAGCCTCGCTCGCGCATCATGCGGGCGCTATACCGCATCGCGGGCGCTGTGCCGGAAAGTCTTGCCGTCCGCCATGAACGGTCGCTCGCGTGGGCGATCAATCACCGCGCGACCGTGGTCTTTTCGTGCATCGCCCTACTGGTGGCAGCGCTCCTTCTGGCACCCACAATCGGCGTAGAGCTTCAACCCGAGGTGGATGAGGGCCAAGTCCGCGCCGACGTTGAACTCGAGCCCGGCACGCGCGTGGAAGTCACCGACGCCATCATGCAGCGACTGGGACGCATCGTTCGTGAGAAGGTGCCCGAAGCCGATCACATCATGATCGAAAGCGGCGAGGACAGCCCCTGGCGCGGCGCCGAAGAGCACAC
>DATMXS010000014.1:0-5065 GCA_035561355.1 Bryobacteraceae bacterium | reverse complement strand
GTGCCTCTCATTCCAGGCCCTCAGGAACGCCTCGCGCGAGCCGAAATTCTCGATTCCGACTGCCTTAAGCTCGGGTGTTACGACGATCGGATCGGCGCTGCTGTGGACCTTCGTCCAGGCCTTCACGACAAGCGATCGCGGCATCAGCAAGAAGGAAGCAAATAGGTCGGCCTGCCGCTCGAACTCCTGGTAGCTGGCGACGAACCGCGGATTCGGCTCTTTCGGAGCCTCGAAATGATCGACACCGCTATGGAGCCGGATATGGCCGATCTCGTGGGCAACGGTGAAGTTGAAGCGCCCTTCCATCGCGAGATGCTCGACCGGATCCAGCGCCTGGTCGATCATGACAGTACGCTGTGCGACGTTCGTCGCTCCGTGTGCGGCGAGATCGCCAAGGTCCACCAGGTCCAGCGTGAAGCCGAGGAAGCGTTCGAGGATCTCGTCTACCGGGACTGGCGGTTCCTTGATGAGCCCGAGCCGAACTTGGCAGTCGAGCAACAGGACGGTTGCGCGCCCTTCGATCGTTGCTGCCTTGAGGCGCCGTGCATACGGGGGCACGTCACCATTGTCGCGGGTAGGGAGGCCATCCCGGCGGGCGCGTCAACGGTGCGGTTGCGTTAGCGCGCCTTTTCGAGGTCCTTCTGGATCTTTCTGAGCTTGTCTTCCGGGACGGTTTTAAGCGTGCGGAGAAAGTTCGCCATCAGTTGCGGCCGGGCCTTAATGATCTCGTCCAGATCCGACGAGACCTTGCCCGCCAGGCCCAGGAGTTCGTCTTCGTCCTGCTCCAGAGCCATCGCCATGCGCCTTACGGTGTCTTCACCCGGCGGCGGCAACTCGTCGCGCTCGATCTTCGACTGGTACGTGGGGCTGACCTTCACGGATTCAGCGAATTTGCGCAACGAGATGCCCTTCTCCTCGCGCAGTCTGCGGATGGTGGCCCCGAATTTCTTCATTGTGGTCCTTTGTGTAGTATACACTTTACACCTCCAGAAGATCAAGCGGATCTCAACAAGGAGGGCGCCGAAGTGGATCGCCGGTTTGCGACCATAAGCGCGTTTATCGTTCCCGATCCAGGAAAGCCCCGCGATCGTTGTATCAACGGTTTGTGGACCTTCCTTGTTCGGCCCGTGCGGAGGAAGCCCACGAGGTGGCAGATGTGCACGCAAACGGCGCACGTTGGAGTTCGAGGCACACGAGACCAGGGAGGTGGCGGCTTACAACGGGTCGGTCTACGTCCGTCTGCCGCCGACTTACGGCCCTTAACGAATTGTGCAGTACGTTATCCAGTGAGAACAGCCTGACATCCAACTCAGTCTCTGGTGCGGCGCGGTCCACTGCTCCGGGACACTCGGAGCCGCCGTCTCCCTACACTCAAGGCTCACCGCCTGACGTCGTACTTGAACCGCAGCATTGTAAGTAATCGAGAGGTTTCGTATGGGCGCCCGCGCTGGGTCTTTCTCCCGGATTCCGCGATCAGATGGAGCCGTCGTTTGGCCCTTGAACAGATCACGTACAGCAGCTTGGATTCCCTGTCGTCTGCAACAGCTTCTGGTCCATTTATGATCACATCCCAATGCGGAATGTGCCCACGCAATAGGCCAAACGCTATGACCGTTTCGAACTCCTCCCCTTTCACGCCGTGACAGGTGTTCACCACCACGCCAGCCGGGTGACTGAAGAACCGCCGAAAGCTTTCGACGTCGGTCGGCATTCCATCGGACCGCGCTATGAGACTAGCCGCCTTTTCAAAGAATGTTGCCAGGGCGCCCTTCAAGGCAAGGCACTCATGCACGTTGATGCGAGCGCGAACACAAAACTGCCCAAAGGCGTCTTTCAGATATGCGATGCCATCCACTTCAGGCGAGGATATGCTGTTTATCACCCTCAGAAGCCGTCGCGGTGTTGCAGCTGCGTCGGCGACCGACACCCCGCCGATTCCGTTGAGATCGGAAAGCAGTTCCCTTGACCACCGCATCCGGGTGCGACTGCGAGATGAAGAGGGTTCCGTCAGAGCCAATCGCGCGAGTTTAAACCAGACATTGTCCCTTGAGCTGTACAGAGGTGACAGCCCCGGAGCGTCAAACGCAACGTGGGGAAGTTCGGCGATGAGGCTCCGAGCAAGCGGTCTGACATGCTGCCAACGCGGCGCCAGAACGCAAATGTCCCTATCAGGTATACCTGAGTCGATCGACGACTTGATTAAGCTCGCAATGACTTTGGGCAGTTGCTCCTTCGCGACCGTCTGGTTGTCACATGTGACAACGCCGACGTGCTTAGCATATTCGGCTAAGGACTCAATGAGGGGAACGCCCGGCCTCAGTTGCCGGTACAGATCGATGATTCGTTGGGTGGAGCGATAGTTCCCCTTCAACTCCCGATGGCCGATTGTTTCAAGACCAAATTTCACAGCAATCTCGTCAGGGGTCTTCGTCAGGGCACCGAGCGATTCATAGATCGACTGATTCGCGTCGCCAACAAAGAAGAGAACCGGCGGTATCGCGCTGCGCTTGAAGATTTCTTGGCGAGTCGGATAAGCTCTGGGCCGTAGACCGCTACGTCCTCCGACTCGATTCGCTCCTGGACCTTGGCCTTCATGCTCGTGTTCGTGTAGATGGCATCAAGAGTACTGACGACTTCTAAAGAGTTGTCTGCACCGATGAAGTCCACCTCGAAAGTGTGCTCCGCAAAGAATGCCCGGACCCATTCATTCCCTTTGGTAAATGACGCAAGCTTCTGCTGCCGGTAAGCGTCCGCTTCTCACCGTCTGGACGCAGCGTCCCTGAACGCCGATGATTGACCTCGGGCACGGGCGTGCCTGCGAGGAGCCGATGAGCGATTCAGCGCGAGCGTTGGCGGAAGGTTCGGATGCAGAGGCACCCAAGCGGCAGAGGCGGCCGGTGGCTGAGAAGCGGCGGATCGTTGAGGAATCGTACGCCGCTGGCAGTTCAGTCGCGCGCGTGGCCCGGGCACACGGCGTGAACGCCAACCAGGTGTTCACGTGGCGCCGGCAGTATCAGCGCGGCCTGCTCGGCGGGAGGCCCGCCGCGACGCTACCCGTGGCGGCGCTGGTCCCGGTCACGGTATCGGATGCCCCCGCGCGTCCGGAACCGATCCGTGGCGCGGCCCCGGGCACGATCCGGTTGCAGTTTGCCAAGGGGCGGCTGTCGATCGAGGGCGCGGTGGATGCGGCGTCGCTGCGGGTTGTGTTGGAGTGCCTGCTGGCATGATTTCGCTTCCGGCAGGCACGCGCATCTGGATCGCGGCCGGCGTTACGGATCTGCGGCGGGGCTTCACCGGGCTGAGCGGACTCGTGCAGAACACGCTTGCCGCGGACCCGTTTTCCGGCCAGGTGTTCGTGTTCCGCGGCCGGCGCGGCGACCTGCTCAAGGTGCTGTGGTGGGACGGCGACGGGCTGTGCCTGTTCGCCAAGCGACTCGAGCGCGGACGGTTCGTCTGGCCGAAAGCGGACGAGGGCACGGTTTCGCTGACGCGGGCGCAGTTATCCATGCTGCTGGAAGGCATCGACTGGCGGCGCCCCGTGCGGACGGCGGCGCCGCAGGTGGCGGTGTGAGACTTTAAAACATTTCATGCAATAAGTGTTTTTATTAGCGGCCGCTTAGTGGCACAGTACTCTTAGTGACCGACGCGCGCAAAACGCTCCCCGATCTCAGCA
This sequence comes from Bryobacteraceae bacterium, assembly GCA_035561355.1. GTDB lineage: Bacteria > Acidobacteriota > Terriglobia > Bryobacterales > Bryobacteraceae > DATMXS01. The sequence continues at coordinate 1,392 of DATMXS010000014.1, read as the reverse complement.
GCCTCGATGCTGAGGCACTGCGCGCGCTCGTCGTCACACAGCATTCCGAGTTACTCCAGCAGCAGGACGAGTTAGCCAAACAACATTCCGAGTTACTCTCGCGAGCGACCGAGATCGAGCATCTGAAGCTGCTCGTGCTCAAGCTGAAGCGGCTGCAGTTCGGACGGAAATCGGAGAAGCTCGACCGGCACATCGAGCAGCTCGAGCTGCGGCTGGAGGAACTGGAGGCGATTCCGCCGCGTCCGGCTCCGGGGCCCGCGGCGGTCGGCGAGCAGATCCCGGCGCGGCGGCCCGCGCGAGGGCCGCTGCCGGAATCGCTGCCGCGCACCACCCGGACGCACGCGCCGAAACATGCAGCCTGCCCCGAGTGCGGCGGCAAGCTGCGGCCGCTCGGCGAGGACGTTTCGGAGATGCTCGAGTACATCCCGGGGCACTTCGAAGTGATCCGGATCGTGCGTCCGAAGCTGAGCTGCGCGGTCTGCGAGCACATCGTGCAGGAGCCGGCGCCGAGCCGCCCGATCGACCGCGGCCTGGCCGGGCCGGGACTGCTGGCCCACGTGCTGGCGGCAAAGTACTGCGACCACCTGCCGCTCTACCGGCAGTCCGAGATCTACGGGCGGGAGGGCGTGGAACTGGACCGCTCGACGTTGGCGGACTGGGTCGGCGGCGCGGGCCGCGCGCTGGAGCCGTTGGTGGATGCGCTGCGCCGGTACGTGATGAGCACCGCCAAGCTGCACGGCGACGACACGCCGGTTCCGGTGCTGGCGCCGGGCAACGGCAGGACCAAGACGGGACGTTTGTGGACTTACGTGCGCGATGATCGGCCCGCTGGCGACAGTGCGGCTCCGGCCGTGTGGTTCGCTTACTCGCCGGACCGCAAGGGTGAGCATCCCGAGCGGCACCTGAGTAACTTCAAGGGCACGTTACAGGCGGATGGCTACGCGGGATTCAACCGCGTGTACGAAACCGGCGCGGTTCGGGAGGCCGCCTGCTGGGCGCATGTGCGGCGGAAGTTCTACGATCTGCATGCGGCGCACGCCTCGCCGCTGGCTGCGGAGGCGGTGGGGCGGCTCGCGCAGCTCTATGCGATCGAAAGCGAGATCCGCGGACGGGCGCCCGACGAGCGGCTCGCGATTCGGCAGGCACGGGCCGGGCCGCTGCTGGAATCGTTGCTCCAGTGGCTGGAGGCCGGCCTGGCGAAACTCGCCGCACCGGCCTAGGGACACCGTTTAAGAGTGGGCTCCGGAAGTGTCCACGTAGGATTTACGTGGACACATAGCCAGGCAGTGGCTGGGTCACTCTGCCGAAGCGGGAGGCGCCGGTAGGGCAGCCAGGTTCCACGGCAGCAACTCGGCGAATCGCGTAGCGTGACTGCATCCGGTTCCTGGGGGT
>DATMXS010000013.1:0-14574 GCA_035561355.1 Bryobacteraceae bacterium | reverse complement strand
CCGGTTGACACCGGTCGCAACACAAGCGGGATGGCCGGGCTGGTGCTCTTCAGCCGGTAGATCCACCGCGACCACCACTTCGCAATCGCCCAGGTGTCCTGACTCGGGCGAAGCCTTGCGGGATTCGACCAGCATCGCCTCGGCCCCCATCTCTGTGCGCGCCGCTGTCATCGCGGCTTGCACGTCGCGTCCGTAATAAGACTTCATTCGCATTTCGGGTTCCCTTCAACACAAGTCAGCGGACCACACCCAGCGAAACCACCGTCATGCCAGGCGGCAATTCGTTGTGCCCTACAAAGTAAAGGTTTGGCAGAGCGGCCTCGGCGATCTGGCGCAGGAATGGCCGAGCGCCGGATCCAGCTAGCGCTGCCACGGGCGAATCGGGCGACCCGACCGCCTGCCGCATGCGCTCGATGAGATCGCGGATGGCCTGCGGTGCCAGCGTGAGGTGGCTCGAGTGCTCGCCGTGCTCGACGGCGCCCTCCACCATCTGGTCGAGCGCGCCATCGATCAGATAAGCAGCAAGTTGACCGTTCGAGTTCACATACGGGCGCGCCACGACGCGCCGGATGGACTGCCGCACGTATTCAGTGAGCAACACAGTATTGCGGGTAACATGGGCCGCCTCGCCCATCGCTTCGAGAATCGAAACCGCGTCCCGAATCGCGACACGCTCGCGCAAGAGGTTTTGAAGAACGCGCTGGACCGCTGCGAGCGGCAGCAGTTTCGGCGACAGATCCTCGACCACGCGCGGACTCTCCTCTGCAACCCGGTCGAGCAGGTGCTTGGCGTCCTGACGCGAGAACAGTTCGTGGGCGTGCCGGCGAATGGTCTCGGCCAGGTGCGTGCCGAGCACGCTCGTGGCATCGACTACCGTGTAACCGCCCGCGTACGCCGTATCCTTCTGTTCCGAACGGATCCAGACTGCCGGCACTCCAAATGCCGGCTCCCGCGTTTCAATGCCTTCCAACTTCGGAGCGCCGGAGCCGGGATGGATGGCGAGTTCGCATCCCTGCGGCAACTCGAACCGGGCGATCTCGACGCCCTTCAGGAGAATGGTGTACTCCCGCGATCGCAGCGAGAGGTTATCCGTCACCCGCACCGCGGGCAACAGATATCCGAGGTCTGTCGCCAACTGCCGCCGGATGCCGCCGATCCTCCGGAGCAACGGAGAATTCTGCCCGCCTTCGACAAAACGGACCAAGCCAAGCCCTACTTCGACCGCCAGCGGCTCCACTTTGAGCAGCGCCTCTATGTTCTCTTTTGGCGCTTGCGCCGGAGCGGCGCCGGCAGGCTCGGCGCTCTTCCGCCCCGCGGCCTGCCGTATTCTCCACGCCGCGTATCCGATACCACCGCCGATCGCGATGAATGGAAGTTTCGGGATTCCCGGGAACGCCGCCATCGCGACAACGACGCCGGCTGCCAGCATGAGAGGCTCGGAGTTGCCGAACACTTGTTTGCGAAACTGGGCGCCCAGGCGGTTTTCGGAACTCGCACGGGTCACGATCATAGCGCCCGAGATCGAGATCATCAGCGCTGGAATCACAGTTACCAGGCCATCGCCGATAGTCAGGACGGTGTAGGTCTCGAGCGCACGGCGCAGGTCCATTCCGTGCTGAAGAACACCGATCAGAAAACCTGCGAGTATGTTGATCGCGGTGATGAGGATGCTCGCGACGGCATCACGTTGCGTAAACCGGGTTGCGCCGTCCATCGCGCCGTAGAACTCCGCCTCCATCGCGAGATTCCGGCGCCGCGCGCGAGCCTCGTTCTCGTCGATCATGCCGGCATTCAGGTCCGAGTCGATCGACATCTGCTTGCCGGGGAGCGCGTCCAGCGTAAACCGTGCCGTCACCTCAGAAATGCGGACTGCACCGTGGTTGATCACCACGTACTGAATCGCGATCAGGACCAGAAAGATAACAACGCCCACGATCGTATTGCCGCCCACCACAAAGCTGCCGAATGCTTCCACGACATGGCCCGCAGCCCCTGTTCCCGAGCTGCCGTTGAGCAGGATGAGGCGGGCGGTAGAAACGTTCAGCCCCAGGCGGAACAGCGTCATCAGGAGCAGCGTGGTCGGGAAGACGCTGAATTCGACCGGCCTGAGGATATACATCGCCACGAGCAAGACGATCACCGAAATCGTGATGTTCGTCACAATCAGGATGTCCATCACGAACGCCGGAAGCGGGACCACTAGTGCGAGGATGATGCCGAGAACCGCCAGCGGCATCTCCAACTCGCCGAAGCTTGCCAGGGAGAACCGGGTGGAGGGTGGCGTGGCCGTGGGTACGAGAGCCTTGGTGGCCATCAACGTCCCTCTCTGTGGAGCGCGCAGCGCAAGTCCAGCCGGCGGGATGTCATGCGCGGCTCCGGCCTCCGTTCAGGCGGATTAGATAAGCCAGAATTTCAGCTACCGCGCGATAGAGGTGCGCCGGGATTTCCTGTCCAACATTGCAGTACTTATACAGGGCCTGCGCTAGCGGCGGATTTTCCACGATCGGCACGTTGTGCTCGGTGGCGAGCATGCGTATCCTCAGCGCGAGTGCGTTTCGGCCTTTAGCGACCACCATCGGTGCGGGCATGGACTCAACTATGTATCGGATGGCGACCGCGAAATGTGTAGGGTTGACCACAATTGCGGTCGCGGTCGGGACGTCGTTCATCATCCGTTTCCGCGTGTACTCCCGCTGCAGGCGCCGGATTCGCCCCTTCACCTGCGGGCTGACCTCTCCTTCCTTGGCTTCCTCCCGAATCTCCTGCTTCGTCATGCGCATGTCCTTCATCCATCGCCGCCGCTGGCGGTAGAAATCGAGGACGCCGAACACGAGGAACACGACAGCGGCCTTATTAATAAGCGAAAGCAGCACCGCGCCGAGTTGCCTTGCGCCTTCCTGTACCGGCTCGAGCGGGAGCATCCGAATCGCATCGAGGTTGTCCGCGATCACCGCCCACAACGCGATTCCGAAGATCGGGATCAGGATGAACGCCTGAATGAGCTGCGGCAGGTTCTGCTTCGGCAGCTCGGTCAGCCGGGTTAGCGGGTTCATACGGCTGAACTTCGGCGAGAGGTTCTCGAGCGAAAAACCGAGCCGTGTGGATCCAAAGTGCGCCGCCGCGCCGGCAGCCGCGACACACGCGCCAGCGGCGACAAGAGGCGCCAGATCCCGTTGTGCCGTTTCCCGCAAGAACAGCGTGAGGGCGGCAGGCGTGACTTCAATCCGAAAGGCTTGCTTGATCATCGCCCGAACGCTATCGCCAAATGAGCCGAGCCAGGACGCGGCGCCCGCACTCACGATCAGCGCGAACGCGAGGAACTGGGCGGCCCCGTTCAACTCGCGGCTGACCGGGAAACGACCGTCCTTGCGGGTCTTCTCGACCCGCTTTTGCGTGGGCTGCTCAGTACGTTCGCCGCGATCCGACATGGGTTATAGAATCCGTCCCAGGGCCGCCAGCGTGCGCTCTGCCGCACCCCGCCATACCGGGGCGAACACCGCCGCGACAGCGGCGAGCATGATGAATGAGGTTGCCATTTTCACCGGAAAGGCAAGCGTGATCAGCTGCAGTTGCTGGTGCATGCGCCCGAGCAGCGCAATCGCGCAGTCGATCAGCAGCAACAGCACGACGACCGGAAGCGCCAGACGGACGCCCGTAGCGAACATCCCGGTCCCGATGTTCGTGATGACCGCGAGCGCCTCCGGGCCGGCGGTCCACGTCCCCGGCGGATGGGCGCTCAGGCTCGCCGCGAAGATGCGCAGGATCTCGCGGTCGAGTCCGAAGGCAAAGAACAGGAGGCCGCTCATTAGCTGCGCCATTACGATCAACACGCTGGAATCGGCGTTGTTGATGGGATCGATCGTCGAGGCGTACGAGTAGCCGGCCTGCAGCCCAATCAGTTGGAAGGCAATCCCCAGCGTCTCGAGCAGAAAGGAGACCGCCACACCGGCCGTGATGCCGAATGCAGCCTCGGCGGCGATCCACACTGCAAGCGTGCCGATCCCGTCGGGGATGCGGGCTTCCGGCCACACAGGCGCCAGCCCAACTGTAATGGCGAGCGCAAGAATAATCCGCGGAGCCTCCGGTCCGCTCTGAATCCCTGGAATGGGCAGGAACGTGACAGCGCCTGCTACGCGCGCAAACACCAGCATGAACGCGAACAGAGTCGAGTACGGGAGCGTTAGGTCAACGGGCATAACGAGCGAAATCCCCGAATAGCGCGACGGTGTAAGACATGAGGCGCTGGAGCATCCACGGCAGGGCGACGGCGAGTGCGACGAGAAAACCTGCGAGGCGCGGTACGGTGGTGACGCCCGGATCCTGCATTGACGTTGCTACCTGAAAGAGGCTGATTGCAATCCCCACGACGAAGCCCGCTATCAGTAACGGCGCCGAGACCCAAACGGCGGCCATGAGCGCCTGCCGCACGATGTCGACGGCCAGTTGCGGCGTCATTAATAGAAGCTCCGGACCAGTGAACCGACCACCAGATTCCAGCCATCGATCAGGACGAACAGGAGGATCTTGAACGGCGCGGACACCATCACCGGCGGCAGTTGCACCATGCCGATCGAGAGTGTTACCGAGGCCACCACCAGATCAATAATCAGAAACGGGAGAAACAGAACGGCGCCGATCTGAAATGCGGTTTTCAGCTCGGACAGAATGTACGCCGGCACCAGGATGCGCAAGTCCAGTTCGGCCGGAGTGCGTGGCGCCGGAGCCCGCGTAATCTCGACCAGCAACCTGATGTCCTTTTCGCGTGCAAAGCGCAGAAGGAAAGCTCGAAGCGGCTTGGCGCCCTCGTCGAACGCCTGGCCCGCGGTGATCTGCTTCTGCTCGAGCGGCTGCCACGCTTTCGTGTAGATTTCGCCCGCAACCGGTTGCATGATCAGAATCGTCAGGAACAGCGCGAGCCCAATCAACACCTGATTCGACGGCGTCGCCTGCGTGCCGAGCGCTTGCCTGAGGAAATGCAGCACCACGACGATGCGCAGAAACGGCGTGATCGACATGATCACTGCGGGCAGCACCGTCAGGGCCGTCAGCAGAATGATGATCTGCATCGGGGCACCCAGTCCACTGCCGGTTGCCCCGAACGGAACCCCGAGGGTCTCACGGGCGGCTGGAACCGCAAGAGCGATCACGACGCTCACTCGTGGTGCTCCGTTGCGACGAAATCCGTAATCCGAACGCCAAACGTGCTCTCAATTACGACGATCTCGCCATAGCCCAGGTGTGTGCCGCCCGTGTAGATATCGATGTTCTCGCCCGCCGACCGGGTGAGCCAGACGATACTGCCCGGCTCCCAAGCCAGCACGCTTTCGAGAGGCATAATCTTGCGGTCGAGTTCCATGTCCAGGTACACGGGCACATCTGAGAACCGTGCGATCTGTTCGAGTGGCGTCGGCATCAATCCTACTTACGGCAGTTAGGCTCTAGCGCTTTAGGTTGATCGTCTCCTGACTCAGTTCATCGACCGTCGTGACCACTCGGGAGTTCGCCTGGTATCCCCGCTGGTAGACGATCAGATTCGTGAATTCACGGGCTATGTCCACCGTGGAGTGCTCCAGGGCGCCGCCGATGATCTTGCCGCGGCCTCCGGTTTCGGGAATGCCGATGGCGGGGAGGGCTGTTTGGGCGCTCGCCTGGAAGTTGTTGTTGCCGACCGCGATCAGCGACTCAGGATTACGAATCGCCGCGAGCGCAACCATGCCGACCACCCTCTGCTGGCCATTCGCATATTGGGCCACGAGGCGCCCGCCATCCGCGATCCCGATGCGCGTCAGCGCAGACGCGGGTGATCCATTCTGCGTATTCGCCGATACAGCGGACGGCTGGTCGAACTGAGTGAAGCGCGGAGCGCCTACCCCGTTGTACAAAGACCAGTCGAGCGTCATAGGCGCGGCTGCCGTGGCAAAGCCGGTGATCTCGATCTGCGGATCGGGCGTCGCCGGCGGCGCGGCAGGAGAGGTGAGGCGGCCCTTGTCGTCGAAACTCAGCGTGCCACTGACGAGCTCGCTTTCGGCATCCGGAAGCCCGATATCGGCCCCGGGTATGACAACGGAGTAGTCCCACTCATTCGGCGTCGCCGTTTTGGTGAACTTGGCCGTGATGGTGTGAGAGAAGCCCAGCGAATCCACGACTTGAAGGGGCGCGGAAAACACCGTACCGTCTTCAGCGGCGGCGTTCAGGTTGAGATCGATCGACATCTGGGTGCTAGCGATCGGAGGCTTGAGTGTGCCGACCGGGAGGATGATGTCGCCGATAGCGCCGTTCGTGTTCACCATGCCCGCGGCATCCTCGACCCATCCCTGCACGCGCTCGCCGGTCATCGTCTCGACAACGCCGTTTGAATTCACCTTGAAATTGCCGGCTCGCGCGAACAGCAGTCCGCCTGTGGAATCTTTGGTAACGAAAAAGCCGTCGCCCTGGATTGCGGCATCCAGAACCCCCGTTGATGTCTGAATGGCGCCTTGTGTGAACTGCCGGGTCGTGAACGGCCGGCCGGTTCCGAAACCGACCTGGGTTTCACCCAGGCCGGCGCCGATTGACTGCGTGACGAGATCGCGAAACGACACCGCACTCGTCTTGTAACCGGGCGTGTTGAGATTCGCAAGGTTGTTGCCGACGACATCCACAGCGGTGGTATGCGCGCTGAGCGCGGAGAGCGCCGTGGAGAATGAACTGAACATTTCAGACCTCCTTCGTTTCTGCTTCAGGCACAAGCGCTTCCCGGATCTGGGACACGTCTTTGCCCACTGCCATAAGCTGCTCGAGCTGACTGAACTGCGCGAGTTGCGTGAGGAACTGCACGCCATCGGTTGGGTTTAGCGGATCCTGGTTCTTGATCTGCGCGACCAGCAGTTTAAGGAATGCCTCCTTATCTGCGATGCCGGACGAAGCGGACGTGCTTTCTGCCGCCCCAGCCGAACTTACACCGCTAACGGGTGAACTCATCGAAAAACCTCCTTCCCGGCGCCCTGGGGCGCGCAGGTGCAAACGGGCGCGGCGGCGCTTCGCGGCGCTCGCGGCGGCCCTCATTGGAATCCCAACCCGAAGAGTCGCTGAAGGCGGCGTCTGCCGAGGGTGGGTTATGGTCTGAACTGGAGTCCGGTCGCGTGCGGCTGGTATCCGCGACCATCAGATCGTCAGAAGCAACTCCGGCTTTCGGTTGAAAAACTTCAGTGCCGTAGCCGGCCTGCTCGAGACGGCTCACAAGACTTTGAAGGTCGCTCCGCACAGCCGCGCGAACATTCGGATCGGGACTGTGAACCGCGACCCGGACTTCGCCGGCGCGATCGCTTACCCGCACCTCAACCCTGGATGCGGTGCCGCTGTCTTGCGGCACTGAGATGCGCAGTTCACGTGACGGGCCAGTAGCGGAGGGCTCTTCAGCGAGCGACAGAGGCTCAATTACGACAGGGGCCTGCAATGGCGCGGCCGGTTTAGCAGCGTACTCGTGCGCCAACGGAGCGCTGGTCGCCGTACCCGGCACGATCGTCTGTGGGAAGAGTGACGGAGCGGACTCCACCATCCGCAGAACCGGCGCCGCTTCTGGGGCCTCCGGCGTTGCAGCGGGGCTCTCACGCTCAACAAGCTTCACCGAGAATGCCAGATCACTCCCCTGACTCGCCCGTCCGCCCCCGTCCGGAACGACTCCTGCTATGAGGCGATCCGGCAAGTCCGCCTGGGCAGCACTCCGGTTGAGAAGTGGTGTTTCAGAACGCTGCTGGCCGGACGGCGCTTCCACGTATGGCTTCGGCGCGGCAGCATACTCGCTAGGAACCGGAGGCGCGGGGGCAGCGATGACAAGCAAATGATCATGACCGTCGCTCCCCTCGATCTCCTCAGATTCCGCGTCCGCACTCGCTGGATCATCGAGTGCCCCAGTACGCGTGCTATGGGAAGCCTTCAGGACATTCTCTTTTAGGGCACAGACGGCTTCCGTGGGAAGGGCTTCGGATCTGCTGACGCGATCGGCTCCCTCCGCCTGATCGCCGGATTCTTCAAGTTGAATGCCGTTGAATCGTTCGGCTGCAGCAGCCGGTTCCCGTTGCGTGGCCTGATCGCCGGATGTTTCAAGTTGAACCTCGGGTGTTTTGCCTTGAACTCTCCGCGTTTCAAGTTGAACCCCATCATGAATAGCGGACCTCAATGATCCGGGCTCAATGCTTGCCTGCTCGGGCGCCTGTTCACTTTGTGCCGGCTCGCTCGCTAGTGCAGGTGTTGCGAACAAGGGTCTATGGTGGGTTCCTGCGTCCTCCGGAGCAACAGGCATTCCGCCAAATGCAGGCGCACCGGCAGGCGTAGCGCTCGTGCCTTCAGGCGAGCCTTGTGACGAAATCGCTGTATTGATGATGATCGGCGAGCACCAGCAAGCGGCAACATATGAATCAGGCGATGCGGCGACTGCGGGTACATCGTTGCCCAGAATTTGCATGAGATCGCCAAAATTCGGCGTGCCGGGCCCAGGTTCCGTGCAATCGAACTCGGTCCCCGAAAGTGCGATCCAGCCAGCGGAAGCAGCCGGAGCGCTCAACTCGACTGGCCCGCAAGGCAACGATGCAAGAGTCACGGCGGACAGAGTTGCACGCGAGTGGCCGGGAGGTCGGGTCTACGGATTGATGCATTTAGCACATGCAGAGACAGACGAGAATTTGGCACCTGGCACGGTCGTGACAAGAACTTGGCGCGTAGCTGATTCCTCTCACCCACAGGCATCGCGCGATTTTGGGGGCAATTCTGAATCGGCAGGCCGCGTGCAAGGGTCACCGCGATGGACCCGTTACTGATCTCCGCCGCGAGCGGCCTCCGGTCACGCATGGAGGCGCTCGAACTCGTAGCGAACAACCTCGCGAATGCCGGGACAGCAGGCTTCAAGTCCGACCGGGAGTTCTATGGCCTTTACTCGGCGCCGGAGTCGGACTCCGCGGTTCTACCAGTCATCGAGCGCCGCTGGACCGATTTCTCGCAAGGCACGCTCACACCGACCGGAAACACTACGGATCTCGCGCTCGCGTCGAGCGGTTTCTTCACCGTGCGAGGGCCGCAGGGACCACTTCATACGCGTAACGGGAACTTCCGCATCGCCGGCAGCATGCTCGCGAGCGCCGAGGGATACCCCGCACTGGGTACCGATGGCAAGCCGATCATGTTGGATCCGGCGCGCCCTTTCGAGGTCGGTCTCGACGGTGCCGTAAAGCAGGACTCCCTCGATGCCGGGCGAATCGCGGTGGTCGAGTTCGCCGAGCCGCAGGCCCTCGAGAAGATGGGGCGTTCGTACTATCGCGCTTCAGAGGCCGCCCGTCCGGCTGCTGATGTTGAAGTTCATCAGGGAAAACTGGAGTCTGCAAATGTCGGCGTTCCCGAATCGGCGGTACGAATGGTCGGGATACTTCGGCAGTTCGAAATGCTCCAGAAGGCGGTCGCGCTCGGCAGTGAGATGGGCCGGCGCTCGGTAGAGGAAGTCGCAAAGGTGAACCCATGATCCGTGCTCTCTACAGCGCTGCAAGCGGCATGACCGCGCAGCAGATGAACGTGGACAACATCGCCCATAACCTCGCTAACGCAAACACCACGGGGTTCAAGATGCGGCGAACGCAGTTCCAGGACCTTTTGTATCAGAACTACATCCAACCGGGAGCATCCGCTGGGGCGCAAACAACGGTTCCGAGCGGGCTTCAACTAGGGTTAGGCACTCGCCCGTCATCGAACGAGATCATCTTCTCTCAGGGGAACTTCGTTGCAACCGAGAACCCGCTCGATATAGTGATACAGGGCCGCGGCTTCTTCCAAGTGCGGCGCGCATCAGGCGAGTTGGCGTTCACGCGCGCGGGCAACTTCCATGTGGATCGAGACGGGAACATGGTGACGTCGGACGGTGAGGCGCTCGAGCCGCAGATCACGATCCCGCCCGACGCACAATCGGTGACGATAGCGGCGGACGGGACGGTGAGCTTCCAGCAGCCCGGTCAAACGTCTGCTCAGGTAGCCGGGCAGATCCAGTTGGCGAACTTCGCCAATCCGGCGGGTCTGAACAGCATCGGACGGAACCTGTACGCGCCGACGGATGCCTCGGGGGATCCCGTGCTCGGGACGCCGGGCGGCCAGGAAGGCTTGGGCTCGCTGCTGCAGGGGTATGTCGAGCAGAGCAACGTCAGCGTGGTGGAGGAGTTCATCAACCTGATCGTGAGCCAGCGCGCGTACGAGGCGAACTCGAAGGTGGTGAAGGCAGCCGACGAGATGTATCAGCAGGTGAACGGACTGGCGCGATAATGACGCTCGCGACGGCTCTGGCGGCTTGCATCGTTATCGAAGGCGCCTCCATTACCGCGGCGGATATCGCGCGCGGCGCCGCTTCGTTTACGGCCGCGCCGCCGTCGGAGATCGTCGCGCCTGCGCCCGGTCCCGGAGCACGGCGAACGTTCGGCCGCCGGGAGCTGAGGACGCTGGCGCGCCGGTTCAGTCTCCCGGAGGAACGCTTCGATCCTGTCTGCTACAAGCGCAAGGCAGACCCGCTGCCGCGTGAACGTGTACTGGAGGCGGTTCGGGCGGCCGCGGGCAACAATAATACGGTTGAATTGGTCGATTACAGCCGGACGCAGGTGCCGCCTGGGACACTCGAGTTCACCGCATCGCGCGGCGAGATCTGGGCCGGACGCGTGCGGTATGCGGAAAACCGCTCGGTTCCGGTATGGGCGCGGGTGCGTGGCGCGACAGATATCGGTCGCGGTGACACCGTGGCTGTGGAAGCGGTTTCCGGCGGCGCGCGAGTAGTGATCACGGCACGCGCGGAGACCCCGGGATCTGTCGGCGACACGATTACGCTCCGGCGCGAGGACAACCGCCGCAGCCTGCGTGCGCGTGTCTCCGGAAAAGGAAAGGCAATCATCAATGCGAACGGTTTTGCTGCTCTGCCTGGCGATGTCGGCGATAGCCGGTGAGAAGAAGCCCACCCCAGCGTCACCACTCGACAGTTGGATCGCGGAAGCGCGCAGCCGCGACGCAGCTTCGGTTGAGTCCTCGGCCGGCGGCTCGCTCTGGCGGCCCGACGCGCCTTTGGCCGATTTGACCCGGGATCCAAAGGCGGCGCACATGGACGATCTCGTGACGGTTCTCGTATTCGAGAACGCTTCGGCAGTCGCCCGGGGCACTACAAAGACCAGCCGCCAATCGGCGGCGCAGTACTCGGCCGGAGCCGTGTTTGGGCCGACGAAGGCGGCGGGTCCGCTTTCTAACATGCTCTCGGTGGGCGGAGGAAAAACTCTCGACGGAGAGGGCGCGACAACGCGATCGGCGACGCTGACCACGACGCTCTCGGCGCGCGTGGCGGGCGTGCTGCCGAACGGATACCTGGTGCTTGAAGGTTCGAAGACGATGACCGTGAATTCGGAGGCTCAAGTAGTAACGATCCGGGGCGTAGCGCGGCCTATTGACGTGGCCCCGGGCAACTTGATCCGGTCAGACCGGCTGGGGCAACTCGAGGTCAGAATCAACGGCAAGGGTGTGGTCGGAGACGCCGTGCGGCGACCGAACTTCCTCTACCGGCTCCTGCTGGGACTGCTTCCATTCTGATGAAACGCATTATTGCCTTCATGATCGCCGCCGCGTGCCTTGCCGCAGGCGCACGCATCAAGGAACTGGTGTCGATCGAGGGCGTTCGCGACAACCAGCTCGTGGGCTACGGACTCGTGGTCGGGCTGGCTGGAACGGGTGACCGCCGCCAAACGGTGTTCTCAGTTCAGACACTGACAAACATGCTGGAGCGGATGGGCGTGTCGGCGCCGGCTTCGGCGATCCGCGTGAACAATGTAGCTGCCGTGATGCTGACGGCTACGCTTCCGGCATTCGCCCAGCCTGGAACTCGCGTCGATGTCACTGCGGCGGCGATCGGCGACGCCTCGAACCTGCAGGGCGGAGTGCTCCTGCTCACGCCACTCAAGGCCGCCGACGGTCGCGTCTACGCAGTCGCACAAGGCCCGGTGGTGACAGGTGGATTCGTGGCGGGGAGGGGCGGAACCGCGCAGACCGTGAATCACCCGACCGCGGGCCGACTGCCGGCGGGCGCGATTGTGGAAACGGCAGCCCCGACCCCTGCGCCGCGCCGCGATCTGCGGCTCCAGTTGCGGCAGCCCGACTTCACCACCGCGGCCCGGATTGCCGCCGCGGTGAACAAGCAGTTCGAAGGCGGCCCGGTTGCACGCGCAGAACATTCCGCCGTCGTGAGCGTCCGGATACCGGATGCGTGGGCGGCAAGGCCGGCCGAGTTTCTCGCGGCAATCGAGGGACTCTCGGTCGAGACCGACAGGACCGCTCGAGTCGTGGTCAACGAGCGCACAGGCACAATCGTGATGGGCAAAGAGGTCCACATCTCGCCCGTCGCAATCCTGCACGGGAATTTGACCGTTGAGATCCAAACTTCATTCACAGTTTCGCAGCCACCGGCTCTCTCGACCGGCACGACAGAAGTCGTGCCCGAAGTAGCAGTGGGTGTGAAGGAGGAGAAAGCGCGCAACGTGGTGTTGAAGCAGGGCGCAACAATCGAGGAACTCGTGCGCGCGCTGAACGCGATCGGCTCGACGCCGCGGGACGTGATCGCAATCCTGCAGAGCCTGCGTAGCGCCGGCGCGCTCGAGGCGGAACTGGAGGTGCTGTGATCCCACAGGTCACAACCGGAGCCGGAGGCGTTGCGAACAGCGGCAACGATTCAGATCCTACAAAGATCAGGGAAGCAGCGGAGCAGTTCGAGGCGGTGCTGATCGGGCAACTCCTGCGCTCGATGCGCGCGAGCGAATCGGGCGGCTGGTTGGGGACAGGCGAGGACGCCGCAGGCGGCTCAATGATGGAGATTGCCGAGGAGCATCTGGCAGGGGTGATGGCGGCCCAAGGAGGGATTGGTCTGGCGAATCTGGTGAATCAGGGAATTGCCGATGCGCAGAAGGATGTCAGCCGAGTTGCGGAAGCGAAAGGCCGAGCGAGTTGACGTTGATGCGCGTTGAGCACACTCGCGAACCTGCGCGGCGCAGAGGGTCCTGCTCGAGTGTCGCGATCCACATCTGCACGAAGGAAAGCAGAATCAAACCGATGATGACGCCAGTTAGGCCTGGCGTGATGCGGGATCATTTGGCGGATTTACATTACTCCGCATCAGTTTCACGCGCTGCGCTTACTTCGCCGTCGCCAGACCCAGGAGTGCGCCTCCCCCTCCCCTCGATTCGTTGCGGTACCGCGCCGGCGGAACCTGATACTCACGCTTGAAAGCCCGGTTGAATGCGGCTTCGGACTCGTACCCGACCTCAGCCGCGACGTCCGCTACGCTGCGGCTGCTTGATTTCAGCATCTGTGCTCCGAGTTGCAGCCGCCAACGAGTCAAATAGGACATGGGTGGTTCACCCAGGTAATGGCGGAAGCGCTCGGCCAGCACGGAACGCGACAGTCCTGCCTCTCGCGCCAGATCCGCGACCGTCCAGGGCTGCGCGGGATGCCGGTGCAGCAGCGCGAGCGCCTTTCCGACCTCGGGATCGCGCGCGCCCGCCAGCCAGCCGGTTTGCTCCGGAGGCAGTCCGGAAATGTAGCGCCGGAGCGTTTCGACGAACAGCACCTCTGAGAGCTTGGCAAGAACGGCCTCTCCCCCCGAGCGCGCTGCGTCGGCCTCGATGACCGAGAAGCGAATGGAATTCTCCAGCCACTGCCCAGCCGCGCCTTCTCGGATGTTGACTTTGAGAATGGGCGGAATGCCTGCCAGGAACACCCGGCTCAGTTGAGGATCGCAGGACATGTACCCGCAGACGAACCTGGTCACTTCGCCTCCCCCGCCCGCGCGGGCGAGTTTGAGGCCCTGGGCGAGGATGCGGTGCAGTTCACGCTCCTGGTCCACCGGTTCCACCGGGGCGCCGTTGCCCATGATGTGCGAGTCGCCATGGGGGAAGATGACGATGTCGCCCGCAGTGAGAGGAATCCGCTCGCCGTGCTCCAAACCGGCGAATCCCCGGCCTTCGGTCAAAAGGTGATAGATGATCACGTGGCCCGCTCGCAGTGCAAAATGCGGCACCAAGACACACGACGGCGGAGCGCGAAAGCTCCAGGGCGCCGAGAACTCGGCGTTGTAGTGTATCGCCCCTTCGAGCTTGACCACCTTCAGAACTTCGGAAAGGACATCCATCCCCTGCCCTGGACCCGCTCGACGGACGCCCGGCCAAGTGCGCCGGACGAGCGGGCAAGTGGTTCCATGATAACTCTGCCCGGTCAAGGAATCCGGACGCGCGGGTAAGGGCTTGCGGCGGCTTATGCCTCATTCTGTGGTTGGTTGAAAGGCAACCAAATCACTCAACGAGGGAGAAACAAAATGCCACTGATTCAAGTAAAGCTGATCGAGGAAGTCTTCACGCCGGCTCAGAAGAAGGACATGGTCACGAAGCTCACCGATGCGATGGTTTCCATCGAGGGCGAGAACATGCGGCCGCTGACCTTGGTCGTGATCGAAGAGGTTCGCAGCGGCGACTGGGCTATCGGCGGGAAGCCCATCACCACCCGTGACGTCCATGCGGTCGCGGCAGGACAAAAGTAGCGAAG
>DATMXS010000012.1:0-30565 GCA_035561355.1 Bryobacteraceae bacterium | reverse complement strand
TCGTCGATCCGTTCCGGGCAATCGTGGAGGCCGTGCTTCCGCGCAAGACGGTGTTCTCGCGCAGGGCTGCGGGCCGGCGCGAAGACCAACAGCCGATCGCCGCCAACATCGATCTTGTCTTCCTGGTCTGCGGGCTCGACGGCGACTTCAACCTGCGGAGGCTCGAACGGTACGTGACACTCGCGGCCGAGGGCGGGGTGGATGCGGCCGTGGTCCTCAACAAAGCGGACCTCTGCCCGGATGTTGACGCGCATGTGGCCCGGACGGCTGCCGTTGCGCGAGGCCTACCCATCGTGCCGGCCAGCACGAAGACAGCGGGCGGTCTGGATGCTTTGCGCGCCTTTCTGGCTTATGGCCGGACCGTGGCGCTCCTGGGCTCCTCGGGCGTAGGCAAGTCATCAATCGTCAATGTCCTGCTTGGGGAGGAGCGCCTTCGGATCAACGATGTGCGCGAGTCCGACAGCCGAGGACGCCATACGACAACCCGCCGGGAATTGATCCCGCTGGGCGGCGGCGGCGCACTGATCGATACGCCGGGAATGCGCGAGCTACAACTCTGGGCCGGCCAGGAGAGCGTGGACCACACCTTCGACGAGATCGCCGCCATCGCGTCTGAATGCCGTTTCCGTGACTGCACGCATTCGGGCGAAACCGGCTGCGCGGTGGCGGAAGCGCTCGTGGAAGGCAAGGTTAGCGAAGAGCGCTGGCAGAGCTACCGTAAGCTGGCGGCCGAGGCAACCCGGCATGCGGAGATGACGGACCCGCTCGCCGGCGCGGAAAAGAAGAGGAGGGTGAAGGCGTTCCACAGAGCGGTGCGGGCGTATCACCGGATCAAAGATTCGTGACTTGAAGGAGGTTGGAGGTCGAGGGGGGTTCACCCCAAGACCTCTATTGCTCAACGCTGAGGGCCTAGACTCCTCAGTTCCCGTTGCCCTGTATCAGGTCAGCGGGCACGGGCTTTAGGACTCCGAAGAGTCCGTCCTTTTCGTCGTTCGGACCGGCCGCGAAGAAGAGGTTGTTTGCGGGCCCGGCAGTACCGCCATTGCCGAAGCCGATACCCCAGAGTCCATCGATGACGATGGGCTGCCCCGCAGGGGTCAGCAGGTGGCCCACGAACTTGCCCGTCTCCAGGTTGAACGCAAGCAGTTCGCCGCTACCGAACTGGCCGGAGATGATGTGGTGGCTGAGCGAGCCGAAATCATTCGGAGCCAGCGCCAGCCCCCATGGCGCATTCAGTGCGTCCACGTGCTCGAACCAGCGGATCAGCTTCCCCGACGTGGTGAATACGCCGATCAAGCCGTTTCCGGGTCCAGCGATTTCATCGGCGCCTTCCGCGTCGGGCTTGGCGAATGCGATTACGAGATTCTCACCAATATTCTGAATGTTGAACGGCGAAAATCCGCGCGGCTTTCCCTCGAACCGGAACGCGCCGCCGTCCTCATCGCTCTCCCTCCGCCCGCGAGTCACTGGCTGGAAACTCGCGTCGAAGACATCAATCCGGCCACCGTGGAAGTCGGCAGCGTACAACATGCGTTTACCATGGTCGACGGCGATTGTCAGGCCTTTGTAGACGGCGCCGGGAGTTGTGACCTTGACGATAGCGTTCGTAGGGTCCACCGCGGGATTCCACCCGGAAATGGTGCCGTCCTCGGAGGCAAACAGGAAGCGGGCGGGCTGGCCGCCGGTGAGTTGGAAGTCCGAGCTGCCGTTGAATACCGTGCCGGTCGGCGCGCCCGGAACGGTGACAACGAGTGGCCGGGCGTTCCCTTCCCCGTCATAGAGCGTAGCTTTACCGGTGCCATTGTCGGACACCCACCAGGGGCTGCTCGACGATCGTGAGATGCCCCATCCGTTTACGAGGTTAGCGTCGGTCTTGGGCGCAAGCGACCCGAGGTTCGACACGAGGTTGGTTTGCTCATAATGCTGTCCCCAGGCGCTACCGGCGACCGCGAGAACGGCGGCCACAGCACATGGAAACGCACGAAAGCCCCAGCGAGTGATTGCCATTGTGTCCTCCAGATCCCCTCAGAACGCGCACGCGCCGAGGTAGCGAGACCCGGCGCAAGCGGTTCCTTCGACACGAGAGTAGCACCTGCTGCTCAGGCCGCCTGCAAGAATGCTGTCAAGAGGTTGTCAACATGGGAGGAGCAAGGAGCTAGGAGCTAGGAGCTAGGAACTAGGAGCGAGGAGCTAGGAGCGAGCTATCGTTCTATCGTCGCAATGGCGTGCGCTTCAGCGGAGCGGCCCTCGCCCACCGGACCCATCTTCTCCGCTGTTTTGAACTTCACTGACACCTGATCCACATCGATGGCCAGCGTCGCCGCCAGCTTCTCGCGGATCGCGTCCCGGTAGTCCTTCAGCTTCGGCCGCTCCAGAATCACGGTGCAATCGACGTTGCAGATCGCGTAGCCGCGCGCCCGCACCATCACGAGCGCCTGGCGCAGCAGCATCAGGCTGTCCGCACCCTTCCACTTGGCGTCGGTATCGGGGAAGTGCATGCCGATGTCGCCCAGCGCGGCGGCGCCCAGCAAAGCGTCCGTGACGGCATGCGCAAGCACGTCCGCGTCCGAGTGGCCGTCGAGTCCCATCTCGGATTCCACGCGCACCCCGGCCAGAAGAAGCGGCCTGCCGGCGGCAAGCCGGTGAACATCCCAACCGATGCCCGTGCGGACCTCGCTCACGGAGTGGGAACCTGGTGCGCTGTTTCCTCGGCGAGGAACAGGCGCGCTAGATCCATGTCGGAGGGCTTGGTGATCTTGATGTTGCGATCACTGCCGAGCACGACGCTTACTTCCACTTCTTCCAGCCGCTCGACCAGGCTCGATTCGTCCGTGGCCATGAAGCCGTCTTCGCGCGCCTTGAGGAATGCCTCCTTGATCAACGCATAACGGAAGACCTGCGGAGTCTGGGCGAGGGTAAGCCGGTCACGGGGAATGGTGCCCCGTACCTTGCTCTGGTGAACCTGCTTGACGGTATCGACAGGAACGATGCCGACGATGGCAGCGCCGGTCTCGGCCGCTTCCCGGACCACTTTTTCGATGGTTGCCAGGTCGATGAAGGGACGCACCGCGTCATGCACGGCGACCAGTTCAGTGTCGGGCGCGATTGTGGCCAGCGCGTTCTCAACGGACTGTTGGCGGGAATCGCCACCCTCGACGAGACGCACCGGTTTCCCGAAGCTCTCGTGAGCGAGCATCTCGCCGACCCACTCCAGATCCTCGGCCCGGAGCGCAACCACGATTTCGCTCACCGGTGGCGCGCCCGCGAACTTGCGGATGGTGTGCAGGAGGATCGGAGATCCTTCGAGCAGCATGAACTGCTTCCGGCTGGTGCCAGTCTTCTCCGCCGGGCTGCGCCCCATGCGCGTTCCTAAACCCGCTGCGGGCAAAATGACAGCGACTTTCATGCGCGTCTCCTCACCTGCGGCCCGCAGTCAGTGCACAGCGAGCGGCTCCCTGAGATGGCGACGCCGCCCCGTGAGACACCCGAGGCGGCGCGCTGGAAATCTGATTCTAACTCGAAGAGGCAACTCCCGTTAGGTTGCCGGTGCTCCCGGCACCACAGACGACGCGCTGGCCGTCTGTTCGCGGTGATGCTGCTTCTCAGCATGCGTCTTCTCATACACCGTATGGATACGCTCGTCGAACCTGCCGAAGATCATCTTGCCGGCGGTGGTCTGGAGCACGCTCGTCACGGTGATGTCGATGGTTTTCGAGATAAGGCGCTTGGCGTTGTCCACCACAACCATGGTGCCGTCGTCGAGGTAAGCGACGCCCTGGTTATACTCCTTACCTTCCTTCAGGATGAAGACACGCATCTGCTCGCCGGGAAGCACGATGGGCTTCAACGCATTCGCAAGCTCATTGATGTTCAGAACTTCGACGCCGTGTAACTGGGCCATTTTGTTGAGATTGAAATCGTTGGTGACGATCTTGCAATCGTAAACCTTGGCGAGTTCAATCAGCTTCATATCGACGTCACGAACGTTCGGGAAGTCATCCTCGAGAATCTGGACGTTCAGGTGCGCCATTTTCTGAACGCGCTGGAGAATGTCGAGGCCGCGCCGGCCGCGGTTGCGCTTCATCGAGTCGGCCGAATCGGCGACAAGCTGCAATTCCCGTAGGACGAACTGCGGGATCACGACGGTCCCGTCCAGGAAGCCGGTTTCGGCGATATCGGCGATGCGGCCATCAATGATGACGCTGGTGTCCAGGATTTTGAATGCCTGCTTCGTCTGCTTTTCGCCGCCGAAGACTCCGCCCAGCGCAGCCAGGTTGAGCATGTCGCCCTTATTGGCGCCCACTACGAGACCGATGTAGGTCATCCACAGAAGGATCATCAATTGCAGAAAGGACACCGCCATGCTGCCCGCAAGTGCGCGCTCGAGCACCATCGACATCAGGAAAGCTCCCAGGATGCCGAGTGTAGAACCGATGGCTGCTCCGATGAGACGTTTGAGGCTGACTTCCTTAACCCGCGTTTCGAAGTAGATGATGCCGAATCCAACAGCGAGTCCCGCTAAACCACCGGCGGCCGCAGAAGGCATCGGATCCATCAGGGATCGGAACGGCGACAGGAAGAGGCCCGCGATACCCAGCAAGAGAACAAATAAACCACGAATGATCATCAAGTTAGTCATGAGCTGCCCTATTGTGTACGGGAACTCCTCAGAATCTGCCTGCCGAGCAGGCCACGTCTCTCAGACCGATTGCCAGGTCAAGAGACGTTGAAGAAATTAAGAAACACTAATCCGGAATCCCGCGCGTTGAGTATAACACGATCGCAAGCAAGGATACCACGGTCTTGCGGGGAGAGCACTAGCGCAGATGGGGGCAGCGTATGATTACCGCCCGGGGAATGAGCTCAGCCAAGCCACAGCCCAGAGTGAGGCCGCGTACACTTGTGGTAGCTGCCTCCCGGCACTTACAGATCCGCTCGGCGCCGCAGGGGGCGCCGCGCCGAGCGCGGGTTTTTAGAGAGCCTTGGCCAATTCGGCGGCGAAAGCACTCTTGGGCTCGGGCTTCGACGTACGCCGGTGGGCACCGGGCCTACGATCGTTACTTTGGGGACCCCTGTCGTCGGGCTTTGAACCTTTGGGACGCGGCGGCTGGGCCGGGTTCGCTCGCAGTAAGCGGCCTTCGAGAGGCGCGCGGTCGAACCGGCGAATGATCGCCTGCATCTCGTCGTTGTTCGGTGCTTCTATAAATGCGAAGCCCTTGGACTCCTGGGTCTCGGGATTGCGGATAACTTTGATTGCGTCGGCAACCAGCCCTTCTGCGGTGAGCCACGACTGAATGTCGTCGGCGGTCACCCAGACAGGGAGATTGCCCAAGAATACCGTAGATGTCATGCGCTGGCTGTTATCACTCCGTTGGTTGGAATTGTGGGGGAGCAAAGCGTGGGCGTCCGTCCTTACTCATGATAACAGACGCGCTTCGAGCGCGGCAATTCGCGAGTGAGGAGCCCTGAGGAGCCCCCCGCGTGCGCGCGATGCCCGAATGAGGGGCGATGGGAGAAGCTGCCCGCAGTGTCTCGTCTGATTGTTTCAGACTGCCCTGCCCGTTCACAGCGCGTGTCCGTCCATAATGGAGAAGAATGGCTGAAACCCGCCGGATGTGCCCGAACTGCCGGGCGTTTATCACCACAAGCGACCGCGTGTGCCCGTACTGCGACACCAAGGTGGGACCGCGGGCCGCGGAACGCCGCGGCGATGGCGGCACGCTCGCCGGGTTCATCCCTCACGCCCGCTTCACCACAAGCATTATCCTGCTGATCAATTTCGGGCTATTCGCTGCGACGGTGCTCTACAGCATGCGCGGCGGCAACAACGGCGCGCTAATGGGCCTGGACGGCCGGACGCTGGTGAACTTCGGCGCCAAGTGGTTGCCGGCCCTGGAAGTGGGGCAGTGGTGGCGGTTGATCACTGCCGGCTTCCTGCATGGGGGCATCATGCACCTGCTGATGAACTCGTGGGCGCTGTTCGATCTCGGCGCAACTGTGGAGGAGTTGTTCGGTTGGGCGCGGCTGGTGGTGATCTACTTTCTCGCCACCGTGGGCGGCTTCTATGCCAGCGCTCTCTGGACCCCGGCGGTTTCGATGGGAGCATCCGCCGGAATCTTCGGACTCATCGGCGCGATGATCGCCCTTGGCCTGCGCCACCGTAACCCGATGGGCGCCGCGATCCGGGCCCTGTACATCCGATGGGCGGTGTACGGCCTGATCCTCGGCTTCATGCCGTTTCTGGCCATCGATAACGCAGCGCACCTGGGCGGGCTTGCGGCGGGGTTCGCAGTCGGGTACGTGGCCGGCACGCCGAAACTGATCGAAACCGCGCTGCCGGAGCGGCTCTGGCGCATCGCGGCGTGGGTCTGCATGGGCCTGACGGCGCTTGCGTTCGTCAAGATGTACCTGTGGCTCGCGGGCGGCGGCGTTTAATCTACCGCGGCTTTACCGTACGGATAGTTCCGGCTTCGATAGGCGCAATTGGCGCGGTGAAGCGCGGGTCGCGAACGGGGGCGTACTCCGCATCAAGGAACAACACGCCGTCGAGACCCGCTTCGCAGGGCCGGGGGTCGGGCCACTTCCCTTTTTCGTCCGGCAGAAGTTGGCAGGCGAGCCCGATCTCCGCGATGTCGCCGGCCTTGGTTTCCGGCGGGAGTTCGACCGCTACGCGCACGGAGCCGCTTCGGGACACGGCGTAATCGAGCCGGCCCAGATCAGAGGATTCCCAATCTGCGGAGGCCTTGCGCCGCACGAGAGCGCTCACGGCGGTCCGATCGTTTTTCACCGTGAAGTCGACATAAAGATATTGGCGGGGATCGCCGATATTCTCCTTGTGGCCCGCGCCGCCGCGGTATGGCCTGAGCTTCTCCTCGCGCTCGAGTTCCCGGGCAGCGGCGCGGTACATCCACGGATGCTGGTCCATCACGGCTTCGCGCGGGAGGCCGGTGAGATCGACCATTAAGGGCGCGAGTTGATAGCGCACAGTGGCCGCACCCTCGTCCGACACCATGTTGTTCGCGGTGGATACGAACAGGACCGGGTGTGCGCCCTCGCGCTTCCCCCGGAACTCGAGGTCCTTGTGGTCCTTCGCCTGATAGGCGCCTTCGCCGGCCGGCGTCGCGCGGTAGGTGTACTCAATGTCCGTCGTGCGCCCCCACCGCGCCATCAGTGCTCGTGTGGAAGTTCCGCCATCCTCGTTCGAATAGATCACGGTGTACTGAAGAGCGCCGTCCAGCCGTTCGCAGTAGACCAGCAGGGGCACGTCCGTGAGCCGGCCGACGGTATCGGGACGCGCATAGAGGATCGGAGCATTCGCCACGACCTCATAGTCCGGCGTGCCGGGCGCGACCGGGCGGAAGCGAAGCCCGGTCGCGTTCGTTTGAACCGTGTGGCGCCCTGGCGGCAGTGCACCCAAGAAAACCGATGCGTGCATGCCGGTGAACCAGGTGACCTGCTGAGGCTCGCGGCCATGCATCTGAAGGGCGATGACGGCGCCGCCGGCTGCGCCTGCGGGCATCTCGATGTCCGCGAGAACTTCCGCTGGAGCGTCCAGGGTAAAGGAGAACTCGGCCGCAGGCAGTGTGGCCGCGATAGCAATCAATGTGAGAGTTGTCCGGACCAGGCCAGCCGCCAGCCGCGAGCCACACGCCACACGCCTTTTCAGCATCATCCGAACATGATCTGCGCGATGACGAGTTGCGGCAGCGCCTGATTCCAACTCTCCGGTATCGTGTCGAACGGGAGGCGGAAGCGCTTGGTCTCGCCGGGTTTGAGACCGCCCATTTTGGCGCCGACAATCGGCACCCGCTCGCGCAGCACGACCAGGCCGGAAGGATCAGTGAACACGCAGGTGATCTCAACCAACCGGATAGCGCGCTGACCCGCGTTGGTGATGTTGCCGGTGATCTCGACGACCATGCCCCCGGCGAAATTCTCTTTCGCCGACATATCCACATCGCCGAGTTTCAGTCCGCCCTGGCGTATGTATTCCCGCGCCTCCGGAGTGAGGACGGCGGCAGCCGGGGCTGGTGGGCCGCTGCGATTGTACAGGTACCATGCGACCGCTCCAACGACCGCTATTCCGAGAACGAGCAAGAGAGCGACGGGCGCACCGCCGCGGCGATTCCGCGAGAAAGCCATTCACGGCGATTCTACCTGATGGACCACTCCCTGGGTGCGCGTTTTTCGGCTTCACAGTTGGAAACGAATCGCCAGTGTGGCCCGTTTGTACACACAAGCAGCGGTCCGGCCTGGAATGGCGATCTCGTAATCAGCTTTTCCTTATCAAAAAGATAAATTAATGACTGAACGCCTCATAACCGAGAATGAATGGCGAACGGCGCGATCACCCGGCATGCGATCGATTCAGCGCGTTCGCGGCCTCGCACACACAACTGATTCGCGCACTTGCACACGACAATATCGGCGCGGTGCGCGCTCGCTGTTTTGCGTTTTTGCCAACCCTGCGGGATCATAGAAACAGGTGACTTTGGGTTTACAGAAGTACAAAGTACCCGTCTGGTTTCTTCCCGCGCTTGGATACGCCATTTCCATCGGGTCGCTTGTCTGGGTCTTGCAGGACGTGGACGCGAGCACGATGTGGGCGGATCTCCGGGGGCTGCATTGGGGATGGGTGGGGCTGGCGGTTGCCGGAGATATCCTCACGTATGTGATTCAGGGCTGGCGCTGGAATATGCTGCTCTCGCCGGTAGTAAGAGTTCCTATCTGGCGCTCCATCCAGGCGGTTTACGTCGGGCTATTTGCGAACGAAGTGCTGCCGTTGCGGCCCGGCGAGGTCATCCGCTCCTATCTCCAGGCGCGCTGGAGTTCGCTGCCCTTCTCGGTAACCTTTTCTTCGGCCATCATCGAGCGCATCATCGACGGACTCTGGCTGATGCTCGCGTTCTTCGTCACCGCGGCATTCGTTACGCTGCCCGGTGTCATCATGGACATCGCGAAACTGGTGGCAGTCGTCGTCGTGCTCTTCGCGGTATTCCTCGGACTGGTGATGTTCCGCAAGGGCCATGCTCACGCGATCGGCTCGAAGACCAGGTGGGGAGCACACATCAAGGTGCTGATCGAAGACTTGCACCTGATGGGCAACTCGAGATCTTTCTATGGAGCGGCATTCGCGAGCCTGCCCTATCTGCTCATCCAGGTCGTGCCGGTGTACGGGCTGATGCGCGCTTACGGCCTCGATCTGTCGGTTTGGCCCGCGATGGTGGTGTTGCTCATACTGCGTATCGGAACGGTGGTCCCGCAGGCCCCTGGAAATCTCGGAGCCGCGCAGGCGCTGATCGTGCTGGCTCTCGGGCTTTTCGGTGTGGACAAGACGACGGCAACCGGCGTGTCGCTCATGACCTGGACAGTGATCACCATGCCTTTGTTGGTGGCGGGTGCGATCGCCTTAGCCTTCACCGGATTGAAACTCGGCGATCTTAAGGACCACGCGAACGCGCACATGGCCGCGGCGCCAATCGCGACTGCCGAAGCTCAGAACTGAGCCACTTCGCCCCGCGCCTGCGGTTAACGGTGGCCGAGGTACATCAGCCAGCCCAGTCCGAACAACGCGACAAGGAATGAGCCGAAGCAGTACGCGCCGTACTTCAGCCGCTCGCGATCGGTCCGCTTCGTGACCACACCGAGCACGATCGACGTGAACAGCGAAAATAACAACGCGGCTTCGAAATGCGACAGGTTGACCTTCGGCATTAGCTCTTCTTCCCCGATGCGATCTCGTAGGCGTCCACGATCGACAGAACGTTCAACAGTCCGGCCGTGACGAGGAACTTCGTGCCGTAGTCGTGTACGGCTCCGGCGACGTCAGGCTGCGAATAGCCGAGCCACGAGGCAGCCAGATATGGCAGCCCCGTCATTAGATTGCACAAGAACCCGCCGTAGTAGATGAGGATGTTCAGCACGTCCCCGCCCTGAGGCTTCAGGAACTGGCCCCGCATCATGAGCCCCAGCAGGAACATCGCGATCACAGAGACCGCAAGCAGGCCCGCGCGACCCTTCTGTTTCAAGAGGAAATGGCCGCCGCCGGGGACAATCCAGGCGGCCAGCACTTTCGGCCCCCAAACCCCGATCGGCGTCACCGCAGCCGTGTTTTCCTTCGCAGTCATCGAATTTAGAGTGTAACAGGCTACCGCCGCGTCACGGGCGGCTGGGATGCCAGCTGCACCAGCGCCTCGAGCGTTCGAACGCGCTCGGTATCGTTGACGATCAGGTAGCGGTGACGGCCACCGGCCTTCGGCGTAAACGTGGTGCGCCCACCCGCGCCCGCGCTGATCGTTCCCTCCGGCGAGAGCGAGAAATACCCCCGATCCGGACGGATGGCATAGAGCGCCGCGGTCAGATCCCAGGTAGGCCGATCATAGGGCATCTTCTCAAACTGCCGGTACGCATCGGCGATCGGATGATGTTCCACATAGCGGAAATCACTCTCGATGGAACGCGCGGGATAGAGAATCGATTCCCCGATCTCGAAGCCGCTCGCCACGACGCGGGTGGGCCACTCGCTGAAGAGCTTCCTCGCAGCGGGCAGGTCCTCCTTCACGTTGTATTCGGGGTTGCCCGTTGGAAACTGCCCGGCTATGATGCTCAGCAGCCGAACCTTCTTCGCCACGAGTTCGCGTCCGCGAAGCGGACTCGCCGCATCCGGCGCAGAATCGAGCAGGCGCGCGAGGTTCGTGCTGAACCCCACCTGGATCATCACCACCGTTCCGTCTTTCTCGCCTGCAAGAGCCCTGCGGAGCACTGAAACCGCTTCCGGCGCCTGCCGGCCGTCCTTCACTGTTCGCGGGTAAATGGGCTGGCCGCCCGGTCCCTTGCGCTCCGCCGGTATCCGGATGTACCTGCTGTCTTCCGGTGTCTTCCCATTGCGAACCACACCGATCGGGATAGTCCCGCGACCGTAGAAATGGTTCACCAGGTCTACATACACGGCCGCCCACGAGTTGTCCTTCGTGATGGTGACTCCCGCCAGCCGCGACTCGCCTCGACTCTCGAGCGAGTGCAACACGGCAAGCGCGAGCGCGTCGTCGATGTCGTTGCCCATGTCGGTGTCAAAGATCACCGGAACGGGCTGCGCGACCGCAAGCACAGCCGCGAGAACAAGCAGGAGCAACTGTTTCACGCGTTGATGGTAGCAGAGGGCGGCCGCGCCGGAGAGCGACCCTGCGGGCATCTACTCGGTATCGAGGACCTGGCGGACCTTCCGGATCAGGCTCGCGGGCGTGAATGGCTTCTGGAGAAACGGTGTGCCGGCGCTCACAATGCCGTGGTGGACGATGACGTTGTCCGTATAGCCGGACATGTAAAGAACGCGCATATCGGGGCGGAGCCCCAGAGCGCGGTCGGCCAGATCGCGGCCGCTCATGTGGGGCATCACGACGTCCGTCAGGAGAAGATCGATGGTTTCCGGATGCTGCTGGCACACGCGAAGCGCGTCGTGCGGATCGGGCGATTCGAGCACATTGTAGCCCTGCTCCGCGAGGATGTTCCGCACCAGCTTGCGCACCACCGCCTCATCTTCCACGAGCAGCACGGTCTCAGCTCCTCCCGCGGCAGGCTCGATGAGCGTGGGCGCCGCCAGGGCCGGCTCCGATTCCGTCACGAGCGGCAAGTATATCTTGAACGTCGTGCCGCGCCCGATCTCGCTGTACACCCAGATTTCGCCGCCGCACTGCTTAACGATGCCGTATACCGTGGAAAGTCCGAGGCCAGTGCCCTTCCCCTTCTCCTTGGTCGTAAAGAACGGCTCGAACAGCCTCAGGCGCGTCTCAGCGTCCATGCCGGTACCCGTATCGCTCACCGCAAGCATGGCGTAGTGCCCGGGCTTCACTCCGATGTGGCGCCGTGCATAGATGTGGTCCAACTCGACGTTTTCGGTCTCGATGGTGAGCTTGCCGCCAGTGGGCATGGCGTCCCGCGCGTTCACTACGAGATTCAGGACAACCTGTTCAATCTGCGCGGGATCCGCCCGAACCTTGCCCAGATCGGGCGTAAAAAACGTGACCAGTTCCATGTCTTCGCCGATCATCCGGCGAAGCATCTTCTGAAGCCGGGAGATGATCTCACTGAGGCTGACAGTCTGTGGATTCGAAACCTTGTGGCGGCTGAACACGAGCAACTGGCTCGTAAGTGCGCCCGCGTGGTCTGCGGCCCGCAGAATCTCGTCCACGTCGGCACGCATCTCCTCATCGAGCGGCACGCGCTCCGCCAGCATCTGACCGTAGCCGGTAATCACGGTCAGAATGTTGTTGAAGTCGTGCGCGACACCCCCGGCCAGCCTGCCGATCGCTTCCATCTTCATCGCCTGCCGGAGCTGCTCCTCCAGCCGCCGCTTCTCCGTCACGTCGGCGATCACGGAGAGGATGCCCGTGATGGCGCCTTCGCGGCTGCGCAGCACCTCGTTCCAGATCGCGATGTCCACCGGAACGCCTGCCTTCGTTTGGCGCCGGCGCTCGACGCCCGCGTACAGTTCGCCGCGGCGCGCCGATTCCATTCCGTCGAGAAACTCCTGCTGTTGTTGTGAATCTTGCTGCACGAACGGGAGAGGGCCGCCCAGGACCTCCGCCTCGGTCCATCCGAAAATCCGCTCGGCGGCGGAGTTCCAGCTCTTGACCATGCCGTCCAGATCCATGACGCAGATCGCGAGCGGCGCCGTCGCGATGACGGCGCGAAGCGTTTCGTTCGCCTCCCGGATCGCCTCCTCAGCCTGCTTGCGCTGGGTCACGTCGCGGATGATGCCCGTGAACATGCGCCGATCCGGCAGGATCGTTTCGCTGATCGCCAACTCCAGCGGGAAAGTTGAGCCGTCTCTCCGCAGACCGACGAGTTCCCTCCCCACGCCGATCACTCGCGGGGTTCGGGTTTCAACGTAGCGCCGGAGGTATCCGTCGTGTTGCTCGCGGAACGGCGACGGCATGAGAATACCGACATTGCGCCCGATGACGTCCTCCGCGGCGTAGCCGAAGAGCTTTTCGGCGGCAGGATTGAAGGACCGGATCAGGCCCCTTTCGTCGATCGTGATGATGCCGTCAACAGCGCTGTATACCACCGACCGCGTGAGAGCTTCGCTCTCGCGCAATGCTTCCTCGGATTCCCGTTGGCGCGCCGAAAGCGTGCGCCAGTACGACAACTGCTGCCGCAAACGGTGGATGCCGTAAATGATCCCGAGCGAGCCTGCGGTGTAGATCGCGAACCGCGCGAGGCTGACGGCTGGCGAGACCAGGGGTGATCCCGTATCGATCCAGTACGACAGCGGTAGCGATACGAGGAACAAAACGAGCGCGGGCGCCCACGAGGAAATAAATGCTGTCACCGCGATCCCGAGGAGGAAGATCTCCATGTCGCGCGGCGGCGCAACCTGCAACAGCGGTCCGCGGAACCACGCGACGGACACCGCGAAGGCGATCGCGAAGAGAAGGCCGCGCACAGTCCGAGCGTTACTTGGCATTCGGGTGCAACCCAGTTTGTTGTCCCAGGAACGCTATGATAGCAGTTCCCGGCAAGGAGGCTGGAGCTAGCAATGAAACTGTATCTGATCGCCATCTTGATGACATCGGCTCTTTGGGCGCAGGCGCCCGCCAAGGCCGAGCGCTGGCAATGGCTGTTCAATGGAAAGGACCTCACCGGTTGGGTCAAGGTCGGCAACGAGAAATGGGAGATCGAGAGCGGCGCCATCCACGGCCAGGGGATCACAAAGGAATACGGATATCTCCGGACCGAGAAGAAGTACAAGGATTTCGAGCTTTCGCTCCGCTTCAAAGCCGAGGCGGATGGCAACAGCGGCGTCTTTTTTCACGTTGACTTCAAGCCCGGCACCGCGGACGTTTCGCAGGGCCTCCAATTCGAGATTGACCGCGTTCTGAACAACCACAGCGGCGGCGTCTACGGCGATGGGCGCAACTGGATTGCCTGGCCCGCGCCCGAGCACGAGACGGTCGTCCGGCCCAACGATTGGAATGATATGTACATGAAGGTCGTGGGGAACCGCTACATCTGTTCGATCAATGGTGTCCCGGTACTCGACTTCACCGATCCCACGCCGAAGTCTTCCGACGGTTTCATCGCACTCCAGTTGCACTCGGGCGGGCTCGGCAACATGCTCTTCAAGGACATCGCGATTCGCGACCTTAGCCAGCGCTAACGTCGGCCGGCATTCCGCTTACTGCAGAGGGAGCCGCCGCTCGGAGCCAGGGTCAGTTGTCGCTGTAAGCATCTCGGGCGGCGGCGCCTATCATTGCTGGTTGCCGTTTCTGCTTACTTGATAGCGCGGCAGGAGATCAGCCGGAACGACGACGCGGTATTGGACATCGTTTCGGTCTTGAGAAACGCCTCGAAGTGGGGGAAGGGCTGGTCTGGCGAGACTCCGAGCCGCCGCGCGAGTTCCAGTACCCAGCGCTCGCTTGTGAGGAACTCCGAGCCTGCTCCGGCGGCCGACTGATCCCCACCAGCAATGATCAGGACACTCCCCGTCCGCCGCAGGTTGGGCAGCATGGCCACCTGACAGTGGCTGTTCTGGTCCCAGTTTGTAGGATAAAGACGCGGCGCTCCAGGGCCCGCTTGCGTATCTTCGAAGCGGGATTCGGTTTTCTCGTCATCGAAAACGTAGCGGAACCGGAGCTGCGGATCGAAGAGCTCCACCCAGGGATTGGCGCGCTTGTTTCCCAGCAGGACTGCGTTGTCCTCCATGAGATCCTCAACGCTGAAGCCCCGCGCGAAATCGTACTGCGTGCGGCTGCCGGGAACGAATCCCAACGCTTCGATCTCTCTGGCTGCCGTCGCGTCCGCGAAACTTACCCAGTGCTTCCCCGCCAGGCGCAACGTGAGCTTGCGGAACTCCGGGTCTTGAAAGCGCCCGTTGACCAGATCCCGCATGAACGACGCGCGGTTATACTGGCGGAGCACCAGGCTCTGCTTGAGGAAGTCCTGCACGCCGGTCAGGTTGGCATCCGCCAGAACCATGTGCGTTTCGCGCCCGTTGGCGAAGAACTGAGTCCACAGCTTGCGCACCGTAGGCTGTGTAACCTGCGCCTCGAGCGCGAGGCCCCTCGCGAACCACCCGGCAGCGGCTAAGGCCAACCCTGCCAAGATGGCGGACGCGATGAGATACCGCCGGCGGCGGACGCCAGCGGTTGCGACAGGCGTGCACGGACGGGCATTCTGGAAGCGGAACCGCAGAGCGTAATTGCCTCGGGGGATCTCGAATGCGACGGCGTCGTCAATACCCTCGGTCGAAAAGTACTGCTCCAGCTTCTTGCGCAAGTGCGTGGCTTGGACACGGACGAGGTTGTCCTCGCTGGCGTCGTAGTCCTTCCGGCCGAAGACGTCTATTCCGATCTGCTGCTCCGGAATTTGAACGTCGGGCTGACTATAGGAGTGCTCGGCCACGTACGACAGCAACTCTCTGAGGCGGGAGCACTTCTCCAGTACTGCGCTTGAAAGCACCTTGCTGACTGCCTCGCGCCTTGCCTCCAGCGGAACTTCCCGCACCGCCGGAGCGCCGGACCGAGTTTGGCGTGCATCGAAGAGCATGAGTGCTGGTCCTGACTGTATCACAACGATAGCGCAGCGTTAAACGACGTTTTAGCGGCGTTTAGCGGCTAATTCACCGCCAATTCACTTGTGAGTGACCCCCTGCACAAGCGAAGATGCCGCAGGCCCATCAATGGGCTTCAGGGTATTCGGAGGTTCCTCCTTTGTCCAAACACATTAGATTTGCTTTTCTCCTCGCGTTCATGCTGTTCTGGGCGATTTCGTCGGTGATCGCTTTTCAAGCCCAGGATGCGCGCGGCAACATTGTCGGCCGCGTCACTGACCCGACCGGAGCGGTAATACCCGCGACGGACGTTCGGGCCATCAATACCGCCACGGGCGTGACGGTTGCGGCCAAGACCAACGAATCGGGCAATTACGTACTGCCCTACCTGCCACCCGGTTTCTATACGGTGCAGGCGGAAATTAAGGGCTTCAACAAGTTCGTTCGCGACAAGGTCGAGATTCGTGTGAGCGACCGTGTCGAACTGAACATTCAGATGCTCGTGGGCGATATATCCCAAGCCGTGGAAGTCACGGCCGAGACGCCCCTGCTCCAGACCGCCGAAGCCTCACTCGGCCAGGTCGTCGATGAGCGCAGAATTATGGAGTTGCCGCTTTTCGCAGGCAACGCCATGGATCTGGTGCACCTGGCGCCAGGGACCGTCAACGGCACCGATATGCGCCTGCGCAAGGCGCCATTCAACAATGCGCCGTCCCAGTTTTCCACAGACGGCAGCGGAAACTACGGCAACTCCTTCACGATCGACGGAGTTTCCAACGTGTACTCGGATGGCACCCAGCCGCGCGTCGCTTTCTCTCCGCCAACCGCGTCCCTGGCCGAGTTCAAGGTTGAGACGTCGGCGTTTGACGCCGGCGCCGGCCGGACTATGGGATCCGTGGTGAATGTCAGCACGAAGGGTGGCTCCAACAAGCTGCATGGCCAAGCCTGGGAGTGGCTGCGCCACTCGGCGCTGGACAGCTCTACTCTGTTCCAGAACAAAGCCATTCCGTACAAAAAACCTCCGAAGTATCAGGACAACCGCTTCGGACTGGCCGGCGGCGGCCCGGTTTACATCCCCGGGCTGTACAACGGAAAGAATAAGACCTTCTGGCATTTCACGTTTGAGGAACAGATTTTCGGCGATCCCAACGTGGGCGGATCAATGATCTCGACGGTTCCGCGCGAACAATGGAAGAACGGTGACCTTTCCGATCTTCTCGCGATCGGGAAGACCTACCAGATCTACGATCCGGCGACGATCAAGGCAGTATCCGGCGGCCGCTTCAGCCGCGATCCGTTCCCCGGCAACATCATCCCGAAGAGCCGTCTGGACCCAACAGGTCAGAAGATTCTCGGCCTCTACCCCTCGCCGAACAACACGGCCGCACAGACCGTGGATGGCCGGAACAACTTCTTCATGGCTCTGCCGGCCAAAGAGTTTTACTGGACCACGATCGGCCGCGTGGACCACGCATTCAGTGAGCAGAACCGGATATTCGTCCGCTTCCACCGCGATTTCTGGGAGGAAGACAAGAACCGCAACTTCGGCAACGATGTCAACGGGATCATCCTGAACCGGACGAACCGCGGCATCGCGCTGGACGACGTGCACATGTTCACTCCCACCTTCCTGCTGAACTTCCGCTATGGGCTGTCGCAGCAGGACTTCCCCCAGCGCCGCACCAGCGCCGGATTTGACTTGGCCTCGCTCGGGTTCTCGCCCAATCTTGTCGGTTTGATCGACCCGAGTGTCGCCACGATTCCGCGGACAGCCGTGGGCTCCCTGACGACTCTCAGCCAGTGGGAAGGCAACGGCGACGGCATCACCTCTTCCATCAGCCATAGCTTCGTTGGCAATTTCACGTGGATGCGCGGGAACCATAATCTCCGGTTTGGTACGGAGTTCACGGTATTCCGCGAGTTCCAGAACCGCTATCCCCAGTCCGCGTCGCCGGACCTGAATTTCAACAATGTGTGGGGCCGCGGGCCGCTCGACAGCGACGCCGCGCCTACAGTGGGCGGCGAGTTAACTGCGCTCCTCCTCGGCATTCCTGGCGGCAGCATGGTTCAATCGGCCAGCTACGCCGAGCAGGACAAGTACCTCGGTTTCTACATCCAGGATGACTTCAAGATCAGCCGCAAACTGACGCTGAACCTCGGCTTGCGCATGGAGCACGAATCCCCGATTACGGAGCGCTTCAACCGCGCGGTCACGCAGTGGGACGCGGTCAGTTCGAACCCCATCGAGGCAGCGGCGATCGCAAAGTACGCGCTTAAGCCGATGCCGGAGCTGCCCGTATCCGCTTTCAGCGTGAAGGGCGGCGTTACGTTCGCCGGGGTTGGCGGAAATCCGCGCGAGTATTGGAGCGGATCGGCACTGAATCTGATGCCCCGTCTCGGCCTGGCGTACCAGGTGACGCCCAAGACGGTCCTGAGAGGCGGCTTCGGCATCTTCTTCGGGTCCAATGGCATCCTCAGCACGAACTCCGTTCAGAACGGTTTCAGCAGATCCACCACAATCAGCCCGTCACCCGATAGCGGACTGACGTTTACTGCCAACCTGGCGAATCCGCTGCCAACGGGCTTGCTGCCTGTACTCGGCGCCGCGGGCGGACTCGAGACGACCCTCAACCAAAACGTCACGGTTTTCGCCAAAGAACGGCAATCACCCTACGCCCAACGCTGGAGCCTCGGACTGCAACGGCAACTCGCGGGCGGTTTTGTCGTTGAATCCTCGTACGTCGGAAACCGCAACACCCGGCTGGCTGTCACGCGTAATATCAACGCTACGCCGGGGCAGTACTACAGCACCAGCCCGGTCCGGGACAACGCGACCAACAGTTGGCTGACCGCGAACTTCACGAACCCGTACTACGGCTTGAACCCGCAGTTCACCAGTTCGAACATTTCGCGCCAGAACCTGCTGAAACCGTACCCGCACTTCGGTGAAGTGAATTTCGCGGATTCGGTCGGCTACTCCTGGTACCACTCCATGCAAACCCGTCTGGAAAAGCGGTTCTCGAAAGGGTACACGCTCCAGACCTCGTACACATGGTCCAAAGCGATGGAGGCGACGCAGTTCCTGAATAACTTCGACGCCATGCCTTACGAAACGCTTGGCGACATCGACCGCACGCACCGCCTGACGGGCAGCGGCATCTGGGAGCTTCCGTTCGGCAGGAAGCGCCACTTCGGTGGTGGCTGGCACCCGGTTCTGAACTTCATTGGCGGAGGCTGGCAGTTGGGCGGCGTCTACCAGTTCCAGAGCGGGCAGCCCATCGGCTGGGGCAACATTCTGTTCACCGGCAACCCCGACGACGTCAAACTGTCCTCCGGCGAGCGCACTTGGAATCGCTGGTTCAACACTGAACCCTTCAACAAGGTCAGCAATCAGCAACTCGTCAACAACGTACGCACGTTCCCGTTCCGCTTCAGCAGTCTCCGGGCGGACACGCAGCGACGCTGGGACTTCTCGTTGAGCAAAGACTTTGTCATCCGTGAAGGCATATCGATGAAGTTCCGCGCGGATACGTTCAACGCGTTTAACCAGGTCGTGTTGAGAGGTCCGCAGGCGAATCCGACCAATTCCTCATTCGGACAGACCAGTGCGCAGGAACCCCCGCGGTCCTGGCAGTTCGGATTGCGGCTGGTGTTCTAATTTGAATGGGCCGGCTCCAGTTGTGAGCCGGCCATGCTTGCAGTTTTTAGACGGCGGGCCGGGCATTCAAGCCGGCCCGCTTTTTTGCGGACCAGTGCTGGAGCCAACGACAGGTTTGGCCCCGGCGGCCTGCTGCCGCCCTACTACTGCTGCCGCTCCGTGACTACCGCCCGCTACATTACTGCTGCCGCTCCATTACTGTCGCGGCTCTGTTGCTACTTCTTGGGCAGCTTCGCCAGCACGCGGTCCTGAATCCAGTGGTCGTCCCACCATTCGATCGGCTGCACCTGCACGCCGTCCACCTGCATGCTGAAGTGGAGGTGATCGCCGCCGGCCATGCCCGTTGCACCGCTGCGCCCGATTTGCTGCTCCTTCTTCACCATGTCACCCGGCTTCACTGCAATCTGGCTCATGTGGCCGTAGATCGATTGCAGCCCGTAGCCGTGATCGATCACGACGCAGTTGCCGTAGATGCCCAGGTAATCTGCGAAGACCACCTTGCCGTCATTCGCGGCCACGATCGGCGCCTGCTGCACGTCAGAGAGGTCGAAACCGAGGTGAGTCTGGCGATCCACCTTCTTGCCCTGGTAGATGTAGTCGCGCGTATCCGCGAAGAACGCTTCCGTCTTGCCGTAGCGGTGGAACGGCCCGCTCCAGTAGAAGCGATCCTCGGTCTTGAGGCGCAGGTCTGCGAGCACCTTGTTGTTGGCCCGCCGCATTTCCCCGTTGATCTTCAGGAAGCGCGGCAGCAGTTCGCCCGACCCGTTGGCGTCAATCTCGTTCACGACCTTCTCGACGAAGGACTCCGGGATCTCCAGGTCGCGCATCCGGAACGTTTTCGGAAAGACTTTGAACCAGAACTGCGCCTTCGCCTCGGTGCCCGCGGGGTTGCGCGCGTAGACGATCGGCGTCGTGTTCAGGGGCACGTCCCACGGGAATGCGAACAGCGAGAAGCGTTCGCCCTCGGCGCCCCCCGGCACGGGAAAGCTGCGGAACGTGTACGGCCCGACGCGGACGCCGGCCTCGGTCCAATATCCTGACACGCGGAATGTAACGAGTTCCGCGCCACCGTGGTTGATGTAGTGCTGGAACCCATCGGCCACGACGCGCGGCGGCCGCGTGTTGACCACCACGTCGTAGGCCCGGCGTTCCGTTGCGCCTCGGAAGTCGTTGGCGGTGGCTTCAACGGTCAGCCGAGCCTTGCCTTCCTTCACTGCCGGGGCGCGTTTGGTGCCGGCCGTGAAGCGAATGTCCGCAGCCGGCTCGTTCTTCCCGAAGAACCAGAATCGGTGGGCCGGCTGATTCCACTCAAAAACTTTGTGCGAGGCGCCGTCCTGCTCAATCGTGGCTGTGAACCGCCGGATGCCGTGCGGGTTCGCCACCCGAACCGTGACCGGACTATCGGCGCCCAGAACCTTGGGCTCGGGATCCACCTGCAAAGTGGAACCGGATGAGAGGGAGTACAACAACACCAGAGGCGGTAGCAGCACGAGCGCTGCTACGGCAATTACGACTTTCTTCATTTTTCAGGGAGTTCCCTGAGCAATAGAGTACCAGCGGATGTACGGATCTCGGAAATCCACTCTGTCTGCAGGAATGATTTCAACGCAGAGGCGCGAAGACGCAGAGAAAAGCACGAACCTGAAGAGACGTGAAGGTTGGCTCGCATGAGGCAGACGCAAACGCCTCTGGTTCAATCTATTCTTTTGCTCTTGTTCTTCTCTGCTTTTCTGCGCCTCCGCGTCTATCGCGTTGAACGCCTTACCGTGGCCTGAACTTCACCGTGTACACCGTTCCGAGCACCAGCAGCAGCGCGCCCCACCAGATCGGCGCGTGATATTCCCCCAGAACCGTTGTTTTCACCGGCGGGTTCACCAGTTCCCACAGCCCGGACGCGGTGATGATGACGCCGTAGATGACGAGCAGCACCCCCACAAACAGCCAGATCGAAATACGACCGTCTCTGTGCATCGCTCGCCTCCTACCAGAAGATCACCTGCAACACAAAGAACACCACAGCCACGATGGAGGCCCAGAAGATCGGCCGCTTGTAAAGCGGCAGATCACCCTCGGAGGGCACGTCCGTCACGCCGTAGACCAACCCGTTCAGTTCAGCCACCGGCTTCGGCTTGGTCATGTAGCTCACCGCCACCGTCACCACGACGCAGATCAGCCAGGACCACAGCGCGCGGTACATATTCTCCGCCATGTCCTTGGCGCTCGCGGAAAGCGCGATGTAGCGGAGCGCGCCAGGATCGGCCTTCACCCAGGCCCACATGCTGATGGATGATACCGTGCCCGCCAGCAGCCCCCAGAAGCCAGCCGCCGGAGTCGCCCGTTTCCACATCATACCGAGCAGCACGGTACCGAACAGCGGCGCGATGAAGAAGCTGAAGAGCGCCTGGACATAATCCATGATGCTCTTGAACTCCATCACCAGATACGCCGTGCCGATCGAAACCAGCACGCCGAGGATGGTGCACCAACGGCCCATGCTCACGTAATGCGCGTCGCTTGCGTTCCTCTTAAAGAATGCGCGGTAAATGTCATAGGTCCACACCGTGGCGAACGCGCTCACGTTCCCCGCCATGCCGGACATGAACCCCGCGATCAGGGCGGTGATCCCGAGCCCCAACAGTCCCGGCCCGCAGTATCGGGCGAGCATCAGCGGCAGCACTTCGTTATAGGTGTGCACGCCCGGCGTGCCCGCCTGGGTTTCCGGCACCAGTTGAATGGGGAGCACCGCGAGCGCCAGCAGGCCCGGCAGAATGACGATGAACGGCACCAGCATCTTAAATGCCGCGCCGATCACGGGCGCCATCTTCGCGCTGCGCAGGTCCTTCGCAGCGAGCACGCGCTGCACGACGAGGAAATCCGTCGTCCAGTATCCGAAGCTGATCACCCAGCCCAGTCCGAGCACGATGCCGGTCCAGTGGATGCCCATCGGGTTGTTCGCGAAATCGCCCGTTGTCCGCCACAGGTGCGTGTACTCACCGGTGAACCGCTGGGAGATTTTCGCAACCATGCCGTCCCAGCCCCCGGCTTCAATGAGCCCCAGAATCGGGATGAGCAGCGCGCCAAGCCAAATCAGGACGAATTGGAGCACTTCATTGAAAATCGCGGAGAGCAGTCCGCCTAACACAACGTAGGCGGCCACCGTGAGAGACGCCACCCAGATCGAGAAATCGATGTCCCAGCCGAGCACCACTTTCATCACCAGCGCCATCGAGTACATATTGATGCCGCTCATCAGCACCGTCATGAACGCGAACGACACGGACGAGAGAGCGCGGGCGCCTTCGCCGTATCGGAGGCTGAGATAGCCCGGGACCGAGTGCGTTTTCGAGATGTAGTAGAACGGCATCATTACGACGCCGAGAAACAGCATCGCGGGGATGGCGCCGATCCAGTACCAGTGCGCAGCCAGAATGCCGTACTGATACGCGGCAGCAGCCCAGCCCATCAACTCGAGCGAGCCGAGGTTGGCCGCGACGAAACTGAGGCCCGCAATCCACGCGGTCATGTCGCGCCCAGCCAGGAAGAAGTCCTCGCCCGATTTGGTGAAGCGCTTCAGGTAAAGGCCGATCGCCAGAACGGCGATGAAGTAGATGGCGATGATGGCAATGTCAACGGCAGCGAGTGAAAGCAGGGACTCCCCACCGCTCTGCGCCAGCAGAATCGCAGGTGATTGGATCACGGGGGATCATTATAAAGGAAAGCAGCGGGGTTGCGTGGGCCTGAGCGCTTGAGACCCGGCTGCACGTGTAACCGTGCCGGGTGGAGCGTACGGCACGAGGTGCTCTGGGCTCTACCCGGCACGGTGATCCGTGTCCTAGGCTTCAATACTATTTTCGAAAAGAGGCCCGAATCAGGCTATACCCTCAACAGGTGATTTATGCGAGGAAACAGGACTGACGGGCTCACGCCGCGCGACGGTGGGGCTCTCTCTCACCCGGCAGGCGGGCATCGCGGTCGCCGCTGCGCGCGGCGGCGCTCTCGATTTCCGAGTTCACTTCGGCCCCGATCAGAATCGCCGCGCTGGTCACATACAGCCAAAGCATCAGGATGATCACGGCGCCTAGTGAACCGTAAGTGGTTGCATAGGTATTGAAGAAGCGGAGATACATTCGAAAGCCGAGCGATGCGGTAATCCAGAGCGTCACGGCAACCGCCGCGCCAGGCGTCACCCACTGCCACTTCACGCGCCTCAGGTCGGGTGCGAACCGGTACAGGAGGTCGATTGCGATCAGGACCAGAAACAGGGCAATGGGCCAGCGTACAATGTTCCAGATGCTGACGAATAGGGCCTCATACCCGAACCGGCCAGCGATGAAGCGCCCGACAGCCGAGCCGGCCAACACCAGCATCAAAGCCACTAGCGTGAACACCGCGAAGGCTAACGTAAGCCCGGCGGCCACCATTCGAAGCTTCCACCAAGGCCTTTCGTCATCAACCTGATACGCCTGATTGAGGCCGCGGATGATCGCCGCCATGCCGGCGGACGCGGCCCACAGCGTGCCAATGATTCCGAGCGACAGCTTGCCTCCACCGGCCCCGCTGCTCACCTCGTCCAGCGTGTTCACCACCAGTTGAAAGGCGGAGCGCGGAACCACGCGTCTGAAGTACTCCAGCAGGTCGGTCCGGAGGTCGGCGCTCTGCGCGAAGTAACCGAAGAGCGTAGTCAGCAGGAGCAGGAGCGGAACCAGGGCTAGAAGGAAGTAGTAGGAGAGCTTTGCGGCGTGGCCCAGGATGTCGTCCCGGTCAATCGCGCGCCACACGTTGCGGGCGAGGCGCGCCGGAGAAAGTCCACCAAGGTTCCACAGATTCGCCATTTCAGGACCGCCGGAGCGTAGAAT
Organism: Bryobacteraceae bacterium; assembly: GCA_035561355.1. Taxonomy (GTDB): domain Bacteria; phylum Acidobacteriota; class Terriglobia; order Bryobacterales; family Bryobacteraceae; genus DATMXS01. The sequence continues at coordinate 6,501 of DATMXS010000012.1, read as the reverse complement.
TGCCAGCCTCTCCCCAAATATGGCCTGCACGCTGCGTACCAGACAATCCCCTCTTGGCAGTATTTTGGCTGTTCCCGCGCGCAGGTGCAACTTACCACGCCACTTAGAATGTAGATGGAAGAGCACAATCATGCGTCGGAAAATCCTCATGTGTGCAGGACTGCTTGCTCTCGCCGGCGCCGGATGGACCGGATACCGCACGTGGCCGCGAGATCTGCACCTTGCGCCGTCTGCTCCCGAGTACCCGCTTTTTGAGGTGATACGCGGGCGTTCGGCTGCGATCGCCCCCGCCGACGCGGTGCTGTTCACGGCCGAGACGCTCCGTGACGAGCTCATGGCATACCTTCATTTTGAGTACCTGCGTAGCCGCCGCGAGATTCCGGATGGCAGCGTCGTGCTGTCCGTCTCGGAAGTAAACGGCAGCTCGGTTTACGAAGTTCAGCTGGTTCTCGACCCGGACCTCTTGCGCGCCATACCCACAATGAATAGTCTGCGTGCGCGAGGGATCGCGAGCGGCGCCACCTTCCGGCTGGCGAACGGGAGCGAAGTGCGAAACAGGCGGCAGCAGGCCGACCTGCTGGTGGCCGCGTACAATCTTCCCGTCCGCCGGAAGCTTGAAAGTCTGCCCGGCTCCCGCATCCTATCGCCGCTGGCGCGTTTGCTGGTCTTCAAGGCAAAGACGGACCGCCGGGTGCGCGAACGCATCGAACCGGTGCCGGCAGTCCTTTCCAATGAGGATGCCCGCGGTCTTGCGGCTGACATCATCGCGGTGGCGCACTTCTACGATCTTCCGCTCGATTTCTTTCTCGGGATCGGGGCCACCGAGAACAATTACATGAATGTCATGGGCGACGTTGACCACAGTGTCTGGAAGAGGCGCGCCGAACCCGGGGACATCGTGTTGGCGCGCCGCCGCGGCCGCGTGCTGGTGAGGAACTTCTCGATTGGAGTCTGGCAGATTACGCGCGAGACGTTGCGGCGGGCTCACCGGCTGTACCTGGAGGACACGCGCGACTACTCGGAGTTGCCGGAAAGACTGCGGCCGCCGGAAACGCTCGACCTCGACGGCATCAGCCCGCACGTCCTCACGACCTACGCGGGGTTGTTCCTGCGCGAACTGCTGGACTACTTCGACGGCGATGTGGAAAAGGCGGTGGGCGCATACAACGGCGGGCCGAAGAACCCGAACCTCAAGTATGCGTCGTGGGTAGAGGGCGCAGCGAAACACGCGCGCCGCGTTATCGAGCAGAGCGCCGCGCTCAACGGGGCCCGGGTTGCGGAGATGCGCTTCATCATGGCCGGACGCCGGGAGTTCAGGTGAGCTTTTTGCTTGCGCCGAGATAGATTAAAGGGAGTGAAGGTTAGATTCATTTCATATGAATACAATTTGAGGTCAAGACGATCCGGAACCCTGTACACTGAAATCAATTCATAGCATCCCCGGCGACGACACCCAGGTCGTCGCCAGCCCCTCTGAGTAAAGCCCCGCGCCCTTAAAAGCACGGGGCTTTCGACGTTCTGGGGAGGGCGCCCTCCGAACCTGGCGGAGGCCGTCAGCGGGGGAGCCTGCTGAGTTGTTGAGAATCCGGCAGGACTGCCGGCGAAGAGCGCGGCCATTATGACTGCCAAGCGCGCCGGTTGGCATGACGGTCATGACGGATCTCCATCTGAATCACCATCTGCACGGCGGCGACAGCGATCGACGGCGCGAAAGGCGTTTGGGCCGCTGATGGAAGCTTGCTCCCCCACTGAATAGAGCTTGGATGGCGTGCCCGGTTGCTTCCTTAATGTGTGGGCCGCCGCGTGCCACGAACGCGCCTGGAAAAGGTGACTCGGCGACCTTCAGCGGGCCCGCCCGCTCGAGGCGGCCCCCACAGCGCGTTAGTGGTGGTGGACACGAAGGACGTCTTTCTCCTTTCCCTTGCCGTGGCAGTCGCCGCAGCGCTCTCTCACCACTCCTGAGGCGATCTGTTGCTGAAGCGCGGCAAACGATGCCCCTCTGCTTTCCATGTGGCGCCTGTTATCGGCGCTGTCGTGGCAAGCCGAGCAGACAGCCGCCATTGGAGTGATATTGAGATCGTCGGCCGGATCGTTGTTCACGATCGGCGGTCCGTCCCGCAGCGTGCTTTGGGTAACGATAGTTGTGCCCAGCACGTTGCTTCCCAACGGCAGCGCATTTGTTCCGGGCAGATGGCAGACTGTACAGTCGGAAGGTTCGGCGGGGAATCGGACATCACTGAAGTCGTTGATCGAATGCCCCCTCCCAATGATGACGAACGGCGTTTGCCTCCGCTTGGTGCCGTGAATGGCGTGGACCATGTACTTGAAATCGAGCGGCGACTCAGGCCCGTCACCAATCTGGCGATACGGAATATCCGTTGCATTCGGATTGTGGCAGATGACGCACACCAGCGGTTCATCTGTACGGTTGTTTCCGTGCAGTGTCAGCGTGCCGTGGCAGTTCTTACACTTTGCGACATCCACGACTTGCCGTCTTGCGACGACCTGCCCTGTAATCGCAAAGTAGCGGTAGATACTCTTGACCGGCACCCTTACGGTGAACGCTCCCGTGGCGGGATCCGGCGCCGCCGGGTGACCTTCCAGCGCGGAGACACCGGTTCCGGTAGCCTGCGCCGGCAATGCGGGCGACCTGAGCGTATACGTCCCATCGCCGTTCGGAACGGAAAGCAACAGTGCGTCAACCCCGATAGGCAGCGCGGCCCCTGCGCCTGATCGCAGGAGTTCACTGCCGCTGCCGGTGTTGTTATAGTCCAGCGTATTCCAGCCGACCTGCATGAATAACCGACTGGCGCCGCTGGCTATTTGGGTAAATGCGGGATGACTCTTGATGTCATACGCCTGCCCGCTTCCAGGATCCGTCACGGAGAACCGAGCGGTTACGGTCCGATCGGCATTCAGCACCACCGAGTGGAGGTTATATTGGAACCTGACTTGTGTTTGAGCCCACCCCGGGGCAGCGCTCCAAACACTCGCCAAGGCGAAGTTGGTAACAATCGCTCTGGTGTGTAAACGCATGTCGGAGCCAGTAAGCACTCCGAAGGCCCCTATGTAGAACCAACGACATACGCTGATCAGGGGAGACGTATGCGTAAAATTGCTATAGCAAATCGTGTAAACACTGATTGACTCACGTTAATTTGATGGTTAGAATTCCCGTTAGTCAACGGCGCGCTACTAGAGCTAGTGCTGCCGCGCGCAGGATCTGTGTATCAGCCTAGTTCAGCGTGTAACCTCACCTGCGGATAGACCTCACGCACACAGGCACGTGGCGCCCGCGCCGAGAGCAAAATGGGATATGCAAGCGAGGCTTGTCGGCATCGCGGCGGTGGACGTCGCGGGCATGCGAATCAGCACCGCCGGATTGCGGATGGGCAGGCCCTAAAGGCCGTTGTCCACATTCTGGGGGCGAGAACCTTCTCTGCTCGATATCCACCGTCACGGCTCAACCACGGCTCAACATGGGCGCATATCAATTCGGAGATGCGGTCGTTGTGTGCGTTCCCGTCAACAGGGCTGAGGGGGCAGCGTGATGCGCGCCGTCACCTACCCCCTTGATCAGCCACGCGTGCCTGGGTTTCACGGCCCGCGCTATTGCGGAGCTAGCCCCGCCTTCCGCGGGCCCTATCCCAGCCGTAGCGGACCGCGTCCTTGAAATCCTCCCACCTGCCCTGCCCTCGCGATTCCCAATCGCGGCGAGCATGCGCTTCGACCGACGGCCAGTCGCTATTACGGTATCGCTCGTCGGAAGCCCATGTGCTTCCGAGCCGGTACGCCGGCTCGTATTGCTCGTAGCCGTAGCGGGTCCCCGCATAACGCAATTCGAAGTCCCGGCGGTAGTCCGTGTCGTACTCGGTATAGGTCTGGCTCGATCCTGCGGCCATCCGCTGCTCTTCGCGGTCGCGGTCGGGATAGCTGGAAGTGGTCCCGCTCCAGTCGCCGCGGTCGCGCCTTGTGGTTTCGTATTCGCGCTCGGAACCGCGGGGCAGCGGTTTATCCGTCTTCGCGTAGTCAGCGCTGGCTTCCCCGGCGGAGGAGATGTCTTCAGCCCCGGTGGTCTCAAGAAGGTCCTTGGCGCGCCTCACCCAATCCGAGTTGTCACAGTGGACCGAAAGGAGTACGCCGCCGCTCTTGATCCGCCCCTCGTAACGCTTCGCTTCATACTCCGGGATCCCCATCCCGACAAGTGCGCCGACCAGACCGCCGATCGCGCCACCCGCCCCCAAGCCGGCCAGCGCGCCCATGATGGGACCTGCGGCGATAAACGGTCCGACGCCCGGGATCGCGAGTGCCCCGATGCCCGCGAGCAGGCCTAACGTCCCGCCGATTGCGCCGCCTGTGGCGGCCCCGGTCGCCGTGCCCTCGGGAGCCTTCGTCTGCTTTTCATGTGCGAAGTCTTTTGTCCCTGATTGTTCCGGAAGGAGAACCGAAATGTCCTCTTTCCTGAAACCATCAGCCATGAGCCGGTCGACCGCTCGTTCGGCGCTCACCCTATCGCGGTAAATGCCGTATACTGCCGTGTTCTTTCCAGCCATATCATCCCCCCTGTTTCTCGCTATATGGTTTACCTGCCGAGAGCGGCAGGCTTAATGCGGCGCGTCGGCCGTCTTGCTCTTGTCGCCCTTGCCCGGACTCACCGAAATTTCATTGGTCACATTGCCGGTCCCGGCGACCTCCACCGCCTTCGCTTCGACAGAACGCTTCTCGTCTTCTGTGCGGACAGGCCCTTTGAGTGTGACCTTGCCGTTTTCCGCGATGACCTTCACGTTGTGCGCGTAGGTGGATAGAGACTTGTCATCCATGATCGACCTGCGGATCTTGCGCATCAGTTCCCGGTCAGGGGCGTTCTGATTCGCCTGGTCCGCCGTCTTTGCCGCTTTGTTCCTGTCGCGCTTGTTCACCGCCGTATTGTCCGGTGCGGGCGCCTGCGGCAGTGCAAGCGGCAGTACCCCAGCTACTGCTGCCGCGAGTACGATTCTCTGCACCCAGTTCGTCAATCGCATAACCTCACCTTGATGGGGTTTTCATGCATCCGTTGCCTGAGAGCGGGGCACGAAACAGCTGCGCGAAAGGACACACTTCCCCCCGATCCGTTACCCCGTTGTGTTTGTGACCGCGCACCCCAACAGCGCACCCCCAGACAACCTGCTTCCGATTATCCCATGCACTCCGCGGCTAAGTTGCCTCAGTACGAATCCGGAGCGGCTGCACGCTATGCGGCAGAGTAGCCGGTTACAGCAGGCAGAGTAGCCGCTTACAGCGTTTTCCTGTGCGGCAGGCTGCCCGGCGTTGGCCCGCGGCGCACGGCTCACTCAGCACACGCCAGGGGCGTACAATCGCCATTAAGGGTGTCAATGGGGGTGCCGTGGCTCACACATTCCCGCCTTCGCGCGAGCTGTATGCAGTTCAGACCGTGCTTTCAGTCGATGACCGCGAGAGCAGCCGCTACATTCGAAGTCAGGCGCTGAGTGCCGCCGGTTTCAGAGTCATCGAGGCCGCTACGGGCGCGGACGCGATCAGACTGGCGGTGGAGGAGCGACCCTCCCTCATAGTTCTCGATGTCCGGCTGCCCGACATCAATGGGTTCAGCGTGTGCGAACAGCTCAAGTCGAACCCGCGAACAGCACTGATTCCAATTCTTCACGTATCCGCGATCGGCCGCCTCGAGAACGATCTGCCTACGGCCCTGGAGCATCAGTCCGATGCGTATTTGCGAGAGCCGATCGAGCCCGAAACGCTGGTCGCGACCGTCAGGGCGCTCATCCGGACCCGGGACGCAGAACGCCGGGCGCGCGACGCCGAAGACCGCGCGCGAAGAGCTGAACGGCACGCCGCGTTAGTTCTGGAGAGCATCGCCGACCCGGTCATCGCGTTCGACCGCAAGTGGCACTCCACCTACGTCAGCCAGCGTGCCGCACAGGCTTTGGGCAGGACCCCCGAGGACCTCCTTCACCAGCCCTTGCAGGATCTTTACCCCGACGACGATGGGACACTACTGACCACCTGCGAGCGCGCCTGTGCCAGCCACCTTCCCGCAACCCTGGAGCGCTTCTCAGAACGGTCGGGCCAATGGTCCGTGGCGCACATCTACCCGTCGGAGAATGGGGTTTCGATTCAGTGGCGCGACATCACGGAGGCGAAGCGCACGGAGCAGGCGCTGCGTGAGAGCCAGGAGCGGGTCAAGCAGCAACTTGCGGAGATTGAGGCTCTCTATGAGACGGCGCCGGTCGGCCTGTGCGTGCTGGACGACGAGCTCCGGTGGGTGCGCCTCAACCGGCGCATGGCCGAAATGAACGGCGTTCCGATCGAGGCGCACATCGGCAAGACGCCACGCGAGGTGTTGCCCGATCTCGGCGATCAGGTGGAGGCTGCGCAGCGGCGTATCCTCGAGACTGGCGAGCCGCTGCTCGATTTTGAGATCACGGGCACGAGCCCGGCGGAGCCAGGAATCGTGCGGTCGTGGAATGAGCGCTGGCTACCACT
>DATMXS010000011.1:0-12821 GCA_035561355.1 Bryobacteraceae bacterium | reverse complement strand
GTCCTACGTCATCCTCATTCTGCTGTTCGCGTGGGCGAGCTTCGCATACGCTGCCTGCTCCACGATGTTTCTCGCTCTGCCTGCGGACGTATTTCATTCGTCCGCGGTCGCAAGCGTCAGCGGACTGAGTGGGACGGGCGCCGGCATCGGCGTCCTGATCTCTACATATCTGATCGGTGTCGTTTCGGACCGCGCCTCCTTTCAGCCGATAGTGCTGGCAGCGTCGGTGATGCCGTGCGTTGCCGTGGCGACCATGTTTGTCCTGTTGAGGCCGGCACGCGGGGAAAAGCAGAACCCGCTGTTGTGCGACTACTAGTGGATTGTCCCGCTCATTTAGTAACCCTCTCGGGTCGCGAACCGCCAGACCGGGCAACCGTGCGAATTGCATTCAGCAACTGAGGTCGAACTCGCCGAACCGTGATCCCTATGAAACGAATGTTGCTCGCAATCGCGTTACTTAGCTTGTCCACGGCGGTTTTGGTCTCGGACGAAGACGAGCTGGCAAAGGCATTCCGCAATCCGCCGGACTCGGCCAAGCCGTGGGTCTATTGGTTCTGGTCGGACGGCAACATCTCGCGAGAAGGGATCACCGCCGATCTGGAAGCGATGCACCGGGTCGGCATTCGCGGGGTCCTCATCATGGACGTGGACCAAGGCATTCCCAAGGGGCCGGCGCCGTTCCTGAGCCCGAAGTGGCGCGAGTTGTTCCAGCACGTCCTGAAGGAGGCGACGCGCCTCAACATTGAGGTGGACATGAACAACGACGGCGGCTGGTCCGGCAGCGGCGGGCCCTGGATCACCCCGGAACTGTCGATGCAGATGGTGGTCTGGAGCGAGACCCATTTGACCGGCCCGCGCCGCTTCGAGAGCGCGTTGCCGAAGCCCAAGACAAACGAAAACTTCTATCGCGACATTGCCGTGCTCGCGTTCCCCACGCCGCCCGCGGATGGAATTCGCATGGCAGAGGCTTCGCCCAGGTTCACCTCCGGTCCCGGCCATCAGCCTTTGAATGCACCTGCCAACCTGACCGACGGCACCACCGGAACCGTCGCGACGCTGCCGACGCCTGCGTCCGGCGAGCCGCACTCGTTGGACATCGAGTTTCCGAAGCCATTCACCGCGCAGGGGCTCACGGTCGCCCTCGATGCGTTCCAGACGAGCGTGGACGGGATGCTGGCCGTCTCGGATGATGGAAAAGAGTTCAGGAACGTCCGGCCAATTACCTTGATGTGGCCGTCATCGTCGGTCAATTTCGACAAGGTTTCGGCGCGCTATTTCCGCCTCACCTTGACCCCGGGGCATCTCCGATTTAATGCGGGGCGCCGGCCCGCCACCCTCCAGCTTGGCGAAGTGGAACTACACGGCGGCCGGCGAATCGAAGGGGTTCCAGCCAAAGCAGTGTATCTCAATCCGGCGTTCCTGCCGGGCGGCGCCGGACCGGCACTCTCCCCGGCGATGGCCGTTGCCCGCGACGGGATTGTCGAGGTGACGAGTCAACTGGGCAAGGACGGCGGCCTGGCCTGGGACGTGCCCGCCGGAAATTGGACGCTGCTGCGCCTCGGCTATACGACCACCGGCAAGACGAATCACCCCGCCCCCAAGGAGAGCCTGGGGCTGGAGTGCGACAAGTTCAGCAAGCAGGCGGCGGACGTCCAATTCGCCGGGCTCATCGGCAAGCTGGTGAACGATCAGCGCGCCTCCGGCGGCAAGGCTCTGACTTACGCGCACATCGACAGTTGGGAAGTCGGCTCGCAAAACTGGACACCTCGCTTCCGTGAGGAATTCCGCGCTCGTCACGGCTACGACCCGCTGCTCTATCTGCCCGTTCTCACCGGACGCGCCGTGGAGAACGAGGAGGTGTCCGAACGCTTCCTGTGGGACCTGCGCCGAACAGTGGCGGACCTGATCCTGGAAAACTACGCCGGCCGCTTCCAGGAATTGAGCCGGGAGCACGGGATTCGCCTCTCCATCGAACCTTACGGGGATGGCCCAATGGATAGCCTCCCCTACGCCGGCCGCGCGGATATGCCGATGACCGAGTTCTGGATGGGACAGGAACCGTGGTGGTTGACTAAGGAAATCGCTTCCGCGGCGCATGTCTATGGCAGGCCGATTCTGGGAGCCGAGGCGTTCAGCGCGAGGCCTGCCGCGGGCAAGTGGCTCAATCATCCTTTTCGCCTGAAGCCCCTCGCCGATCGGATGTTCACGCTCGGGGTGAACCGGTATATCTTTCATCGCTATGCCATGCAGCCCTGGCTGGACCGGAAGCCCGGGATGACGATGGGCCAGTGGGGCATTCATTTCGAGCGGACGAACACATGGTGGGAGCAATCCAAGGCATGGCTCGCCTACCTGGCCCGCTGCCAGTTTCTGCTGCAGCAGGGGCACTTTGTGGCCGACGTAGCGTACGCCCGCAGCGAAAGAGCGCCGAGCGGCCGGTACACAGGCTACCCCCAGTGGGACTTTAATGAACTTTATGCAATGAGTTCGGCGATGCCGTCCGGATACGACTACGATGCGGTGCCGGCCGAGCTGCTGCTGTCGCAGATGCGCGTCAGTGATGGCCGGCTCACGCTGCCCAGCGGTATGAGTTACCGTGTGCTGGTGCTGCCTTCCGCCACCACCATGAGGCTCGCCCAATTGCGCAAGGTCAAGGAACTCGTGGAGGCCGGCGCGACGGTGGTCGGCCCTCCGCCATCGTCATCGCCGAGCCTCGCCGACTATCAAAAAGGAGACGCCGAGGTACGGCGCCTTGCGGCCGAACTCTGGAAAAATTGCGACGGCGTCAACATCACCGAACACCATCTGGGCAAAGGCAAGGTGGTGTGGGGCAAGCCGCTGGCAAACGTGCTGAACGAGTTGGGCGCGCCGCCCGATTTCGGCAGCGTCGGCGTTGAGGTCGGCAAACAGATCCGCTACATCCACCGCCGCATCAACGGCAAAGAGGTTTACTTCATCGCCAGCGCGGAGAGCGAGGCTGCCACTTTCCTGTGCACGTTCCGCGTTGCGCAGAAGCGCCCGGAATTGTGGTGGCCGGATACCGGCCGCGTGGAACGCGTGGCCGTTTACGACGAGATCCCAGGACAAACCCGCATTCCGATCCGGCTGGATCCTTACGGGTCGGTGTTCGTCGTCTTTGAGGACAGTCGCGCCGATTCGCCCGAACGGCTGACCGCCGTCACGCGCAACGGCGTCGAAGCGACGGGCATTCTCGCCACGTCGGGGCCCGACCTCCGCGGCAAGATGGACGGCATCGTTGTCGAGCAGGACGAGGGGACGGGCTATCGGATGGAAGTGGCGCAGCCCGGAACGTACCAGATCAAAACGGCCGGCGGAACAACGCTCACCCGGGAGTTCCCGGCCCTACCGAAGCCCCTCGAGATCACCGGGTCATGGGAATTGTCCTTTCCGAAAGGCTGGGGCGCGCCCGAGCACGTGACTCTCGACCGGCTGATCTCCTGGACAGCGCACCCCGACGAAGGCGTGAAGCACTTTTCCGGCACGGCGACCTACCGGCGCCAGATCGAGATCCCCGCGGCAATGCTCGGAAAGAACAGAGGGCTGCACCTCGATCTGGGCAGCGTGCAGGTTATAGCGGAGGTCAAACTGAACGGCCGCGATCTCGGCATTTTGTGGAAGCCGCCCTATCGGGTGGATATCACCGAGGCAGCCAGGGCCGGACAAAACGATCTCGAGGTGCAGGTAGTCAATCTCTGGCCGAACCGGCTGATCGGCGACGATCGGCTGCCCGAAGACACCGAAAGGGTTGGTCCTGGGCTGAAGGAATGGCCGTCGTGGCTGTTGGCAGGCAAACCAAGTCCGACTGGGCGGCTGACGTTTACAACCTGGAAACACTGGACCAAAGACGACCCGTTGCTGGAATCCGGGCTCCTCGGCCCGGTGAGGATTGACGCCACCGAAAGGGCGCAGTTGAGGCCTTGACGCCCAGCTTGAAACGGATTCGTTTCGCCTCTGCGATCGCAAGTTCGCCAAGGCTTTCAATCGGGACGCTGCCTGCGCGACGCGCAGCGAGACCCGGATCTCTACGCGCTGAAACTGTTGGGCAGAACTGGAGCGCTAGCTGGAGTACGCGGAAGTGGATACTCCCGAGAACGTCGCCGCAGCCACGACCGCGGCGGCCGAGTTTAAGAGGTTCTCCAACTCGATCCCAAGAACACCGAGGCGCTGCGATCGCTCGCCTCCCTCGCGTACTTCGAAGCCGTCGGGATAAACCATCACCATCGACGCCGGTGGCTCCGTCTCCGTGCGTGATGCGGCTGTCATCAGCGGCGACCATCGCTCGTTGAAGCTGCTAAGGACGCGGTCCGCCAATGGACCTTCCGGCCGACGCTGTTGAACGCCCAACCGATCGAGGTGGGCGCTACGGTCGCGGTGAGTGTCTGTTCTACCGCGCGCTAATGGGCATGGATCAGCGAAGCTCTCCTACGCTCGGCCCGCCCGCTGCTTTCTCCACTCGGCCCATCTCTTCTTCTCCTGTTGCACTGATCCGGCGCTTTCGTCGGGCCGGCGCTGCGGCGGCGGGTGTATTCGGTGCAGCTGGCTGAGGGTTGCTTCGGCGTCCGAGCAGTGCACGGACTTCACTGATCTGCTCTTCCCGACGATCACGCTGACGTTCAGGTCCGGCGAGCCGCGGCTTCGAGAAGTTCACGGCTGAGTTGAAGAGGACGGGGCATAAAGTGTGAGTATGCCTGAAAGGCACTTTAGGCGTACACGCGTGGGCGGTCAGTCTGCTCTACAAGCCAAGGGAGCGACGATCAACGACAGACCCTGGTCTGCTCCATCGCCGAACGCGCAGTCCTTGAGCGACCGCTGGGAAAGCGAGCTTCTCGATGTTAACACCAAGCAGGGCGATGCCGGACGGCTGGACTCGAGCCTACGCAGCCGGCGGCCTTCGGAAACGCCCCGGGCTGCTCCGATAGCCCGTGCCGCAGAGGTGCGAATGCGCAGGCCATCACATGCGACGGCCGCAGCACCGATCGCGTCCCCTGAGAGATTGCGGATGCGCGCCGGGGGGCAACTCGCCAGTGGCCGCCCAGAGCCGCGGAGCAGGTGGTGCGCTCTGCATGCAGGGCTGAGCCAGCGGCTCCGATCGGCGTTGCGGAGTCGGTTTTGACGACCAACTCGCCGCACGTAGCACTCGCCCAGGCGGCGCCCCCCGAGTACGTGGTTATCGTCGTTGAACAGCGGGTCGTCACGTTCGTGCGCTCGCGACGTCTCAAGCTCCCGCCCTCTCCTCCACAGCGAACTGAAAGGTCACAAGCCCGTCCAGGTCGGCCACAATCTCTCCGATGCGCACCGTCCACGGGCCCGACGCCTCTCCCTGTGCTGGTCCGGCACGGCCTGGGCAGGAGAGGGGTGCGGGAGTACACGACCATTCGGATCCCGCAGTCCGTGCTGGAGCGGGTGCATCGCAGCCGGATGAACCGAAGGTGAGCCGGGACTCCCCCGTAGGCACTCCACCCCCCTCCCCACATATGGGCCTTTTTTGAATAGGAACTCCATATGCCCTTACGCCGATCCGCCGGGCTCGGTGCGGGCCGAGGGGAGATGGACACGTCCCCGGCTTGAGGGACGCGGAGGATCTCCTGGCCGGAGGTGGAGGACCTCCTGGATGTGCCGGGTAGAGACGAGTTTGGCGTGCTGATCCTCCAGGGCCCACGACAGCGGGCGCCGGGGAGTATGGTCCACGATCCGGGTTCCTCTGTCGGTGCTGGAGCGGGTGCCTCGGAGGCTCGGGGGTTTACGGTGCGCGAGGCCATTGACGCCGCCCAAGGCTTGTCATATGTTTGAGCCGGAGCCCCCTATTCGAGATTCCCGGAAACGACATCCGGAAGTCGCTGCAGCTGACGCGCCGGAGACAGATGCCGCTCTCCAGAGTTGCGAGGGTGGAGTGGTCCTAACTCGGGCACATCGCCCCGACAGGGCATCGACGGTTATGCGCACCGTTTTGGTGCCTCGCGATCTTCCTGGTAAATGCGCGGAAAGAAGAACCAAAGTGTCCAACGTTCAGACGCTAGTAAACCCCGCCGTCAGATCGATGGCCGAGCGGCTCAGGAACAGTTCACCCGCCTTCTACGCGACCACCGTCTGGTACTTCGTCAAGGTCGCATTCGCGTATCGGCGCGCCGCAAACACCGAGATGGTCCCGCTGAACCGGTGGGATCGCTCAAAGTGCTGGGAGCGTGTGTCGGAGACCGTCGTAGGCATCCTCGAAGCGGCTCCGGTCGAGCTCTGGGATTGCGTAGCCTCGGGCGTTCTCGAACGGCTGTCAGCGAGGACGGCAGCCCTGGTTCGGGAATTGGGTCTCGATCCACAAGGCATCTCCCATTACGATCTCGACCGACTCATCTCGCCGCAGGAGGTAGGCTCCTGGTTGGCAGAGGCGATCTTCTCGGAGTGCGATTACACCGCCCAGGCGATTGCAAAGGCCCTGCATGTTCGGGAGTACGCCCCCCGTGCGTTGGAGTACCTCCTGGGCATCATCGATGACGATGGGCCACTCGTCGCCGAGAACGGATTCCTGACGGTCATGGACGGAGATGACCAGCGAATACTTGAGTTCGCTCAGCTCCTCGGGGTCAAGATGCGCGTACCGACCGCCCAGAATCCGGAGGTTATCGTCGAGCTTGGCATGATTCTCTGGCGGCAGAAGAAGAACTGGTCTCGGGCCGAGCGGGTCCTCCCGTACATTGCAGAAGCCACGGTTCGCGGGCTGACGGATCGAATACTGAAGGAGATGACGGAGCCGGAGCAAACACGCGGTCGCATAGTCTCTATCGACGACCATGAGCGCAACGCGGGTCAGAAAGGCGGAGCTCCAATCGATCCGAAAGACGACCGCGAAGACACCGAGGCTCGCGGCGCGAACCTCTCCTTTGGTCAACTTCTGGAAGTCCACCTTGCGGGTGATGCTTTGGTCGTCGCGCGCGCCGCAGCGGAGGGATACCGCCGGAGGGAAATGCCCGACCACCTTGGGTGGTCGCCGAAGCGAGTGAATCGCGCGTATCGGAGCCTCGCGCGCGACCGTCGCACCGGCGGCAACCTCCTCCACGCACTTAAGCGCCAACAGGTCCGTCATCTCGGGCACAAGCCCAAGCCATGAAGCGTCTCACGCGCTGCGCGTGAGATTCCTCCGTGTCCCTGTCCCACTCCTGCCGCCGCCGGGCCTCTACCTCAATGGAGGCCAAAAAGATGTTCATTGGACTCGCGATCCTCCTCGAACCTGAGCGCGGCGATCCCGTCACTCTGGCCGAGGTCCAGGACCGACAACTCCTTCTCACTGCGGCCATGGAGGCTATCCGTGCCGCAGAGGCCAAGGCGCATGAGTGGGGCGCAGAGGACCGAGTCCTCGGCGTACTCCAGGCGGAAGAAGCTGCGCGGCTTCGCCGCGCGTTGGAGCTGGTTGTCCCCGGGCTGCGCGATGCGCGCGGGAACTCCAATTTTGTAAAAGGCACGACCGAAGATGAAGGCTAAGAGTAAAGAACGGCGTGGGACAAGGCAGCCCGCGGCCAAGAAAGAAAGCACAACAAGGACGAAAAAGCGGGTTCGCCGGAGCATGAAGGACGTAAGCTCGCCGCGGAAGCGCAAAACCGCCGATGCGCCAGCAGTGCCACCTAGCCCGTTACCAGACGCGGGCGAATCTGATGGCAGCGAAATCGTCACTGCTGTCCCGAAACAATTGCCGCATCGGACCGACGCGGGAAACGCTGAACTCTTTCGCTCCCTGTACAGCGACAAGGTCCGCTTTGACCACAAGCGGAAGCGTTGGCTGATCTGGCGCGGCGAACGCTGGAGTGAGGACGGGGACGGCACAATTCGGCGGTTCGCGAAGAAAGCAATCCGAGCCCGCCTGCAGATCGCAAACTCGATTCTGTCGGACGAAGAGTTGCAGAAGGAGGTGAAGTGGTCATTCAAAAGCGAATCGCGAGCCAAGCTCGACGCCATGCTCGAACTCGCCAAGGCCGAGCGCCCCATCGCCGACTCCGGTGAGGGTTGGGATTCTGATCCCTGGTTGCTGGGTGTGCCGAACGGAGTGGTGGACCTGCGGACAGGTAAGCTTCTGCCCGGAGCGCCCGCACGTCGGATGACCATGCAGACCCGAGTGCCATATGATCCCAAGGCCAACGCTCCGCGGTGGGATCGGTTTTTGCGTGAGGTCTTCGAGAATGACAACGATCTGATTGACTTCGTGCAGAAGGCAGTCGGATATAGCACCACTGGGATCACGCAGGAACAGGTATTTTTCTCACTGTATGGGCCGGGAAGTGATGGAAAAACGACTCTGATGGAGGCTCTCCGCGATGCCCTGGGCGATTACGGCTTCAACATGCCGTTTTCCACGCTCGAACTCGCGGCGCGAACTGGGATCCCGAATGATGTGGCCGCCCTCGTCAATCGGCGCTTCGTGACGGCATCCGAGACCAATGAAGCGAGTCGCTGGAATGAGGCTCGCGTCAAGGTTCTCACGGGGGAAGACAACGTTACCGCACGGTTCCTGTACCAGGAGTTCTTCAACTTCAGGCCAGTGGGGAAGTTCTGGGTAGGCTTCAATCACCGGCCAACAGTGAGCGATGATTCGTTCGGCTTCTGGCGGCGCGTTCGGCTGATCCCGTTTCGACATCGGTTCGAGGGTGAGGAGCAGGACAAAAAACTGATCGAGGCACTCCGGGCTGAAGCTCCGGGAATTCTGCGGTGGGCCGTCGAGGGTTGCCTTAAATGGCAGGAAGAAGGGCTCGGGATGCCGCCCGCGGTCCAAGAAGCCACCGAGGACTACCGGGCGACGGCCGATATTGTCGGCCAGTTCCTCGAAGATGCTTGCGTTGTCGATGAAGATCGTTCGATTTCTGCCGGGACACTCTGGGCCGAATTTGAGCGTTGGTGCGAGGAGAATGGTGAACGCCTCGACCGGAGAGCGTTCGCCGACCGCCTGGAGAATAAAGGGTTCAGGAAGGCACGAACGGGACATGATCGCCAAAGAATGTGGGTTGGGTTGACCCTCAAAACCATGGCTGAGGCAGAGGGGCTCGCGGCGTAACGCATGCGGACGCTGCGGACGTGTATTTCCCACTGTTCTCTCATTTTCAAGAGAAGAGAAGAGAGAAAAGAAGCAGGGGGCACGCGTCCGCAGCGTCCGCAAGGCGGCGCCCCATCGCGCCTCGTTTCACGCCTCTATTTGAGAAGGAAGGTTACAAGATGTTGAGTGCAGAATTTAAGTCCTTCGGCACCCAGGCGAATTCGCTGAAGCGCCGGAATGTGGAGAGCCCTGAGGCACTCGCGGCTCTTGAGGATTGGATCAATGGTATCTGCGAGGCTGGCCGGCAAGATGACACAACGAATGTCATCAAACGGCTCCTTGCGGCAGGAAAACTCCACTGTCACACCGTTTCTGTGCAGAGCGTCACAGTTTGTGTGTATGGCTGCGGAGACCCATCCGCCTCAGCAGTGGCCCGCTTGGACCTTGTCGGCGATCCCTCGGTCCGTGAGGAACTCGCTGGCCTCATCGCTGGGTGGATGTGCTTTGTCAAAGTGAAGTTGGACGGTGTGCCACAGCTAATGTGGTTCATCTGTTCTGAAGACGTCGCGGCTTCTCTCGGCACCGCTATCGAGCAGCTTCAGAACGTGGCGGTCCGCCCCGGGGGAGCCATCTCATGAACGCTTCCAATGGCGCAGGAACCGCTCTTGAAGCGGGCGGGAACTGCCCAGCCCGCATTCGCTCTGAAGACAGAGACCGGCGTCCGAGTGCCCACCTCGGGCGCGGGATGAACAGGAGTGGGCGGATGAAACGAGAAACAAGCATAGAAGAACTAGGATTGCATCTCCCGGGCACCAAACGTGTGCTGCCTGGCGATCGTGAGGAACGGGAAGAGGCGCGTCGGAAGGCGTTGGAGGACTTCCGCAAGTGGCTCCACGGCATCCGGGTGCGCCCAGTGATGACGGAGCTTTGTGACGCGCTGGTGCGGCTCATTGACCGGGGACGGATCCGGCCGGAGCGGGGCGCGCGGGACAGTTGGGTCTTCCACGCGGATGGGTCCGAGGCGCAGACGGTTCTGACGGGCATCCGCGATCCACTGACGCGGATGTGGATGGAGTTGATCGTGGCCGGGCATCTGTTGTTTCGGCCGGCGGTGATGCAGCACCGCAGGACGATCGCGTTTTACCCCTCGGAGGATTTCACAGGATGGCTCAGCACTCAGCAAGGGACCAACTAGCGCAACCGTTGGACTTCGAGCGGCTGGTTGACCGCCTCGCGGAGCGGATCGCCCGGAAGCTGGAGAATGTCCTCCGGCGCTTCGGAGACGACTCCTGCGCTCGGTCCGCGGTGGAGGAGGCGTTTAGGGGTGAGAACGCGCCCATCGGGGGCAGACGTGGCTGAGCCTGGGAGAGTCCGCGACCATGTGGTCTCGGGGGCGCGGTTCGCCAGGTTGCGCGGTCCCTGAGCCGAGCTTTGGGGCCGGACGACAGCGGAACCGAGCAAACAAGGGCGAGGAAGAGGACAGCAAAGAGGCACAAGAAGAATCGGATGAGCCAGGACAGCAGCCAGGCGCGGGGCCGGACGGAGCGCGACCTGGGATTTGAGGGCCGGCGGGCGAAGGGGCTCGGCGGCACCCGAGAGCAGGAGGCAGAGGGGACGGGAGGCGGGCGTGAGTGACTCCCGAGGAAACGTGGCGGCGTTCCCGAGCGTCAGCAGGGACGGATATGAGGGGCTTCTCACAGTTCGGCAGGTCGCAGCGATCCTCCAGGTCTCTCCTGCGTTCGTTCACGACCACGCGAGCGGCAGGAGACGCCCGGTTCTGCATCGCGTCAAACTCGGGCGGCTGGTCCGATTCCACCGCTCGGACGTGGATGCTTTTGTGCGCGAGTGCGAGGAGATCGTAGGAAAGACGGAGCGAGCAGCATGACGGACATTGATGTGATTAAGACCGCAGGGCGGGCATTACCGCGTGCGAAATTCCAGCGGGGGACCTTAAAACAGGTCCTCCGCCGGGAAGCGCCGGGCAAGCGCGTCAAGTGTTGGCAAGCCAGATACCTCGACTACTCTCAGACGAACTCGGAGGGCAAGCCCAAGCATCGGCGTGTGTGGCTCGGCAAGGTTGCCGAGATGACCAAATCGGCGGCCCAGAAAAAGCTAGACGGGAAGATCGCCGACGCGCTGTCGCCGGAACCGATCCGCGAGGACGAGCCCACCTTCGAGCGTTGGTGGGCCCGGTGGAAGAAGTTGAAGGAGCCAATGTGGTCAGCGGGATCGCAGCGGAACGTACTGCCTACGTTCGACAACCATGTTCTGCCGAAGATCGGTCACCTCAGGGTGACAGAGATCACGCGGGATGTGCTCCAGCAACTGGTCAATGACCTCGCGTCACGGTACTCGAAGAGTTTGGTCCACACCGCCCGGACGTACTTGAAAGCCACATTCGAGGATGCCGTTGAAGACGACCTCATCAGCAAGAACCCGGCCCGCAAAATCGAGGTTCCGCCGAGCCGGAAGAAGCCGGATGAGACCTACCTCTCGTCGCAGCAGATCCAGGCCCTTGCCGCCCAGCTCTTCGGGCGTGACCACTTGATGTTCCGCCTCTTAGTCGTGTGCGGGTTGCGCCCGGGTGAACTGTTCGCCCTCAGACGAAATGACTGCGACGCCGAGTTCGGTAGGCTTCGCATCGACGAGACGGTTTATGAGGGGGCTGTTAAGGAGCCGAAAACGGAAGAGAGCGCCAGCGTTGTGTTCGTGCCGTCGTCTCTGGCCCAGGAACTCCAGATGTGGCTCGACAGCACCAAAGGAGAGCCGGACGATTGGATGTTCCCATCCAATAGCGGTGAGCCGTTCCGCCATGCCAGCTACTTGAAGTGGGTGCTCAAGCCCGCGGCCAAGCGGGCGGGCATCCCCCGAGTGGATCTTCGGATGTTGCGGCGGAGCTGTGCAACCCTGTCCCAACGCCACGCAACCGTCAAGGACACGCAAACGCAGCTCAGGCACAAGGACCCGGCGGTCACACTCGGGATCTATCAGAAGGCTATCCCCGAGAGCGTCCAGGTCGCCTTCACCGCGCTCGACGAGACACTGTTTCCGGAAGCTTCGGCCGGTGCGGCCAAACCGCATTGAGGGGATAACGACATGTCTTGCCCTTGTTTTGCCCAGATCGATGCTCAGAGCAGAGACGCGAGCGTTGGTAAGAGTCTTAAGGAGAACAGCTTGGAATGGTGCGCCCGGAGTGATTCGAACACCCGACCTTCTGGTTCGTAGCCAGACGCTCTATCCAACTGAGCTACGGGCGCGCAGAGAAGCGGTTCAGAACTACTGTACCGAAGTGACGGCAGCGAATCAAGTAATGCGGCCGTCACGCGTTAATTTCAACCGCCGCCCGCGCCACACCACATCTTTGCCGAACAATCCCGCGGCCCACACCACCACCGCTCCAAGATCGCGGAACGGGATCAGCCATGCGTTTCGCAGTGATTGGCGATCGCCGAGGACTCTGATTGCTGCGAGTCCGGCTGCCAGTCGGAGTCCGAAGACCACGGCCGCCGCCCACCACAAGCCCGCGCCGGCAAGCACCATCGACCACAGGGTCGCGAACGTCACCGGCAACCCGGCGTAGCCGTCGCCTCGAGACACGCGAATCGTCCGCGCCCAACGGACCTGGTGGCGCCACACACTCGCCCAGGTCTCATCCGGCAGGGAAGTCTCCACCACGTACCTCGACATCAGCACTCCGAGCCCCAGTGTCCGTATCCGCGCGCTCAACTGGTAATCGTCCGCAATGTACTCGGCAATGGCCGCGAAGCCGCCGATGCGCTCGAGGTCC
>DATMXS010000010.1:0-24276 GCA_035561355.1 Bryobacteraceae bacterium | reverse complement strand
AAGTCCGGGCTGCTCGGATGGGGAACCAAGATCCGGATGGGACTGGAGTGGTTTCGCAAACCGCCGGTCAATCCGCCGGAAGACCGTTCTGTCGCCGAATTCGTTGCAGAGCACTACGGGCAGGAGGCGGTGGACTATCTCGCCGAGCCGTTGCTCTCCGGCATATACGGCGGCGATCCGAGCCGCCTGAGCGTCGGAAGCGTGCTCCCCCGGTTCGTGGAACTCGAAGCGAAGTACGGCAGCCTCACCAAAGGCGTGCTGCACGCGCGAAAGAAGGCGGCGCAGCAGGCGAAGGGGATGCCGCTGTTTCAGACTCTGAAGAGCGGCCTGGGGCAGTTGACGGACGTGCTGAGTGAAAAAGCCGCACCCGTGGTGATCCACGGCGAAGCGGAAGCGGTGGAGCGTCAAGACGCTGCATACCGGGTTCGCGTGGATGGCGCGTGGATCGAGGCGGATCAGGTCGTCCTCGCCTGCCAGGCGTACGAAGCGGGGGCGGTGGTGCGCCCCGTCGATCCGGATTTGGCAGCGCTGCTGGGCGCCGTGGAGTACTCGTCGTCGATCACGATCTCGATCGGTTACGACAGAGCCAAATTGGGGTATCTGCCGAACGGATTCGGCTTCTTGGTCCCGAAGCGGGAGCGCCGGCGCATGATGGCGTGCACGTTCATAGGGACGAAGTTCTCGCACCGCATTCCGGACGATAAAGTCGTGATGCGCTGCTTTGTGGGCGGTCAGGACGAAGCCCCTCTTGCGCTCAGTGACGAAACGCTGGCGGGCGAAATCCGCGAGGAACTGCGGGAGATCCTGGGCGTCACGGCTGAGCCTTCATTCGTCCGCATATCGCGGTGGCCCCGATCGATGGCCCAGTACACGGTCGGCCACGCACGCCGCATGGCGCACGTGGAGGCACGCATCGCGCACCTGCCCGGCCTGTATGTTGCCGGCAACGCCTATACCGGCATCGGCGTTCCCGATTGCGTGCGCATGGGAAAGTCGGCGGCGGACAAGATCGCGGCGGGCGGTTGAGCCGTAAGTCGCTGCTCGTTTACCCCCGTTCTACAGCGATGCTGCCGCGTGACATCTCGAGTTCGTGAAGAGCCCAGCCGCGCTGCCTTACTATAACCATCGATTCGATATATAATCGGACTCTCGTTGATGAATAAGACGAGGGTAATCAGATGGTATTTCCTGCCAGCGATCGCGGCGTCGGTCTTATCGCTCGAGCCGGATGGATCTGGAGCAGATCGTCGCCAAACTGAATCCTGCGTTTCAGGCTTGGGTAAACGATTCTCGATCGAGGCATGCTCCGGCAGTTTCTAAACATGGACAGTCTGTGTGGCAGCGCCTGTAACCGCTGGTTCCATCGGCATGGCGGCAGGCCACAACGGCGGCGATGAACGAGCGAAGAGCTTTGGGTGATGGGCGGGCGGCCTGTATCGACTGCGCGGAACCCTATGCTACGCTCCGCAAGGTACACCAGAAGATCATCGTGAAGCCGTGTGCGGGAAAACCACACGTACGGTTAAAAAGGGGGTCCCTGAAGACGTGCTCGCAGTGGCGCGAGCACTGCGTCAAACGTCCTTCAGGAAATCAATGTTTCGCTATCTTTCTTTGATCTTTGTGGTCGTGTGCGCGGCGATTCTTTCCACGCAGCTTTTTGTTCCTCCTACGGTTGGCTTGGCCAACAACGCCGATTTCGGCAAGCTTATTGCGCGGTTCGACCTGGGAGATGATCATCCTTTCGCGTTCGCCAATACTCAATACAAGTTCGACCGGAAATACTATTACACGTCGGAGTTCTTGTCTTCCGAACTGGTGTTGATACTCCCCGCCCTCGGCTTGAACCGCCTGCTGCCGGCCGGCGGCACTTTCGACCTGCGGATCCAGGGCGCCGTGCACGGGGCGCTATTCCTTGCAGCGTTGGTGCTGTTCGTCCCATTACTGGGCCACACGGTTCCGAAACCCGAGCGCCTCGCACTGTTCGCAGCTATAGCGGTTACCTTCTGCGATGTCATGTACGTGACTTACCTGAATTCGTTCTACATGGATGTAGCGGCGTACCTGTTTATCCTGCTGGCCGTCGTACTCTACCTTCGCGTTCTGCGTTGGGGCCGGCAGCGTGAGGCGATCCTACTCGTGGTTTGCGCCGCAATGGCCACCGCGTCCAAGCCGCAGTACGCCCTCATCGGCCCCTGGTTCGCGCTCCTTTTTTGGATTGCGAGAGGCGCCTTATGGCGCGGCCGGAAGATGCCCGCCGCGGCAGCAGCCATTGCTCTGCTGGTGACAACCTGGGCCACTCTGCAATATGGGGCGCCCCGGACGTACACAGCGAAGGGGAGCTTCAACGTAGTTTTCACGGGGATTCTGCCGCGATCTGCCGACCCCAGCCAGGCTCTTGCCGAGCTGGGGCTTGATGATTCGTATGGAAAGTGGATTGGCAAGAACGCCTACAGCCCCGGCTCCCGCCTGGAAGATCCGGCGTTCTATATCCCCTATCTCGAGAAGGTGCCGTATTCGCGCATCGCGCGCTATTACGTGTCGCATCCCGCGACTGCCTTCAGCATCTTCCGCGCATCGCTCGACGAGACGGGCAGGCATCGTCCACCGTTCGGCAACTTCGATATCCGCTCGGGGCGCGCGCCCGGGACCGAGTCTCAATCCTTTGCCTGGTTAAGCACGCTCAAGCGACGTATCTATCATCACCACGGGATGCGCTTGCTGGCATCTTTTGTCGCTCTCGGCGGAGCCTTCGTGCTGCTGCTCGTCCGCTTGCGTGACAAGCTACCGGCAGGGGCCGTTGTGGGCGGGCTCGTCTTCGCCGGCATGGGGTGTATGAACCTGACTGCCGCCGCCGTCGCCGATGTGCTCGACCCGGTCCGGCATCAACTGATCTTCTATGCGCAATTCGACATTATCCTGATCGCCGACATCTGGCTGCTGCTCCGTTATCGAACGCTCGCCAGCCGGTTTCAAACGGTACGACTGTTCCGAAGTCGTGCCCTTGCCGAACAGGAAGTGGCGTCTTGAGCGGGACCAATCCCCGCCCTTCGACTGCGATCAGTCCACGATGAACGAGCAACGGGACGTGCGAAGCTAGCCCGCGGCATACTCAGCAAGCCTTGACCGCTTTGCCGTCCCTCTCCGACTCCTGCGAACCAGGCACCAGAGCCCAATCAGGGCCGCAAGACTTACCGTGGCACCCACTCGGAGACCGCGGGAGCGGAAGTCGAACTCCACCCGATGTTCGCCTGGCGGCACACGGATCGCCTGAAATACTCCGCTCCAGCGCTCTATTCGCGCCGGTATTCCATCGATCGTGGCGTGCCACCCGGGGAAGAACTGCTCCGAAAGGCCGAAACGGCCGCCGGTATCCGAACGCACAATGAAAGCCCGCCGCTCAGGCGACCAGCCGGTGACACGAGCGGAGCGGTTCAAGTCCTGATCAACCCAGCCATATGAGGGCCGTGCATTCTGGAATTCAAAAACCTTGTAGTAAGACTGCGATGGCTCAAGGAGGCGGAAAGCAGGGTCATTCGACAGGCGCGAGTACTGTGGGGCTCGCTCGTAGGTCACGAAATAGCGGACGCCCAGCAGTCGTAATCCGTCCCGGTTGGCTGAGTCGATATCGAAGTCCCTGTCCGTTTGAAACGAGCCCAGACTATCGATCAGTTTCCGGTACGGCACAGTCAGCAGCGGGTCGAATCCTTGCGGCGTCCGCATGCCATGAAGGCGCAGTTCGTATGGGAAAGGGTGCCGGTCCACTGCGACCCGGTAGTGTGGTTGGGCGCGAACTTGCCGGTACACAGCGTCGTCAATTCCGACGAACGAATTCCGCGCAAGGGCCCCGGAAACCTGCCCCCCCACGGCGTTGAACCGCTTACTGGTTCCGTGGATGTGATAATCGACGGCGACAGTCGCCAGTAGAGACGCAGCCAGGTACGTTCTGAGGACGCCCCGTTGCGCTCGCAAAACGTAAACCGCGAGAGCAAACAGGACAAGCATGACTGCCGCCTCCATCACGGAACCCAGCCCTGCCGGGGGTCCCGGCCCAGCCGGGCGCGCGATGATCAACCCGCGCACGGACCACCCGCCCAGCAGAACCAGCGTTATATAGGCGACCCATACTCGACCTGGCGGTCTGGTCTGACGGAGATAGTCATTCAGCCCCAACGCCGCGAGTGGCGCCGCTGCCAGCGTCAGACCTGCAAGGAAGTACCAATCGCGGACAAGCTGGCTCAACAACGTCGAATGTCCGATAACTTGCGAAACAATACCAAACGGATTGGTGGCCACGAACGCCGTTGCGGCGAGCAGGGCAAGAAGCGGACCTACATCACGCCAGCCGCGCCGGCGGAGCAGATACAACAGGCCGAACAAACCAGGGGCGCCGAGGTAAACGTAGTCGCGGCCGGGGTTTGCGCCAACCGGTACGTGCAGTCCGAAGTCGAAGTAATTCGGCGCCAGATACGACAAGTAATAACCTGGAGCGTTGACGCCGCTCCCGTACTTCATTTCAGGCGCCTTGAGGGACAGAGCTTCCATCGTGGGCAAAATCTGGACCATCGCGATGGCCAGTGATGCCGCCAGCGCCAGTGCAGTACCGAGCAGGGCCTTCCAACGCCATGCTGCATAGGCAAGCATGCAGACCGCGAATACCAGCCACGTCGGCGTATACCCTCCCAGGAAGCACATGGCCGAGCCGAGGGTCAGTTTCCATAAGGGCCGCCAGCTTTGTTCCTCAGTGGCCTGGTCGATACTCCACAACCCCAACGGCATCCACGCATATCCGATTACGAGCCCGAGGTGCTGCAGTTGCAGCATCATGTAGCCGCTGAACGCGAACACTCCAGCGCCTAAGGCGCTCGGCAGTTCCGCCAGTCGCTTATAGCGCAGCCAGCCGTAGCAAAGCATGAACGCGAGCCACACGTGGGCAAGAACCAGATCCTGGAGGCTCTGGTAAGACAGCGCTTCCCGGCCGGCATTCGCAGCGAAGATGATCCACAACGGCGGGTAAAACAGAGCTACTTGTGTGTTGCCAACCAGGCTGATGCCGCAGTACTGCGCGGCATCCCACTCGGGGAACCGGCCCTCGCGCAATGCCTGGAAAGCGTAGTTGACGAGAGGGTAGTGATACCCCTCGAGGTCGAAGGGAATGTGGACCCGTTTGAAGGGAGGCAGATAGTTTAGGAAGAAGACGTAGGTGAAGATGAGCGAGAGGAGGCCGACAGTCCTCAGCCGAAATGCTCTCTCCATGAAAGCTCCATCATATATAAACCATTAGTATGATCGCCCGCGGGAGGTATGCAGACGCGGAGCCTCGGGCGCGAGGAGGCGTAGTTGGCGCGGCGCGACTTCCATTTTCAGGCGCCCGCGGTACGTGACGCTACCCGGAAGAGAGCGGCGGTTGGGAGTTTGGACGGCTCGGAGGAAGTTGCGGCGCTACGCACTCGCCTGGTGTTGATACCGCCCTGCGCAGTCTTCGGAGCAGAAGTGAATGATCTCACCTTCCACGGTCCGCTTCACTGCCGTCGCTGCCGGAATGTAGACGCCGCACACAGGGTCGCGCTTGAGTTCGTCGTGCGCGGTCGCAGCCCCGGAACGGCGGGTAGGCGACTTGGGGTCGGCGAGGCCGGCGATGCCCTTGCCGACAATGCCGACGATCCCACGCAGGAGCGTGATGATCAGGATGGCGAGGAGGAGAAAGAGTACTGTACGAATCATGAAAAAAAGGGGCGCCCTGAGGCGCCCCTCCAATCGATCGAAACGATTCCCTACTTCTTGCGGCCCTTCTTCTGCTTCGCGTTCGGATCCACATACTGCGTCGAGATGGTGGATTGAACGGTGGCGATCATCGCCTTCGCGCCTTCGGCATTCGGTCCGTTCGGCGCGAGTTGGAGATACTTCTCGAAGTAACCCGTGGTGCCTTCCGGCGGGACGATCTTGCCGTCGGCCGTCGTGGTCGCCTTGCTCATCAGGTAGATGCCGTACTGGTAATACGCTTCGGCGTAGTTCGGGTCGGCCTCGATGGCGCGCTTGAAGGCGACGCCCGAAGGCTCGATCTGGCCGGCGTTCACGTACAGAGCGCCGAGGTTGAAGAAGTACTTGCCTGCCGCGGGCGGGTCAAGCTGGGCGGCCTTTTCGAGTTCAGCCTGCGCCTCTTCGAACCTCTTGGCGGTAGCTAAAGCCAGCGCGTAATTGTTGTGGTAGCCGCCGTCGGTCGGGTTCAGGGAAATGGCCTTCGCCCACGTCTCGACACCCTTGTTGAAGGCGTCCGTCTGCTCCTGGCCGGTCTTGGTCTTGCCTAACGCCATGTAAGCGTCCGCGAGCCTGGCCCACACGACGTGCTGCTTAGGATCAAGCTCGCCGGCCTTGGTGAAGCTCTGGATGGCGGCGTCGTACTGCTTGGCCTCGAGAGCCGCAACGCCGGTGTTGAAGGCGTCGTTCAGCTCCTTGTTCTTCGCCATCGCCGCCTGCCGCTCTTTCATCTGTTTTTCCATAGCGGCGCGCTGCTCGGGTGAGAGTTCGCGGGCCTGCTCCTGGGTCAGCTGACCCGTTTCGGCCGCCTTTGCAAGGGCTTCGCGCTTGTTCTTCAGTTGGGCGAGATCGAAATCGATAACCTTCGGCTCCCCCAACCCCGTGCGGACACCATTGACGGTATCGACGTCCTGGCCGTTGACCTCGAGGACGATGTTGTAGTTGCCGAGAGGAAGGCCGCCGTAGTAGTACTCGCCCTTCTTGTTCGTCTTTACTTTGTAGTTGCCCTTGATATCGGTGCGGGTGATCTTGATGAGGGCATCCTTCAGGCCCTTGCCGTCCTCACCCTTGACGCTGCCGCTGATCGCCGTGGTTTGCGCAAATGAGAGCCCGGCGAACAGAATGGCCGCCGCGGCTCCCAGCGCCATCTTTTTGAAAAACATTGCAGACCTCCAGACCTGAGTGTAAACAGTTAACCTTCGAGCATACTACAACTGCTTGCCCGGTTCTACCACGGGTGACGCGCGCGGGGACCTGCAGGGTACATGCGTATCCGGAACCGCATTTTACGCGTCTATAGGCAGGAACGGTGTTTTAGAATGTTTGCGTTGGCTCAAAGACTCTGGCTCGTCGCTTGTGTGTTGGTGGCCGCGCTGCCGCTGGCCGCGGCAGACGCGGGCTTGGCGTCTGCCCACGCCCAATATGCCCGGACAAATTACGAGGGTGCATTGCGTTCGCTCGCAGCCGTCCCGGACAAAAGCGGCGCCGCCTACGAGCTCATGGGCATGTCCTACTACATGCTGGGCGAGTTCAAGAAGGCTTCCGAAGCGTTCGAAAAGGCCGTGGAACTCGAACCCGGGAACTCCCGATATCACAACTGGTTAGGGCGCGCGTACGGCCGCCGGGCGGAGTTGTCCAGCTTCCTCACCGCGCCCGGTCTCGCCTCCAAGGCCCGCAAGAGCTTCGAGCAGGCGGTGGACTTGGACCCTGGCAACCTCGAAGCCGCGAGCGACCTCTTCGACTATTACCTCGAAGCCCCCGGGATCATGGGCGGCGGCCTGGATAAGGCCGAGGCGCTGGCTAATCGCATCAAGACCGCCAACCCGGCCGAGAACCACTACATGCTGGCGCGCATCGCGGAGAAGCGCAGACAGTATCAGACGGCTGAGCAGCAGTTCAGGCTGGCGGCGGAAGCCGCGCCGCGTCAGGTGGGCCGCGTTCTTGACCTGGCCAAGTTCCTCGCGAAGCGGGGGCGCTACCAGGAGAGCGAGGAAGCGTTCGTTCGGGCCGAGAAGATAGCGCCGAACGCCCCGAAAGTATTGTTCGAGCGGGCGAACGCCTACATCAAGACCGGCCGGAACCTCGAAGCAGCGCGCGAGCTCCTGCAAAGATACCTTCAAGCTTCGCTGACGCCCGACGATCCTCCGCGAAAGGATGCCGAGTCACTCCTGAAGCGGCTCCAAAGCTAAATGTTTCTGCGCGAAGCTTTTAACTTCGCCGTACAGGCCCTGCGGGCCAATAAGGTCCGGACCTTCCTCACCGCACTGGGGCTGGTGATCGGCAACGCTTCGGTAATCCTGGTGGTCACTATCTCCCTGACCAGCAAGGAGTACATCCTCGAGCAGATACAGGGGATCGGTTCGAACATCATCTACGCCCAGTACTCGGTTGGCGGTCAGCAGAGTTCGGCCGAAGTTGCGGCGGACTACATCAAGATCGCCGACATTGAGGCGGTCCGCAGGCAGTTGGGTAACCGGATCGTCGCGGCCACTGGCATCATGCAGACGTTCGACCGCATGGTGATCCACGGCAGGGAAGAGGACATTCAGGTGAACGGGTCGGACGAGCACTACCGTCCGGTCCGGAACCTGATCGTCCTTGCGGGCCGGTTCCTGGACTCGAGTGACGTCACACTCCGCCAGAAGGTGTGCCTCCTGACCGAAAAACTGGCGAAGCGCCTGTACGGAACCACGGACGCTGCCGTCGGACAACGCATCAAGATCCACGACCTCCAGTTCACAGTCATCGGGGTATTCAAGGAGAAGGTCTCCAGTTTCGGGCTGTCGGAGTTGAGCGGCGAGAGCATCGTGATCCCAATCACGGTGATGTCCTACTTCGTCCCGGTGGAGCGTATCGACCCTCTGTACGTCCAGGCGCACAGCCCTCAAGATGTGCCGGCGCTCACGGACGAGGTGCGACGGATTATCGAAAACCGGCACCGGCCGGGCGCGCGTTATCAGGTGGAGAACCTGACAGCGATTCTCGACGCCGCGCAAAGCATCGCGCTGGTTTTGACTCTGGTGCTCGTGCTCGTGTCCGCCATTGCGCTGATCATATCGGGCATCGGGATCATGAATATCATGCTCGTCACCGTGACGGAGCGGACGCGCGAGGTGGGGGTGCGGAAAGCAATGGGTGCGTCTCGGAAGCAGATTCTGATGCAGTTTCTGCTTGAGGCCGTGCTCATCTCGCTCGGCGGGGGAATTGCGGGGATACTCCTGGGCATCGCGGTCCCGCTCAGCGTGCGGTTCCTCACCGAGGACGTTTACATTCCGATCTCGATGGCCGCGATTGCCGTGGCGTTCGCGGTTTCGCTTGGGGTAGGGCTGGTCTTCGGAATGTTGCCCGCAAACCGTGCCTCGCAACTGAATCCCACGGAAGCATTGCGGTACGAGTAATCAGCGCTCGGCGGCGCGCTCGACCGCTGCCATCACACGAAGGAAGTTACCCCCCAGGATCTTCTCTGCGTCCGCGTCGCTGTAGCCCCGCTTCAACAGTTCGTACGTGATGTTCGGCAGTTTGGAAATCTCGTCCGCATCCTGGGGCAGATAGCCGCTCACGCCATCAAAATCGGAGCCGAGCCCGACGTGGTTGAGCCCCGCGACTTTCGCGATGTGGTCGATATGATCGACAAGCTTCGATAGCGGCACTTTCGGCAGTTTGGTGATCAGCTTCCGCGATTCCTGTTCGCGGCGCTTCGGGTCGTCCGCGTACTTCTTGCCGATTTCCTCGAACTGCGGGCGAAGTTTCTTCATCGCCTCATTGACGCGGTCATCCAGAAACCACGCGCCGAAGTTAACCATGACGACGCCGTTGTTCTTCGCGACAGCCCGCAGCATGTCGTCGGTCATGTTCCGGGAGGCGCTCGCCACCGCGCGCGCGGAGGAGTGAGAGGCGATCACAGGCGCCTTGCTCACCTCGATGACATCGTAGAAAGTCTTGTCCGAAACGTGCGAGATATCCACCATCATGCCGAGGCGGTTCATCTCAGCGATCACCTGCCGGCCGAAACTCGTAAGACCGTTGTGATGCTCGACATTCGGCTTGTCCATATCGCCGGAGGAGTCGGCCCAGTTGTTCGTGTTTGAGTGGGTCAGCGTCATGTAGCGCACGCCGAGGCGGTAAAACTGCCGGAGCAGCGGCAAGCTGTCTTCGATAGCGTGCCCGCCCTCCAGGCCCATGAGCGCAGAGATCTTCCCGGATTTTGCGATGCGCCGGATCCCTGCAGCGGTCGTAGCGAGTTCGAGTGAATCCGGGTTGCGCCGGACCGCCTCCGTGAGCGCGTCAATCATCTCGAGCGCGCGGCGAGCCGATCCGCCTTTCTTCGCGTACTCGGCAGCGACATAGATGGCGAAAAACTCGGCATCCACCCCGCCCTTTCTCATTCGGGGAATGTCGGTCTCGCTCTTGCCGTCGGTGTGCAACTTCGCGAGATCGAAGCCCTCGTCGAGCATGGCGGAGGTGATGTCATTGTGCGTATCGATGACGATCGCTTCCTGGTGGACGCGCTCGGCGCGGCGGCGGAGCGATTCATCGGTTTGGGCGAGCATGAGAGAAGCTGTTGCGAGCAATGCGATCAGTAGTCTGGGCATGGAAGGGGGTGAGCGCCGTTTCAACCCCCGATGGAATACATCGGGCGCGGAGGCGCGACGAACCTGGCCGTGTTGATCTCGTGGCCTTCCCACTTGGCATGAACGACATTGCGGAGGGTGTCCGCGATGCACTCGTCGGATGCGCCGCCGCGCAATAGCGCCTTGATGTCCGTTTCCTCAACGGCGAAGAGGCAGTTGCGAAGATGCCCGTCAGCGGTGATGCGGACACGGTTGCAGTTCAGGCAGAACGGGCGGCTCACGGAGGCGATGAAGCCAATGCGGCCGATGCCGTCGGCAAACGCGTATTCGAGCGCCGGCGCCCGGGGATCGCGATCCCGAATCTCCACCAGCGGGCCGATGCCGCGCGAGAGCATCTCGACGATGTCGCCGGCGAGCAGCACCTTCTCGCGCTGCCACAGCCCCTGCGCGTCAAGCGGCATGAACTCGATATACCGGATCTCGTAACCGTTCTCACGGCCGAACCGTGCGAGAGGCACGATGTCGGGCTCCACAAGGTCCTTCACTGCGACCGCGTTGATCTTGATCGGCGCGAACCCGACGCTCTTTGCGACCTCGAGGCCGCGCAGGACGCGATCGAACACGTCGCGGCGCGTAATGCGGAGAAAGCGCTCGCGGTCCAGCGTGTCCAGGTGCACGTTGATGCGGCGCAGTCCGGCCTCATAGAGCGGCTCGGCCAGCTGATCGAGCATCACGCCATTGGTGGTCAGCGCCATGTCGCGAATCCCTGGGATTGCCGCGATCCGGCGAACGAGTTCGGGAAGGTCCTTGCGAAGCAGCGGCTCGCCGCCGGTCAGCCGGACCTTGGTGATGCCGAGCGTGGCGGCGATCCGGACGAAGCGCTCGATCTCCTCGAACGTGAGGATCTCGGCCCGCGGGACGAACTCCGGCTCGCGCTCCGGCATGCAGTAATAGCAGCGGATGTTACACCGGTCGGTCACGCTGATCCGGAGGTTATCGTGCAGCCGCCCGAAGGTGTCCCGGAGTTCCACGTAGCGTCACCCGACGGCGAGCATTCTCTCGAGCGGCACGAGCGCGCGCTTCATGATCTCCTCCGGAACCTCGACACGCGGTGTGAGGTCGCGGAGGCAATCGCGCAGCTTCTCGAGCGTATTCCGTTTCATGAACGGGCACTCGCTGCAGTTGCACTGCTCGTTGGGAATGAAGTGGAACTTCTTCTGCGGAGCCAGCTTTTCCAGAGAGTGACGGACGCCGCTCTCCGTCATGATGATGAACTCCTGTGCAGGGCTCTCGACACAGTGCTGGATGATAGCCGTCGTGGAGCCGATGAAGTCCGCCTGCTCGAGGACCTCCGGATCGCACTCGGGGTGTGCGGCGACAAGGGCGTTCGGCATCTCCGACCGAGCTTCAGCCAGGCGGCGCCCCGCCCACGTCGCGTGGACGATGCACGTGCCCTGCCACATCTTCATGTTCTCGCGGCCCGTCTGCCGCTGGACCCAGTTGCCGAGATTGCGGTCGGGCAGGAAGAGGATAGGCTTGTCGGCGGGAATCGAGTTGACCACCGCGACCGCGTTGCGAGAGGTGCAGAGAATGTCGCTCTCGGCCTTCACGTCAACCGAAGTATTGATGTAGCTGACAACCGCGTGATCCGGGTGGCGGCGTCGCCACTCGCGGACCGGCTCCACCGGGCAACTCTCCACCAGGCTGCACGATGCCTCGCGATCCGGCACCACCACAATGCGTTCCGGATTCAGCACTTTGGCGGTTTCGGCCATGAACCAGACGCCGCAGAACGCGATGACGTCACCTGAAAAGTCGCGCGCTTTGCGGGCGAGTTCGAGGGAGTCGCCGATCACGTCGGCAAGGTCCTGAATCTCGGGCTCCTGGTAATGGTGCGCGAGGATAATCGCGCGCCGGGTGCGCTTAAGTTCGAGTATTTCCTCGGTGAATGGTGCGGCGGCAATCATGCGGGGATCAACGACTATTGTAGCAACGGACGCACAATGTGTTCTGGAGAGGGCGGGAATCCCCGGTGCGCCTTCCCGCCCGCGTTTTGAGACGCCCTCAGTGGCCGGCTCGCTTGGATGCGGTATCCCCTTCGTCGCGGATCGCAGCCCTGACCTTGGTCGCAAGCTCAGGCGGAATCTCCTTCATGCCATGGGCCGTCCGGGCGTGCTCCGCACACTGCTGCATCACGTCCTCAACAGTCTCCCCACGCGCCTCGTAGTCGCAATCGACTCCGATTGACCGGCAATTGATGACCTTTGCCATAGCTCCCCCTGGGCCGAATTATACGGCACGCAGGAATGTGGGTTCGTAAACTTGCGCGGTGATGTTGTGAGGCGTGAACGCAGCCAGTCGCTTTCCATAATCCTTGTGAGTGGCTGCTATGCTGCTTGTGAATCACCGCAACCGGTCGGCTGTTACTTTGGCGAGCGGCGGCCTCGGACAGGACATACATCGGTTGAATAGAGCGCAAGAAACACTGCTGATCCCGGAGCAGCCGCGCATAGAATCGCGCCGGCGATGGATCCGGTGGGCGATGATCGCATTCATGCTCATGGCGGGAGCCGTTTACGGCATCGCGTACCGGTTCTGGAATCAGGCTATCGCGGATCTTCGGCGCCCCGTCGCGCCCGCCCCGGCGCGGCCTGATCCGACGCGCTGGCCGGACCGCGGCGTGCACGCGGGGTGGCTGGGCCACGCAACCGTGTTGCTCAAAGTGAACGGCGTCACGATCTTGACCGATCCCATGTTCAGCACGCGCGCCGGTATCAAAGTCGGTCCGATTACGCTCGGTATGAAACGACTGGTCGCCCCGGCGTTGCGTGTTGACGAGTTGCCGCCCATCGACATAGTCCTGCTCTCCCACGCCCACATGGATCATTTCGATCTTCCGAGCCTTCGGGCGCTCGAGAGCCGGCGGATCACTGTCGTCACCGCCGGCGCAACGGCCGACCTGCTGCGTACCGACCACTGGGCCGCCGTTCGCGAACTGCCGTGGGGCACAAAGGTCGAGGCAGCGGGTGCGAGCATTACCGCCTTTGAGGTCAATCACTGGGGAACGCGGCTGCGCAGCGACCGGCACCGCCGGTACAACGGCTACGTCATCGAAAGCGGCGGTCGTCGCGTCATCTTCGTGGGAGACACCGGACCGACGGACGCACTCGCCCGCCTCGGCGGCGGCTTCGATCTCGCGATCCTGCCGATCGGCTGCTACAACCCGTGGTGGCCGCGCCATGCCAAGCCCGAGGAAGCCTGGCGGATGGCTCAGGACGCTGGTGCCCGCTCGCTGCTGCCGATCCACCACGAAACGTTCGTGCTCAGCCGGGAGCCGGTCCACGAGCCGCTCGCGCGCCTGCTGGAAGCGGCCGGCGGTGACGCGGGAAGGATTGCTGGCCGGCGAATCGGCGAGGAACTGCACATCGATTAGCGCACCCGGTTTCCGTGAGGCCGCCACTGCGAGTACACTTGCACAGAGGCAACCATGCGTAAACTCGGTCTATTCCTCCTCCTGGCGGCTGCTCCGGCCGCTTTCGGCCAGCTCGGGACATTCTCCAAAGAACAGCGAATTGATTTGACGAGCGCCTGGAAGGGCGAGCGTTTCGATGACGGGCGACCCAAGGTGGCCGATTCGGTTGTGCAGCGGCTCGGCACCGCAACGGCTGAAGAGGCGTGGGGCGTGCTCCGCGGCGCGGGGTTCAACCATCAGTTCGAAGGCAACTGGATGCAATTCAACCCCACGCCCGGCAAGCGCATGGTGGGGCGAGTGGTGACGGCGGTCTTCATGCCCGTGCGTCCGGACGTGAACGACGTCATCAACGCGAATGCGAAAAAGGAAAACCGCGTGGCGCGCGGCCAGAACTCCTGGGTGATTGACACGTTGGTTCCGGGCGACGTGCTCGTGGTGGATCTGTTCGGCAAAATCGCGGACGGCACCTTCATGGGTGACAACCTCGCCACCTCCATCTACACGAAGAGCAAGAACGGTGTCGTGATTCACGGCGGCGTCCGCGACCTGAGCGGCATCTCGGAGATTCAAGGCTTCACAGGTTTCGTGCGCGGCTATCATCCCTCAGCGATCAAGGATGTGATGCTCGTCGGCATCAACGTGCCGATCCGGATCGGTGACGTGACTGTGATGCCGGGCGACATCGCCGTCAGCGACCCCGAGGGCATCACGTTCATTCCGCCGCAGCTTGCCGAGAAGGTGGCCACGAGTTCCGAGGACACGCAACTCCGGGACGAGTGGGGCCACACAATGCTGCGCGAGGGCAAGTACACCCCCGGCCAGATCGACACCAAATGGACTTCCGCGATGGAGCAGGAATTCCAGGCCTGGGCAAAGACGCGCAAGAAATAATTCGGGCGCGGCTACTGCCGCCACGAGCCGTTCATCATCGCCATTTTGCGCGCGCAGAACATCGCCACTTCGAGCGCCTGCTCGTAGTTCAGCCGCGGGTCGAGTGATGAACGGTACGCCCGCGACAGGTCGGTGTCGGCCAGCCCCCGCGCCCCGCCCGTGCATTCCGTGACGTTCTC
Source organism: Bryobacteraceae bacterium (assembly GCA_035561355.1). GTDB lineage: Bacteria > Acidobacteriota > Terriglobia > Bryobacterales > Bryobacteraceae > DATMXS01. The sequence continues at coordinate 9,409 of DATMXS010000010.1, read as the reverse complement.
GCCCGTGAGTTCCACGTGAACGCCGCCCAGATAACTCTGGCTCCCGCAGTGGATTGCGAACGCCTGGTCGAGTTCACCCAGAATGTCCTCGAAGCCGCGCGTCTTATAGCCGTCTGCCGTCATATGGGTGTTGCCGTGCATCGGGTCGCACACCCACAGGACGCTCTTTCCGCTTTCCTGTACTGCCTGGATTAGCGGGGGGAGGAATTTCGCGATGCACGCGTTGCCGAACCGGTGAATGAACGTCAGCCGGCCCGGTTTATCATCGGGGTTCAGCACGTCCAGCAGCCTTCTGAGCAACTCCGGTGTCGTCTTCGGTCCGATCTTCACCGCTACCGGATTCTCGATGCCGCGGCAGTACTCCACATGCGCGCCGTCCGGATCCGCCGTGCGCATTCCGATCCACGGGAAGTGAGTTGATAAATCGAACCAGCCCGGCCGGCGGGGCACCGTCCGCGTCTGCGCCTGCTCGTAGTGCAGGTGGAGCGCCTCGTGGCTCGTGAAGAACTCGATCCAACGCAATTCGCCCGGATGCGCGCCCAGGATATTCTCCATGAACCGAAGGGAACTCCCGATATTCCGCGCCATCCTCCGATACTCCTCGGCAAACGGGGAGTCACGGACGAAGTCGAGATCCCAGTACTCCAAATGGTGCGGGTCGATGAAGCCGCGCGTGACCAACGCCCGAATGAAGTTCAGCGTCAACGCTGCGCGCTCGTATCCGCGCAGCATCAACCAGGGATCGGGCGTGCGATCGGCTTCCGTGAATCCCGGCCGGTTGATCAGGTCGCCTCGATAACTTGGCAGCGTGACGCCGTCGTGTGTCTCGTATTCATCGCTGCGCGGCTTCGCGTACTGGCCCGCGAACCTGCCGACGCGAATGACGCGCTTCTGCCCGCCGTGCGCCAGCACCAGGCTCATCTGAAGGAGGATTTTGAGCTTGTTCGCGATGGTCGAGGAGTCGCACTGATCGAAGCTTTCGGCGCAATCGCCGCCCTGAAGCAGAAAGCGTTCCCCTCGCGCCGCCTCCGCGAGTTGCGACTGCAACGCGGCGACTTCCCATGAAGTGACCAGTGGCGGCAGCTTGGCAATCTGCCCCATCACGTCTTCTACTTCCGGTTCCGATTTGTACGCCGGCAGTTGTACCGCAGGCTTCTGCCTCCATGAGGAGGGCGACCACTCAGGCATGCATAACACCTAAAGAGACTTCCTGCGATTATAACGCTGCGGAAGAGAATGCAGAATTCCGAATGCAGAAGGTAGGCGCTGTATTCTCGCTGCCTCACAGCGTCCGCAACACGTCTAAATCGACGTTCCCTCCCGAGAGCACCACACCGATCCGCTGTATCCCCGCAGGCAGCTTCCCGCTCATCACCGCGGCTGCCGGTACGGCCCCGCTCGGCTCCACCACGAGCTTCATACGCGTGAGCAGGAACCGCATCGCCGCGCGGATCTCGTCTTCGCTGACCAGCAGAATGTCTTCGGCCAGCGCCTGGACGATCGGGAATGTCAGCGCTCCAGGCCTTACCGCCCGCAGCCCGTCCGCAACCGTTGCCGGCGCCGGAATCGTCACGCGGTCCCCCGCGCGCATCGAGAGATGTGTGTCGTTTCCATCTTCCGGCTCCGCCCCGAACACGCGAATGCCCGGATTGAAATATTTCGCCGCTATCGCGCAGCCGGCCAGCAATCCGCCGCCGCCCACGGGCGTAATAATCGCGTCCAGATCCGGCGCCTGCTCCAGCAATTCGAGCGCCGTCGTGCCTTGTCCCGCGATCGTCCAGGGGTGATCGTAGGGCGGCACCAGCGTTGCCCCGGTCTCCGCGGAGATGCGACGCCCGATCTCCTCTCGATCGTCCTTTAATCGGTCGTAGATCACGATCCTCGCGCCGTACCCACGGGTCGCCTCCACCTTCGCGCGCGGCGCGTCGTCGGGCATCACGATTGTGGCGCTCACGCCGCGATCGCGCGCCGCAATCGCTACGGCTTGTGCGTGATTGCCTGATGAAAACGCCACCACCCCCGCGGCCAGTTCGCCCGCCGGGATCTGCGCGAGAAAATTAGAGGCGCCGCGTATCTTGAACGCTCCGCCGCGCTGAAAGTTCTCCGCTTTGAAGAAGGTCGAGACGCCGGTCATCGCATCGAACGTGCTCGAAGTGAGAACGGGCGTCCGGCGTACGCATGAAGTGATGCGCGCAGCCGCGTCACGTACATTTCCCGCGTTAATAGCAAAGGGCACGTCCGCATTTTACAAACCCGAGCAGGACGCCGCGCTAAACTGGCCCCAAAAGGAGGGGATTCCATGGCTGTAAAATCAATTCCCGAAGGCTTCCGTACGGTCACGCCTTACCTGGTCCTCAACAACACCGCCGAGGCGATCGACTGGTACAAGAAGGCGCTCGGCGCCGAAGAAGTATTCCGCATGAACGGGCCCGATGGATCCGTGGTTCACGCCGAAATCAAAATCGGCGATTCGATGATCATGATGTCCGACGAATCGCGCATGAACCCCGGCGTGAAATCGCCCAAGACCGCCGGCACCGCTACCGCCGGCGTCATGCTTTACGTCAATGACGCTGACGCGCTCTACAACCAAGCCGTAGCCGCGGGCGCCACCGTGGTCCACCCCATCAGCGATATGTTCTGGGGCGATCGCGTGGGCAACGTAGTGGATCCGTACGGGCACGGCTGGTCCATCGCGACTCATAAGGAAGACGTCACGCCGGCCGAAATGGAAAAGCGGGCCCGCGCGCTTTACGGCAAGATGGCGGGAGGAGGCGCGTAGTATGGCTACTCAGGCGAAAAGCTGGAAACCGCAGCAATCGCACAGCGTGACGCCCTACATCACCGTCGATAACGCCGCAGCCGCCATCGACTATTACAAGCGGGTGTTCAGGGCGGAGGAGATCTCCCGCATGGCGAACCCGGACGGCAAGGTGATGCACGCGGAAATCCGCATCGGGGACTCGATCCTGATGATTTCAGACGAGTTCCCGCAGGGGGATACCCGGTCACCCAAAACGCTCGGGGGCACAGCGGTGAGTCTCTACGTCTACTTCCCAGACGTGGACGCTACATTCAATGCGGCGGTCCAGGCCGGTGGTCAAGCCATCATGTCGCCCACGGATATGTTCTGGGGTGACCGATGGGCGCTCGTCAAAGATCCCTTCGGCCATTCCTGGGGGCTCGCGACGCATAAGGAAGACGTGACGCCGGACGAAATGGGCCGCCGCGCGGCGGAATTCGCGAAGACGATGGGCGGGTAAACCGGTCCCGCGTACAATGGGTGTGTCTAAGCAGGACACCTTTGTACCCGGATCCCATACACATCATTGGCGGTGGACTCGCCGGCCCGGAAGCTGCCTGGCAGGCCGCGTCGGCGGGGCGCCGCGTCATTCTTCACGAGATGCGGCCCGTGCGCTCTACGGAAGCGCACAAGACGGACCGCCTCGCGGAACTCGTCTGCTCCAACTCTCTCAAGACTGAGCAGGAAGACTCTGCGCCGTGGCTGCTGAAACAGGAGTTACGCCGCCTCGGCTCGCTGCTTCTGAAACTCGCGGACGCGATGCGCGTCCCGGCCGGCCACGCCCTCACGGTTGATCGTGAAGCGTTCGCGGAGGCCGTGACAGACGCCATCTGCGGGCATCCGAACATCGAGCTGCGCCGTGAGGAAGTCGAGCGCGTCCCCGACGGAGCGATCGTAATTGTCGCCAGTGGTCCGCTCACCAGTGAGGCGCTCGCCGGCGACCTCGCCCGTTTCACCGGCTCCGGTGCGCTCTTCTTCTACGACGCCATCTCGCCCATTGTCGAAGCCGATTCCATCGACATGAGCGTAGCGTTCCGGGCGTCGCGGTACGGCAAGTCGCTCGACGGCACAGACGATTACATTAATTGCCCGTTCGACAAGGACCAGTACGAGCACTTCCTGGACGCGCTGTTAGCTGCCGAGACTTTCTGCGGAAAGATCTCCGGCGACGTGCCGTTCTTCGAATCGTGCCTCCCCATTGAGGAGATTGCCCGCCGGGGTCGCGACACGCTTCGCTTCGGTCCGATGAAGCCAATGGGATTGACCGACCCGCGGACCGGCCATCGCCCGTGGGCCGTCGTTCAGTTGCGCCAGGAGAACCTGCGAGCGGATAGCTACAACCTGGTCGGGTTCCAGAACCACCTGAAGTATGGCGACCAGGCGCGCGTCCTCCGCATGATCCCGGGTTTGGAGCGCGCCGCATTTCTACGGTACGGGCAGGTACACAGGAACACGTATATCAACGCTCCAGCCGTGCTCGACGCCACGCTCCGGTTCCGCAACGAACCCCGTCTGTTCGTGGCAGGCCAGCTCGCCGGAACGGAAGGGTACGTCGAGGCGATCGCTACCGGCCTCATGGCCGGGCGCCACGCCACCGCGCTCGCATCCGGAGCCGACCCGGTTCCATTCCCGAGAGAAACCGCCCTCGGCTCCCTGTGTCACTACATTTCGGGCGCCGACCCCCGCCATTACCAGCCCGCAAACATCACTTTCGACCTGCTGCCCACCCTCGACGACGACACCCGCCGCCGCCTCCGCCACGACAAGCGCGCCCGCCACACCGAAGTCTGCCGGCGCGCCATCGCTGAGATGGATGCCTTCCTGGCTGGAAACATTCCATCACCATAGATACATAGAACGCAGAGACGCAGAGGCGCAGAGAAGAGTAAATACCAAGTGTTGGATGTAAGTGTATGATGATCCTGTTATTCCGGCGGTTTGAAGACGCGGACACGGATAAGTAGAGTCACGATAAGTAACTCTCTTAAATCTTTAAAGTTTCCTCTGCGCCTCTGCGTCTCTGCGGTGATACCGCCTTCCTGGCTGGAAACACTCCATCACCATAGATATATAGAACGCAGAGACGCAGAGGCGCAGAGAAGAGTGAATACCAAGTGGTGGATGTAAGTATACGATGATCCTGTTATTCCGGCGGTTTGAAGACGCGGAGACAAATAAGTAGAGTCACGATAAGTAACTCTCTCAATCTTTAAAGTTTCCTCTGCGCCTCTGCGTCTCTGCGGTGATACCGCCTTTGGCCATTCGCACCGCCAGCCGTATCGCCTCGACCATGCTCCCCGCATCCGCCACGCCCTTACCCGCTATGTCGAACGCCGTCCCGTGATCCACTGATGTGCGGATCACCGGCAAACCCAACGACACGTTCACAGTCTGCTCGAAGCCGAGCAGCTTTGCCGGGATGTGTCCCTGGTCGTGGTACATCGCAACCACCAGGTCATATACGCCGCGGACAGCTTTCAAAAAGACAGTGTCGGCCGGAAGCGGACCCTCGGCATCGATCCCCGCCTCGCGCGCCGCGCGCACCGCGGGCGCAATCGACCGCTCATCTTCGTCCCCGAACAGCCCATGCTCCCCCGCGTGCGGGTTCAGCCCGCAGACCGCGATGCGCGGCCGCTCAAACCCGAGCCGCATACACGCCTCATTCCCCAGTTCGATGGTCCGGCGGATACGCTCAGTGTCGAGTTCGCACGCACGCCGCAGCGGCATGTGCGTCGTCACGTGGATCACGCGAAGCCGCTCGCTCGCGAGCAGCATCCTGGATTCCCGCGCCCCGCAGAGCCCCGCGATGAACTCCGTATGCCCCGTGAACGGCTCCCCGGAAAGTGTGATCGCTTCCTTGGATACTGGCGCCGTTACCATCGCAGCAGTTTCCCCGGCCAGGCACAGCAGGGTTGCCGCCCGCACGGCTTCGAGTGCTGACCGCCCCGCCGCCGCGCTCAGGACACCCGGTTCGACACATTCGCCCCCGGTTTCGAGCACCGGGACCACGCCGGGCAGACCCGCTGTCCGTAGCGTGGGACTGTGGCCGGCGATGATCCACTCGGCCAAGCCCTCCACCGCCGGCAGCGCCTTCACTATAATTTCAGGCCCCACGCCTGCCGGGTCGCCCATCGTAATCACAATCTTCACCGCAAGCCCCCTCTCAATGCGTCCACAAGCACCGACAGCGTGTTCTCCGCGCCGAAGCCGCCGGCCTTCGTGATCACTGGCACGCCGTCGAACCGTCCTCCGAGCAGCCGCCCGTACGGGATCCCCGGCAGGATCTCCCGGATCAGCCGTATGCCGCGCACCTTCAGCACGCGGCAAACCAGCGCGGCCGTGTCGCCGCCGGTCACGATGAGCCCCGCTGCGTCCCGCGCCTGGTATCGCGCCACCGGAGGTCCCACTTCGCCATCGAGCGAGCGTACCGGTACGATGCGGTACGTGTGCGGGTCTCGCGAACCCCTGAGCGACGCGACCTGTGCGACTGTTGCAGCGTGGGTCGAGCCGATATAGAGCACTGCCGGTCCGCGCCGGCCCAGAATAGCCGGGTCGCGCGCTTCGGGGCACCCCAGCGCCTTCGCTACTTCGATCGCGAGGCCAGCGGAACCCGCCAGTAGCGGACGTTGGGGTTCGGCGAATGCGTGCCGCGCCACCGCCTCAAGGTCCTCCTGCGTGACCGCGTCAAACACACGCAGCCCCGGCTGGGACTCCAGCCGCACCCTCTGTGGCGCGCCCTTAATGAAAAGTTGCCCGTGAATGAACTGCCGGCCCAGCGCGGGATATGCAGGCGTTACCCAGGCCTCCACGGCTCCGCACGCCTCGATCTCCGCAGCTACGTTGCCCCGCAGGGTTGAATCGATCTTCTTGTAGATCAACTCGTGCCCGGTCTGCGCGAGCCGTTCGCAGGCACGAGCCACCTTCGCCTGCGCCGTCGCGGGCGAATCCCGGCGCGTCGCCGTGGAGAGCACTACGACGTCCGCGTCGGGCAACGCGGAGTCGTCGAGCCACACCACGGTCTTCAGGCCGTGGCGGGCAAACTGAACGCCCGCGTCGCACGCACCCGTCAGATCGTCGGCGAGAATGCCGCACCGCACGCCGTGATTGTATCCGGTTCACCGGCCTCACTCCGAATCTCCTGCGAACTTTCGCCTGCCGGGGGCACTACTTCACTTGCGCGACCCTCTCTTGCTCCCGGCCGTCGCCGTCCTCGCGGGTGTCGTAGCCGCGGGTTTCGTCGGGTTCGGAACCGTCGAACTCATCGCCGCATCCGCAGCCCTGTTCGCGCTTTGCCTGTTGCGCGCGCGTGCAGCCGTCAAGCGGAGCGCAGCCGTTGCTGCATTCTTCTTCACGGGAGCCCTCCTCGCAACCGTTCATGAGCCCGGACCGCCCCCTTCCATCGACGCCGACCCGCGCGAGACCATGATTCTCGAGGGCTGCGTGGTCGAGCCGCCGGCCTTCAGCGACGACCGCGAGCAGTTTGTTCTCGAACTCGACCCCGGCGCTCGCGCACGCGTAACGCTTTCCGGGGACGAGTTGCCGGCCCTGCGCTACGGCCAGCGGCTGGAAGTGGACGCGCGCGTCCGCCCCGTTCGCAACTTCGGCAATCCCGGCAGCTTCGATTACGTCCGCTTCCTCGCACGCCGCCAGGTGTACTGGCTGGCGTCCGGCCGCGCCGATACCGCCCGTGTCCTGGAAGGCGAGTGCGGATCGCGCTTCTGGAAGGCCATTTACGGCGCACGCTCTGTCGTGCTCGAGCGCATCGAGCGGCTCTACCCCGGCCGCCGCTGGGAGACGGCGATGCTGCAAGCCGTTCTGATAGGCCATACCGCCGAACTCGAGCGAAGCTGGACGGAGGATTTTCGCCGGACCGGTACCTATCACGCCCTGGTCGTTTCCGGTCTGCACGTCACTGTGCTCGCAGCGGTGCTGCTGTTCTTTCTGCGGCTGTGCGCCGCGCCTCCATGGCTGTCGCTTGCGCTCACATGCGGAGCGTCCTGGTTTTACGCGCTGCTCTGCGGATGGCAGCCCCCGGTGGTCAGGGCCGCCGCCGGGTTCATGCTGTTCGCCGCGGCGCGTTTGCTGTACCGCCGCACGCGGCTGCTGAACCTGCTGTCAGCGGTTGCGTTGGTCTTCGTCGCCCTCGATCCTGAGCAGATCTTCGATGCCAGCTTCCAACTCTCATTCTTGTCAGTGGCTGTGCTCGGCGCACTCGCGGTCCCGCTGATTGATCGCACCTCGCAGCCGTACGCCTACGGTCTCCGCAGGCTCTCCGATACGGGCATCGATCTGCACCTCGCCCCCCGTATCGCCAGCCTGCGAGTGGAACTACGCCTCCTCGCCGAAACGCTCCAACTCACGCTGCGTCTTCCGTACCGCGGATGGCTATTCGTGATCGGCCTTACTTTGCGTGGCGGGCTCTATCTATACGAGCTCGCCGCCGTGTCGGCTGTGATGCAGATTGGGCTGGCACTGCCGATGGCCGTCTACTTCCACAGGCTGTCCATAACGGGCGTCACTGCGAACGTCGTCATTGTGCCGTTCAGTTCGGTCGCGGTACCGGTCGGGTTCGGCGCGGTGCTCACAGGCTGGCGATGGCTCGCCGAATGTGCCGCATGGCTGCTCGGCGTCGCTCAAGCCGCTGCCGCATGGCACGTCCAATGGGAATCTTCCTGGCGCATTCCGGATCCGCCGCTCTGGCTCGCCGCGCTCTTCGCTGCGTCACTCCTGGCGGTGGCGTTATGGCGGAGTTGGCCGGCGTTCTGCGCAGTGGGAGTGATGCTCGGCGTCCTCATCTGGCACCCGTTCTCTCCGCGGGTGACGCCGCACGCGCTCGAACTCACCGCCATTGATGTCGGCCAGGGTGAGAGCTTATTCCTTGCTCTGCCCGATGGAAAGCTGATGCTGGTCGATACCGGTGGCTTTCCTTCCTACGGCCGCAAGCGGAAGCCGGGCATGAATATCGGTGAGGACGTTGTCTCACCGTATCTCTGGAGCAGGTCGGTGAAACGCCTGGACGTGGTCGCCCTCACACACGGTCATGAGGACCACGCTGGCGGCCTCAACGCCCTCGTCGCGAACTTCAAGCCCACACAAATCTGGAACCCGGGACGTTTCCACGGCGGAGAAACCTTCGATTACGGCGGTGCGCACTTTGAAGTCCTCTCCTCCGGCACGAGCGAACCCCCGGAAAACAACGATTCGCTGGTCCTCCGCGTCCGCCACGGCCGCCACGCCTTCCTGCTGACGGGCGATATCGAACGGCAGGTGGAATCTCAACTCACCGCCTCGGGAGTCCCGCTCCGCGCCGATGTCCTCAAGGTCGCACACCACGGCAGCCGCAGTTCCACCACGCCCGAGATGCTGGAAGCCGTCCATCCGGCGGTTGCGTTAATCTCTGCCGGCTACGCCAACTCATTTGGGAACCCGCATCCGCAGGTGCTTGTGCGCCTTCGGGAAGCGGGCGTTCCCGCTTTGCGGACCGACCTCTGGGGATACGTCTCCGTCCGGACGGACGGGCAGCGGCTCAGTCTGGACGCATGGCGTTGGCGGCCGCGAGGTCGCCTCACGGACTAGAGATCGAAAGTCCCGCCGCCCGCTTCGAAC
>DATMXS010000009.1:0-4589 GCA_035561355.1 Bryobacteraceae bacterium | reverse complement strand
ACCCCCATACCCCGGACGGGGACATGCTCCGCGTGTCCCCTCCGGCGAACGACTCCAGGCCGAACGAACCCAACGAGCCCTGTCAAGCCACGAGCCCGGCCAGGCTGCCCCAAGAAAAATGATGATGAAGTGCCTCGGTCTCTCAACACGCAGGATTGGACGTGCAGCCCAGCCACGTCCTCGCATATGCAAGATCGGTGGCGAAGCGAACCCAACCTCCTGCCTCCGAACCTCCGCTCTCCTCCCGCACTACAATTTCCTCAGGCCCCTATGCTCCCTCGCATCGCCCGGACCATCGCCCGCCACCAGATGTTCCCCCCCGGCTCGCGCGCCGGCGTGGCCGTCTCGGGTGGCGCCGATTCCGTCTGCCTGCTGCACGCCTTATTGGAGCTCCGGCCCGATCTCGCCATCACGGTCCTGCACCTCAACCACGGCCTGCGCGGCCAGGCTTCCGATGGCGACGCCGCTTTCGTTGAGGCGCTGGCCCGCCGTCTCGGGCTCCCATTCGAAGGCCGAACGGTCGAACTTCCCGCCGGCAATCTGGAGCAGGAGGGCAGGGAAGCAAGGCGCGCCTTCTATCTGGATCTTTTGAAAGCCGGCCGCATCGATCGCGTCGCCACCGGCCACACGCTCTCGGATCAGGCCGAGACGGTCCTGTACCGTTTCGTGCGCGGCTCCGGCACCGCGGGTCTCGCCGGCATCCTGCCCGTGACGGCGGAGGGCATCGTCCGGCCGCTCATTGAGGTTGCGCGTCCGCAGGTCGAGGAATGGCTGCGGTCGCGGGACATCGCCTGGCGGGAGGACGAGTCGAACCGTGATCCGGCGTTCATCCGTAACCGAATCCGCCATGAATTCCTTCCAGCCCTCGCCGGATCGATCAATCCGCGGCTGGCGGAATCGCTCGCCCGGACGGCCTCCATCGCGCGGGACGAAGAAGAGTACTGGGACGCGGTCATTGATCCCCTCGCTGTGCGTAACCTGCGCCTGCGGCCTCCGGCGGTCCTGTTTCAGGCAGAAACCGTCGCGTGTCTCCCGCGAGCGGTGGCGCGCCGCTTGCTCCGCCGGGCGATCGTCATGGTCAAGGGCGACCTGCGGTCCGTTGACAGCGCGCACATCGAGGCCATCCTGGATCTCACGGCCCCGACCTTGGGTTCCGGCCGCTTGCAGGTGCCCGGAGTGGACGTATTTCGCTCATTCGATTGGGTCCGCCTTGCACCGCCGCGGGGGCCTGGCCGCGCCGAGTACAGTATGCCCATCACGGTTCCCGGCCGCCTCCGGATTCCGGGCACGTACGCCGAACTGGCGTTTACACTCACCGAGCCTGAAGCCCGCTATACTGATAAGGAAAGCGCATTGGACTGGGAAGAGATCTCCGGTACACTGGAAGTGCGGAACTGGCAGCCTGGTGACCGCTACCGGCCTGCGGGGCATACCTGCGAAAAGAAGCTAAAAACGCTGTTCCAAGAGGCCCGCGTCCCTTTGTGGGACCGCAACCGCTGGCCGGTTGTGACCTGCGGGGAGGAAATCGTCTGGGCGGCGCGGTTTGGGCCGGCCGCACAGTTCGCAGCCACGTCACGAACCCGCACCGTGTTGAGGGTGCGCGAGATTGAATCTCTCACCGAAATCTGACGTCCGCGAGTCAGCCGCGCGCGTCCCACTACTTGGGGCGGACATACGTCGATTCGACCCCATCCCGCCGCGCTGGAGTTTGCAGCATGAATTCTAACGTTAAGACCGCTATATTCTGGGTGGTCCTCATCATGGTCGTCGTCCTCCTGTGGACCGTGGTCAGGACCGGCCAAAAGAAGGCCGACCGCCAGCTCACCTTCTCGGAGTTCGTAACGAACGTCGAGGAGGGCAAGGTGAAAGCCGTCACCATCACCGGCATGGAGCTTCGGGGCGTCTACAAGGACGAAAACACCGGCCTCCACGCAACGATCCCGCCGAACTATCCGCAGATCTATGACCTGCTCCGCAGCAAGGGCGTCGGCATCGAAGTCAAGGAGGCGAGTTCCGGAAACTTCATTTCGATCCTCGTCAACGCGATTCCGTTTGTCCTCCTGCTCGCATTCTGGATCTTCATGATGCGCCAGATGCAGAGCGGCGGAAACAAGGCCTTGAGCTTCGGCAAGTCCCGGGCCAGGCTGCACTCCTCGCAGCAGAAGAAGGTGACGTTCAAGGACGTCGCCGGCGTGGAAGAAGCCAAGGAAGAGCTTCAGGAGATTATCGAGTTCCTGAAGGAACCCCAGAAGTTCCAGAAGCTCGGCGGACGCATCCCGAAAGGCGTTCTTCTGATCGGGCCTCCCGGCACCGGCAAGACCCTGCTAGCGCGGGCGATCGCCGGCGAAGCGAACGTTCCGTTCTTCTCGATCTCCGGTTCGGACTTCGTCGAGATGTTCGTCGGCGTCGGCGCAAGCCGCGTGCGCGACCTCTTCGAACAAGGCAAGAAGAACGCTCCCTGCATCATCTTCATCGATGAGATCGACGCAGTCGGTCGGCACCGCGGTGCGGGCCTCGGTGGCGGTCATGATGAACGGGAACAGACGCTGAACCAGCTCCTCGTGGAGATGGACGGCTTCGAATCGAACGAAGGCGTCATCCTCGTTGCAGCCACCAACCGGCCTGACGTGCTGGACCCGGCCCTTCTGCGGCCCGGCCGCTTCGACCGTCGCGTGGTGGTGGGACGTCCGGATGTGAAGGGCCGTGAGGCCATCCTCCGCGTTCACACCAAGAAGGTGCCGATCTCGGATGACGTGGATCTCACGGTGCTCGCCCGCGGTACACCGGGCTTCGCCGGAGCCGACCTGGCAAACCTGGTGAATGAGGCCGCGCTGGTGGCCGCTCGCCAGAACCGCAAGGTTGTGGCGATGTGCGATTTCGAGCTCGCCAAGGACAAGGTTCTGATGGGTGTCGAGCGGAAATCGCTCATCATCCGCGACGACGAGAAGCGGAACACGGCATACCATGAGGCGGGCCACGCGCTCGTGCTCTCGCTGCTGCCGAACGCTGACCCGGTTCACAAGGTCACCATCATCCCGCGCGGCATGGCGCTGGGCGTGACGATGCAGCTTCCGGAAGACGACAAGCACAGCTATTCGAAGGGCTACCTCGAGACGCAGCTCGCCGGCCTGATGGGCGGCCGCATCGCCGAGGAGATCTTCATGAAGCACATGACCACCGGCGCAGGCAATGACATCGAACGGGCCACGGAACTGGCGCGCAAGATGGTCTGCGAGTGGGGCATGAGCGATCTCGGTCCGCTGAGTTTCGGGAAGAAGGAAGAGCAGATCTTCCTCGGCCGCGAGATCGCGCAGCACCGGGATTATTCCGAGGCGACGGCGATCAAGATCGACGACGAAGTGCGGCGGATCATCGGAGTAGCCTATGACCGCGCGCGCGGCATGATCGAGGAGCGCTCCGACGCGCTGGTCCGCATCGCGGAGGCGCTGCTCGAACGTGAGGTGCTGGACGGCGACGAGGTCCGCAGGCTCATCGGCGGTGAGGTGTTGCCGCCAATGCGCGTCGCTTCGAACCCGCCGGATCAAGGCCAGACGCAGCAGGTGCTGCGGCCCGAAACCGGCCGCCGCGTTCCGGGCTTCGTGGAAGGGCACGGTCCGACACCGGCGTGAGTCCTGACAACGGTTCTGGGGGGAACGGCCACGGTCGCGTGCCGCCGTTCCCCGTTTATCTCTTCGACCTCGACGGCACTCTGCTCGATTCAGCCCCCGATATCTGCGGCGCGATCATCGGAGCGCTGGAGGGAACGGGCTGCCGTCCGGTCACCCAAGCCGAGCTGACCCGCTACATCGGTCTGCACCTGCTCGATACCTTCGGCGACCTTTTGCCTGCGGCCACACCGGACGAGATCGACGAGCTGATCCGGAAGTACCGCATCATCTATCCGGCGCGCGGGCACAAGCTGACCAAGCTCTATCCCGGCGTGCAGGAGGCGCTCACTGCACTTCCCGGGCGCAAGTCCACCGCTACAACGAAAGCCACGCCGACCACCCGGACCGTCCTTGAACTATTCGGCCTGATCGACTGTTTCGACCACGTTCAGGGCACCGACGGTTTCCCGCACAAACCAGCCCCGGACGTGATCCTGAAGTCGCTGGAGTTCTTCGGAGTTTCGCCCGCTGACGTTCTCTTCGTCGGCGATTCACCTGCGGACATGGAAGCCGGACGCCGCGCGGGCGTGAAGACCGCCGCGGTCACCTACGGGTACGGTGCTCACGAGGACTTGGCGCGATGGAACCCGGATTACTGGCTCACCGACCTGCGCCAGTTGCTGTAGGGCCTATACGCCCCAACCGTATTCCGCGTTGACCTCCGCGTGTTCGGCGGGCGCCGCGGAACGGATGATCTCGAGGCGGAAAGCGTCCACCAGCGCGAGCCAGCTCGCCTGCACCACGTCGGTCGAAACCCCGGCAGTCGTAAACGGCTCGCCGCGGCCGCTCCACCCGATGAGCGCCCGAACGCGGGCTTCCGTGCCGCGCTGTGGATCGAGCACGCGCACCTTGTAGTCCGTCAGTTTTAAATCCGCCACGCCGCGGAAGCGCGGTCCCAGGCATTGGTGAAGACAGTTCGCA
>DATMXS010000008.1:0-25002 GCA_035561355.1 Bryobacteraceae bacterium | reverse complement strand
GACGGATATCCTGGTCTGCCCGGCTGGGGCGCGAAATCTGCCGCCGCCGTTCTCGCCAAGTTCGGCGATTTGGAATCGATCCCGTCGGACTGGCGCGAGTGGCGTGTGAACGCTACCAACTCGCGCGCTCTGGCAGACACGCTCTCGCGGGAGCGCGAACGCGCGCTGCTGTTTCGAACACTCGCCACACTCCGGACCGGCATCGCGCTGTTCGACGACGTGGAGCAATTGCGATGGAATGGTCCCACGCCGACTTTCGCCGCATTAGCAGCGCGATTCGACGCGGCGGTCACCGTGACCGGGCGGTGGAAGCGGGCGCACCTGTAAAACGGACGAGAGGACATTCGGAAGTTCAGCTCGCTGCGCGTCGAGTTCTCGGCGTCGGGACCTTGAACGAGGGTTCCGATGCCTCCGACCCACTCCAAGGATCTTGCCTCCATTTGGCTCCGGGTGTAAACTAAACGCTGGACAAATGCCCACCAAGCCTGCACCCGAGACCGGCGCCCCCCGCGCCGCCGTCATTTATGCCCGCGTCTCCAGCCGCGATCAGGAGAAGGAGGGCTTCTCGATCCCCGCCCAGCTTGACCTACTACGCACCTACGCCGGCGCGAACGGTTTCAGCGTCCTCGAGGAGTTCGTGGACGTCGAAACGGCGAAGCAGTCGGGGCGGGGCGGCTTCGGGCAGATGATCGCGCTCTTGCGGAAGGCAAAAGCGTGTCGGGTCGTGCTCGTCGAAAAGACAGATCGCCTTTACCGGAACTTCAAGGACTACGTGACCATCGACGAACTCGGCCTCGATGTTCACTTCGTTAAGGAGAACGTCGTCCTCTCGCCCGAGTCCCGTTCCTCGGAGAAGTTCATGCACGGGATCAAGGTTTTGATGGCGAAGAACTACATCGACAACCTCTCCGAGGAGGTGCGCAAGGGGCTGCACCAGAAGGCGCGGGAGGGGATGTGGCCGTCGTTCGCCCCCCTCGGCTACCTGAACGTGGATGGACCCGTGGGGAAGAAGATCATCGTGCCCGATCCCGACCTGGCGCCGGCGATCCGCCACATGTTCGAGCGGTATGCCACGGGCCAGCACTCGCTCAAGGAGATCGCCAGGCTGGCGCGCGCAGACGGTCTGGTGTACCGCAAGAGCGGAAACCCGGTCCCGACATCGACGGTTCACAAGATCCTCCGCAAGCGCGCCTACACCGGGGATTACGATTACAACGGTGTCACGTATCACGGGGGCTACGAGCCGATCGTCTCGCCCGAACTGTGGGAAGAGGTTCAGGCCGTCCTCGACGGTCGCCACGCGAAGCGGCCGAAAAAGCGGACGCACGATTTCGCCTTCAGCGGGCTGATCAGCTGCGGCCACTGCGGCTGCGCAATGGTAGGCGAGTTGAAGAAGGGCCGCTACGTGTACTACCACTGCACCGGGTATAAGCAGAAGTGCCCGGAGCCGTATACCCGCGAGGAGGTGCTTGAGAAGCAGTTCGCGGAGTTGCTGAAGGGGATCTCCTTCTCGGACGACGTTCTGGCCCAGGTCACGGAGGCATTGCGGGAGAGCCACCGGGACGAGAAGCAGTTCCATGACGAGGCGATCACAAAGCTCCAGCGCGAGCACAAGCGCATCCAGGACCGCATCGATGCCATGTACATGGATAAGCTCGACGCGCGGATCGACAACGCTTTCTTCGACCGGAAGGCGTCCGAGTTCAGGTCCGACCAGTGCCGGATGATGCGGGATATTGAGGCGCACCGGTCAGCGAACCAGAGCTACATCGAGGAAGGCATCCGCCTGCTCGGCATCGCACAGCAGGCCCACGAGGAGTTCGAGAGTCAGCCGCCAGCCGAGAAACGGCAGATGCTCAATTTTGTGCTTTCGAACTGCACTTGGCAGGATGGCGATCTGGCTGCTGAATACCGCCAACCTTTTGATTTGATTGCTGCTGCCGCACAGGCGGATCGTCAGGATTGCGCAAGCGGGGGATCAAATTCGGGCGATTTTGGTAACTGGCGGAGGAAGAGGGATTCGAACCCCCGGTACCCTTCCGAGTACTGCGGTTTTCAAGACCGCCGCCTTCAACCGCTCGGCCATTCCTCCATGTCCAAACTAGCGCACCTCGGCGGCATTGGCAATCGGCGCTGTTTGGCGGGCGAGCCTGGCGTGGGAAACCAGGATCTGGTAACCCGCCCGGTCGTAGACGGGGCTGTAGTCGGTCGTCAGGCGGCGCTCGATGAATTCGAAGATCGGTGGGTCAGTGGTCTTGTAGCGCCGGATGGACCAGAGGTATTCCTGATCCAGCACGACGAAGTCAGGGCGCCTGCCGCTGTAATAGCCCAGCCGCACGTCATCCACTACGCTGCCGTCGAAGCCCAGTTCGAAGGCGAGGCTCGCATTTCCGAGAATGGTGTCGTTCGGCCGAGCGTGCTCGCGGAGGAACGCCACAGCGGGTTCGTAGGTTCGTCCGTATGGATTCTGCCAGGCTCGCAGAGCTACGCCGCCGGCCTGGACCGCCAGGATCGTGCCGACTGCGGCCGCAGGCGCCCACGCTGGAACACGCTGCTGACGCATGATGACAGCGAGCCACGCGGCGGTCAGGGCGGCGTACAGAGGCGTGATGTGGGGCAGGTAGTAGTAGGCCTTCTGGGCGTCCATTACGGACAGCAGAAGAAAGTAGATCAGTGCGAGCCAGAGCAGCGCGCGGTAGCCCTTGTTGCCACGCACCTCGCGCGAGAGCGCCGCGCCGGCTACACCGAGCGCGTACAGTCCTAGCAGCAGGGCCTTTAAGTGTGCCGGTCCAGACACTCCGGTTGAGCGATTGCCCAAGCCGTAACCCGCGAAGTAACGCCACGTGACCTCGTGCCAAATGCCCATCCAGGGAGCGCGGATACCGTCCAGGCGTCCACCCATCTTTGCGTTCGTGCCGAACTGCGCCAGGAATGCGTCCGCGTCCTTGAGGATGTATAGGCCCCACGCGGTTCCACCGATCAGATAGGGAACCGCCGCGAGCGCAACTACACTGAGCCTCACGCGTCGCCAATCGAAGTAAAGCGTGAGAAACACCTGGGCCGCAACGGCGAGATACCCGGCCACGGGATGTGTCAGTCCGGCCGCAGTGGCGAATGCGTTCCCGACGAGAACGGCCCACGAGAGGCTCCGTTCGCGCAGGAGCAGGTATGCCGCTATGCCGCAGAAGTTCAGCGCTGCCGCCATCATGTCCATGCGGCCGGAGGAGCCACCCACGATGAAATTGAAATCGAAGGCGACGAGCGCGACCGTGAGCGCGGCAACCCCCATCCGTTCAGAGACACGCATGGCAATGGCGTACCAGGCGAGTAGTGCGACGAGGCCGAAGAGAATCGAGAGGAGCCGTAAATTCAGCAGGCTGAATCCGACCACCTTGTACCAGGCCGCCTGCGCGATGAAGTGCAGCGGCGTAATCCAGTACGTGTGGCGGTTGATGTTCTTCAGGAAGTCGTGCGAGCCCTCGAGTACCGTGGTGCCCATGTGGCCCTTCGTCGCGAGGTTCAGGCCGGGGCTTGCGAAGAATCCCTCGTCGGCGCGAGGAGTGTAGGTGAGCGCCGCGGCGAGCGCCAACACAGTGTAGGCCGTCAACAGGCCCCAGACCAGAAACCGGTGGCGGTTTGTCATTTGCGTCAAACAGGTTCGGCGGCGATGGCGGAAGGCCTCCCGGACGCCCCAAGGCGTTCGTAGAGGTCGAGCACGGCTTCGATGTTGGCTCTGGCAGCGCTATGCTGGATCTCTCGATGGCGCGGTTCTGTCAGGGCCTGCTCTATCCGGCCGCAGAGTGCATCGAGATTGCCCACCGGGAACAACCGCACACCCTCGGGACGCATACCGTTATCTGTGGCCACGACCGGCGTGCCGAAGTGGAGCGCCTCGCGCACAGCGACGGAATCGCCGTCGTAAAGCGTGGTCCTGAGGAACACGGCGGCATCCCAGATGGTGCGCAGCACCGCCTCATGCGGCAGATCACCGTAGAGCAGAACGTGGTCACGCCAGGGCCGCGCTGCGATTTGGATCTTCAGAGCTGCCTCCCGGCTGCCCGCGCCGGCAATCAGGAGTCCCGCATTAGGGTGGCGCTGCCGAATCCTGCCGAGCGCGTCGATCTGAAGCCCAAGATCGTACTCGGGCTCCAGCAGTCCCACCGTGACGAGGACTGGCGAGTGTGCGGCAAAAAAGGTGCGGGCGCGCTCGGGGAGTTCTGCGGTGGGTGCTTCCGTAGGTAGCGCGTACGGATGGATCAGCCGTATGCGGCCGGGCGCGACGCCGAACCGCTCGAAGAGCCGAACAATCTCCTGGTTCACGGCAATGATGCGGTCGAAGCGGCGGAACACGAGCCCGCGCGCGCTCAACGGGCGGGCGGCGCGGCCTTCCGGTGAGGTGGCATAGCCTCCGGAGTGGAACGTGAGCACCGAACGCGCGCCGGGCATCGCGGCGCAGACTCCGGCCAGCGCGAGCAGGCGCGCAGGCAGTCCGCCGCCGATGTGAAGGTGGATGATGTCGTATTGCAGCGACCGGAGCAGCGCGAGAGTCTCCCTGGCGTTTGCAGGATGGTAAACGCCTGCTTCGCGGCCGGTGCGGTGGCGGTGCAGGTTGATCACCATGCATTCGTGCCCGCGCCGGAGCAGCATTTCCCGGATCGCGACGATGTTGGTCTGTACGCCGCCGTTGGGCGGCGGCCACGGCCCGAGCTGAAGCACTCTCATGCGGCTGCGTTCCCGGCAGTCGCACTTTCGAGGTCAAGAGCGATCACGCGTCCGGTCTTCGCTGCCTCCGTCATCCGTATGCAGCCGAGCGTGGCTCGCGCACCGTCGATCACGGTCACATCCGGGGCCTTGCCCTCGCGAATGGCGGAGAGGAAGCGGCGCATCTGATCCTCATAGCCTTTTTCAGCCCACCATTTTGTCTTTGTCTTCGCCGTACCGTTCTGGATCCCGACCGACTTGAAGTCCTGCGTCCACGCGCCCACGCCGCCGGCGAACACTTCCACGCGCTCGCCACCGGAGCTCTTGCTGCCGACGGTGCAGTACGTGAGATTGCCGATCGAACCATCGGCGAACCGGAAGCTCGCGGCGATGTTGTTCTCGCCGATTGGGTCTTTCTTCCCGAGCGGCAGGGTGAATGCCGCTACTTCGAGCGGTTCGCTTTCCAGCAGCCAGTACATCAGATCGATGAAGTGGCAGGCCTCTCCGAGAATCGCGCCGCCGATTGCGGGATCGGCCATCCAGTACGAGCCCGATATGCCAGGCGAGTTGATGCGGCAGTTCACCACGGCTGGGCCGCTGCGGCGTTTGAGCGCCTGCTTGAGCTCGACATAGTACGGCGCGAAGCGGCGATTGAAGCCGACCGTAAGTTGTTTTCCCGTCTCCTGAACCGCGCGGACCAGGTCGCGGCACTCCTCCTCGGTGAGGCACATCGGTTTTTCGACAAAGACGTGCTTGCCGGCGCGCAACGCCGAGAGCGATTCCTCAGCGTGGTGCTGGTTGCGGCTGGCGACGAGCACCACGTCGACATTCGGATCAGCGAGGATGGACGCGTATTCCGAGGTGCAATAAGCCGCGCCGAAACGCTCGGCATAACTGCGTCCGCGGACGCCGCTTGAGGAATAGACCGCCTGCACGCGTGCGCCGGCCTTCTTCACGTTCGGAAGGTGCTGCCAGCGTGCCAGATTACCCGCCCCCACCAGCGCGACCCCGAGCCTCTCCTTGCGGTCAGGCGCAGGCTCGATACGCACGGTGCGGTGTGGTTCAAAGCCGGAAAGCGGGGCGTCCGACGCGGGATACCGAAGGAGCACAGCAAGACTCGCCGCGGCGGGATCGAACAGGGTGCCATACGCTTTCGGCGCGTCGTCCAGGCGGAACTCGTGGGTGACGAGCGGCGTCACGTCCATGCGCCCCGTACCGAGCAGGCGGACGAACTCCTCCATGTTGCGGTTTTCGGTCCAACGGACGTAGGAGATGGGGTAGTCGCGGCCCTTCTGCTCGTACTCGGCGTCATAGCTGCCGGGCCCGTAGGCGCGCGACATGAGAATGCGGATTTCCTTCTTGTACGCCGCATCCCACGGGACTGAGACCTCGACGGCGCCCACAATGACGATGCGGCCGCGGTCACGGCAGAGGTCGAGCGCGAGCTGAACCGGTGCGGCGGATTTGGCGGCTGCCGCAACGATTACCACGTCCGCGCCGCGGCCGCCTGTGATGGCGCGCACCTGCTCGAACGCGCCGCCGCCGGCGACGCCGAAATCCGCGCCAAGGCGGCGGGCGAGGTCCACGCGATCGGTCTTGAGATCGAGTCCAACGACAACGCCACCTTGCACCCGGGCAAGCTGAGCGACTAACTGGCCGACCAGGCCGAGGCCGATCACGGCGACTGTCTCACCCAGGCCGACTTCGGCGATGCGGACAGCGTTCATGGCGATGGCGCCCAGCGTGGTGAAGCAACCCGCTTCAAACGGCACCGCCTCCGGCAGCTTTACCACCAGGTTTCGGCCCGCGATGACGGTCTCGCAGTGACCCGTGGTTTCGCCGCCGTACGCCACACGATCGCCGATTGCGACCTCGTCAATCAAAGGATCCTTGTCCACAACGACGCCCGCGCCCGAGTAGCCGAGCGCAGCGTAATCGCTGAACTTGGCCCGCACTTCGGCGGCAGTGCGCACGGGTCCGGCAGCCTTGGCGACGTCCCAGATTTTCTTGAGGTGCGAGGGGTTCTCCGCGACTTCCTTCATCACACCGTCCTGGTGGATGCTCGCCATCTCGGTGCCACTCGAGATCAGTGAGTAGTGCGGGCGGATTAACACATGCTGCGGGCGGAGCACGGGATCCGGAACTTCATCGACAACGATATCTTTGAAGCCTTTACGCAGGACTTGCTTCACGAACGCACGGCCCCCTCTGTGAGATGAATAGGCGTTAATTCATAGTAGCAGGAACAAGGCAGAAGGGAGGTAGAAAGTGTAGGGGAGAAGGTAGAAGGAACAGCAAAACTGAAGTCAGGAAGCAGGAAGCAGCGCCAGGAAGGCAGGAAGTAGCGCCCGTTGCGGGTTCCTACCTCCTACCTTCTACCTCCTGCCGTCTGGCCTTCTATGCCGCCGTCGTCAGCGCCTGATCCAGATCCCAGATAATGTCGTCGAGGTCTTCCAGGCCTACTGAAAGACGGATGAGATCCGGGGTCACACCGGCGGCTTCCTGCTGCTCGGGCGAGAGCTGCTGGTGAGTGGTCGAGGCCGGGTGGATGACGAGGCTGCGGGAGTCGCCGACGTTCGCCAGGTGCGAGAACAGTTTCAGGCTGTCTACGAACTTCTTGCCGGCCTCAAATCCACCTCTGATGCCGAAGGAGAAGACCGCGCCGGGGCCTTTTGACAAGTACTTCTTGGCGAGCGCATTGTAGGGGCTGGACGCAAGGCCGGGGTACTTTACCCAAGCCACCTGCTTGTGCTGATCGAGGAACTGGGCAACCGCCTGTGCGTTGCACACATGGCGCTCCAGGCGCATGCTCATCGTCTCGACGCCTTGCAGGAACAGGAATGCATTGAAGGGGCTCAGGCATCCGCCGATATCGCGCAAGCCTTCCACGCGCGCCCGGATGATGAACGCCAGGTTGCCGAACGTCTCGGAGAAGTTCATGCCGTGGTATGCCGGCGACGGCTCGTTCAGCAGCGGGAACTTGCCGCTCTTCCAATCGAACTTGCCGGCATCCACGATCGCGCCGCCGATTGAGGTCCCGTGGCCGCCGATAAACTTCGTCAGCGAGTGCAGCACGATATCCGCGCCGAAATCGATCGGCCTGCACAGGAACGGCGTCGCGAACGTGTTGTCAATGGCGAGCGGCAGATTGTGATCATGCGCGATCGCCGCGACGCGCTCAATATCGAGCACGTTCCCGCGAGGATTGGAAATGGTCTCGCCGTAGAGCACCTTCGTCCTGGGCGTGATCGCTTTGCGGAAGTTCTCCGGGTCGTCCGGTTCGACGAAAATCACGTTGATCCCGAGGCGGCGGAAGGTGACGTCGAACTGCGTGTAGGTGCCGCCGTACAGCGTGCTCGCGGCTACCATTTCATCGCCCGCCTGGAGAAGGCTTGTCAGCGCCGTGAACTGGGCTGCCTGGCCGCTCGAGGTCGCGAGCGCCGCCGCTCCGTTCTCGAGCGAGGCGAGGCGCTGCTCCAGCACGTCCGTGGTCGGGTTCATGATGCGCGTGTAGATGTTCCCGAACTTCTGGAGCGCGAAGAGCGCGGCCGCGTGCTCGCTATCGTCGAAGACGAATGAACTGGATTGATAAATCGGGACCGCGCGGGCGCCCGTGGTCGGTTCCGGTGTGTAGCCGTGGTGCAGGGCGCGCGTGTTGAAGCCGAAGGTGCGTTCAGGTTGATCTGGCATCGTTCCTCTAATCCCTATCGGGAATAGGATGATCTTACCGCAACCATGCGTCCCGATGCTCGGCTACGAACTGATCGTCAGTAAGGTGCGGATAAATCGAGTAAATGCGGTCGATCTCTTCCGACTGTCCGGGCGAGAGGCACTCGTTCGGATCGAGGCACCAAATGCCTTCAAGCAAACCCTGACGGCGCAGCACCTCGTGGAGTCCGGCAATGCAGCCTGCGAAGTTGTTCTGAGGATCGAACAGGGCCGCATTCGAATCGGTTACTTGCGAGGCGAGGGTGAGATAATCGGCGTTGATCGGGCCGCTGTGTGCACGTTCGAGCAGCTCCACCGCCCGGCGGGTCCAGACGGACCAGTGGCCCAGCAGGCCGCCGGTAATACGCGCCGCGTTCCGGCCGAAGCGAAAAGTGGTAGCGAGATCGACCAGGATGTTGTCGTCATTGCCGGTGTAAAGGGCGACGTCGCGGCCGGACTCCGCGACGGCCCGCACGACGTCGAGCGTCTGGTAGCGGTTGAACGGCGCCATCTTGATGGCGACGACGTTTTCGATTTCAGCGAAGCCGCGCCAGAACTCGTACGGGAGCAGCCTTCCGCCGACGGCCGGCTGCAGGTAAAAACCGAACACCGGCATTACCGTTGCGACCGCACGAACGTGGTCGAGCAGCTCATCAATCGACGCATCGCGCATTGCCCCGAGGCTCAGCAGCGCCACTTCGTAGCCGCAGTCCCGCGCGAACTCGGCCTCAGCGACGGCCTGCGGAGTCCGGCCAACGACGCCGGCCACCTTAATAAGATCTGATCCTCGTAATTCCTCCATCGCGAGTTCGAGAACCGGCCTGTAGAGCCCGATCTTCGCGTCACGGATGGCGAACTGGGTGGTATGCACACCGACGGCGACGCCGCCCGAGCCGGCTGCTTTGTAATAGCGCGTTAGCGCGCGCTGCCGCCGCTCATCGAGCTTGCGTCCGGCCGTGAGGGCCAGCGGGTGGGCGGGGATGACGACGCCCTTCTTGAGTTTCTCGAGCCACTGCATGTGTCAGAACTTCCCGTCTCTCACTTCAAAATGTGTGGGCTTGTCCCAGCGTGCCCCGCCGGCGCTGACCCATGCCGCTGTCCACTCGATCATCTGGTCGATGCCGATCTCGGGGTAGCCGAGCAGCCGGTGGCAACGCGAAGCGTCGTTGAGCAGCGCGTTTGGCGCTTCGGCGCCTTCGATAACGGGCTCGCGGCCGAAGATCGCTCCGAAGCGCCGCGCCAGCGAACGCACCGAGAGCGTTTCCGGCCCGGTCAGGTTGAGCAACTGCGGAGGCGAGGAGCACAGTCCGAGCGAGCGCAGCGTCACGGAGTTCGCATCGCCCTGCCAGATGACGTTCACCATGCCCATTGCGACATCCACGGGGCGGCCGTCGAAGACCTTGGATGCGATATCTAGCAGTACCCCGTAGCGGAGGTCGATCGCATAATTCAGGCGCAGCACCGTGACGGGAGTGCCGTATCGCGCGGAGAAATACTCGAACATCCGCTCGCGGCCTAGCGCACTCTGGGCGTACTCGCCGATCGGCGCAGGCTGCACTGCCTCCGTGGCCCCGCCTTGCGCGATCGGCACCAGAGGATAAACGTTCCCCGTGGAGAATGAAACGATGCGCGACCCGCGATACCTCTCGGCCACACGCGCCGGCAGCAGGGTGTTCATCGCCCAGGTGAGGTACGCGTTGCCGCTGGTCCCAAACTTGCGGGCGGCCATGTGGATGACGTTGGGTGCGTCCGGCAGTCCTGAGAGCACCTTATCCTCGAGCAGGTCAGCCGCGATGGTGCGGACGCCCCAGGCTTCGAGCTGCCGCTTTACCTCCGGGTCCGAAAAGCGGGCGACGCCGGTGACGCAAATGGTCGATCCGGCTTCGGAGGCGGCGCGGACGGCGCGGTGAGCCAGGCTCGGCCCCATCTTGCCGGCGACGCCAAGAATCAGGAGGTCGCCCTTGAGCTCGCGGAAAAAGGCAATATCCGCGGCGCTCGGGCGCGACAGTATCTCTTCGAGTTCAGTTTCGTTACGAATCAACGCTTGTATCCAATCTTGCGGAGTAATCCCTGGCGCCATTGAACGTCTTCGGGCCCTTCGATGCCCTTCGGTGGCGAGCCGTCGATCACGCCCAACACGCCGCGCCCCTGTTCGCTTTCGGCGATCACGACCTCCACCGGGTTCGCGGTCGCGCAGAAAATGCCACAGACCTCGGGCACTTCTTTGATACGGGGCAGCAGGTTGATGGGATAGCCGTCACGTACGGTGATGTTAAAGGTGTGGCCGGCCGCGACAGCTTGCGCGTTGCGAACCGCCATCGCCTTCAGCTCGTCGTCGTTGCCTTCCACGCGGATGAGGCAGGCGCCGGACGCCTCGTTGAACGCGATGCCAAACTTCATCTGCGGGACGGTGTTTACGATGGCCTCGTACAGGTCCTCGACCGTTTTGATGAAATGCGACTGCCCGAGAATAACGTTTCCACCCTCGGGTATCTCGAGCCGGACGGTTTTGAGTTCCATCAAGACAAGTAGGATACTGTAGCTGGACTCGCGATGGGCGTGTCAGACCCCCAAATCTCGCAATTTGCCACGGTTTCCTCAGCCGGGCGTGAGCGAACCCTTGCCCTTCTCCGTGAAAGGATTGTGGCCTTTGCGGCATCTCGTATAGCGAGGGATGCGGCCGAGGACCTGGTCCAGGAAGTGCTGCTGCTGTTGCACGAGAAGTACGCGCATGTGGAGGCGCTGGAAGAGCTGGTGCCGCTGAGCCTTCGCATTCTGCGGTTCAAGATGGCGGCACAGTTCAGGAAAGAGCACCGGCGCGGCGAGGACACCGCAACCCCGGTGGATGAGATGCCGCTGGCCGGACCGGAGCCGAATCCCGAGACTCTGGCCGAGCGGCGGGAACTCACAACGAGGCTCGAAAAGGCCGTCCGGAAACTTCCGGGGAAGTGCAAGGAGCTGTTCCGGATGAAGCTTGAGGGCAAGGGATTCGCCGAGATTCAGCAGGCATATGGGGCGAAGTCCATCAACACTGTTTATACGTGGGACTTCCGGTGCCGAAAGCAGTTACTGGAGCTGATGGGCGGATCCTGGGGGCGGGAAAGATGAGACGCGAGGACATCGACAAGCTGCTGGGCGGGTGGGCCGCCGGCACCCTGACCGACGCCGAGCGTACGGCCCTCCTGCAAGCCGCCCTCATGGATCAGGCTCTGTTCGATCAGCTCATGGCGGAGGAGCCGCTCCGGGAGACGCTGGCCGATCCTGTGCTGCGGGGACGCATCGGACGGGCTCTCGATAAACCCGAGCCGCGGCGTTTCGGTTGGTTCGGCCATCCTTGGGCATGGGGCCTGGCGGGGAGCGCGGTGGCGACCGCCGTAATGGTGGTGGCGCTGGTTGAGTGGAACCGCACAGTGCAGGCGCCGGGGCCGAAGCTTGCCGAGGTTCAGATGGCCAAGACGGCCGGGCCGCCGGACGCTCGTTTAGAGACCGTGCCGCAGAAAGCCGCTGTGCCGGAGCGCACCGACGCGGGCGAAACGAAGGCCAAAAGATCGAAGGAGACACTGCCGGCTCTCGCGTTCGAGGCGCGCGACGCGGCTGCTCAACCCAGAGAGCGGAAGGCGGACGCTCCCGCGGCGCCGTTGGCCAAGGCGCGCCGGGCCGATGCCGCAGATAAACGCGGAGCGGAGGCGCTCGCACCGCCACAGCCCCGGGAGATTGCGCAAATCGCTGAGCCTCCGGCGCTAGCGCCCTCGCCGGCGCCCATTCAGGCCAAGTCCGAGTCTCAACAAGCCGCTGGGCGCGGCGCTGCGATGGGAGTGACGGCACAGGCTTCCGCTCCGCCCGTGCCCGGCGCACCCGCGCCCACGGCGTCGGAACAGGCGGCGTTCAGGCGCCAGCCGGCCATTCATCTGGAGGGCGCGCGGGCTCTATTTGAACGCGCCGGCGGGACCGATCGGAAGGTAAGGGCCGGAACTTCGCTGCGCGGGAACAGTGTGCGCGTGATGGCCGCGCCGCCCGCGAACGCCTTGGGCCTGCGGTACCGCATCCTGCTCAACGCCTTCGGGGGCACTTGGGCCGAGGCCGACCCGGATCGGCAGTTTCGGCCTAACGACGCCCTTCGGCTGGAAGTGAGTGTGAACGAGCGCGCGTATTACTACGTGATCGTCAACGACTCGGTGCTCGCGAGCGGGATTGCGTTACCGGCCCAGATGCGGTCTATCTCCATCCCACGCGGGACGGCGGGCTTGACGCTGATCGCATCGCGTGTGCCCATAGCTACGCCGCTCGACGCGCGCAGGCGCGGGTCGGAGCCCCTGATCGAGAAATCGGGTGCTGCGGTCTATGTCGCAAAGGCCGGATTCATCCCGGACGAGCGGGTGGTTACCGAAATCACGCTCCGGTACGAATACTAGGCCTACGGCTTGCGCTCGGCTTTCCCCAGCCAGCGGATACGGAAGTTGAGCGAACGGCCGCGTCCGCCGTACATGTGGAGATAGTTCGACGCACTGGTGTCGGCATTCACAACGTTCGGGTTGTCGTGGTTCGTGATGTTGTTGAAGCCGAAACGGAACGCCCAACGGTTCGCGTGAAAGCTGAACCGGCGTTCCAGGTGCAGGTTGAGTTCGAAGAATGGCGGGAAACGCATCTGGTTGGGCGTGCCCGTCACGCGGCCGCTGGAATTGTACACCGAGAACGGAAACCCATTGCGTGTCTCCACCAGATACGCCACCGCCCAGTTCTCCCACCATGTGGGCAGGTAGCCCCAACTCACGAACCGGTTCGGGGTGTCCCATGGCATCCGCCCGACGTTGCTGGTGATGAGCAGCGGATCATCGGCGCTGATGTCTACAACCGCGTTTGAGAGCGCACGGGAGCGCGTGTAACTCGCCAGCCACTCATACTGATTCCGGAAGGTCTGGCGCGCGGTGACTTGCACCGAATCGTACACATCCCTACGCGTATTGCGCAGGCGGTAAATAGCTTCGAACTCATTCGCGGCGTAGGCCACCCCCAACTCTTCCGGCGCCGGTCCGCTCGGGGCCATGTTGACGTATGTGAAGCCATCGCGACCGCGCCGCCGCAGGTACTGCGTCGAAATCGTCACATCGGCGGGGAAGCGACGGTCAATCCCGGCAGTCCAGTGCGTATATCGCGGCGATCTCAGCGGCTCGTTGCCGATCGTGAAGATGGTGGCGGCCGGTCCGTACTCGAAGGCGCCGCCGTCCGCGTACTGCGTCGTGGTCGAGTATTGATCGTGCGGGCGGCTGAAGAGCCGCAGGTTCGACGCATCGTGAATGACGCCCCACGCGGCGGACACCTTGGTGTTCTCATCGCCCCAGGGCGACCACGCAACGCCGAAGCGCGGTGACCAGCTTGTGGCCCCAACCAGGCGGTCGCGGTCGAACCGGATACCCATCTCGAGCAGCAGACCAGGCCGCGGCTTCCAGGAATCCTGCGCGTACCAGGCATACTCGGTGTTGCTGAGCCGGACCAGGCCGTTGCCGTGATACACCGTGCGGCGCGAAACGGTGGCGTCCGCGCGCAGAAACTGGTACCCGGTCCGGTGAACGTCCTGCCAGTAATCCAGCGTGTCGATGTCGAGTCCGGTCTTCAACTGATGACCGCCGGCGAGAGTGAACGAGGGCGGGAAAGAGTTGACCAGAAATTGGTTGCGGCCGGCCTTCCGCCGTGCGTCCTGGAAATTGAAGCCGCGGCGCCCGTCGGGAGTGTACGTCAGCAAGCCCTCGCCCTGCGGGATCTCGCGCCCGAACGTGCGGTTCGCGGCATAGCCGACCTCAATAAGCCCGCCTCGCCTGAAGTACATCTGGTCTTTGATGTTGAAGAAATATTGCCGGGAGCGGCGATCGGTTGTCGTCTCGACCGGGTCCAGCACACCCAAGCCCGCGCGCGGCGCTGTCCAGAAACTCATCAGCAGGCCGGTGTAAAGGATGTTCGAGGGCGTGATGTTCACTTGATTGCGCAGCAGGTTGCTGGCGCGCCAACTCGCGGTGCGGTCCTCCCCCTTCGGCAGCTCTTCCACCACCGTCTTGTCGTACTGGACGTCCAGGCTCTCGGAAAACCACGCGCGTCCGCGCTTGATCGGTCCGGAGAAGTTGAAGCGCGGAGTCCAGCCGCCGACGTACAGGCCTTTGCGCTGCTCGAGGCCGGGAATAAAGTTCGTGCCGGAATATCGGAACTGGTCATCGCCGGTCGATGTTTTAATGGCGAGCACTCCGGCCGACCCTTTGCCGAACTCGGCGGGGTTGGCGGGCGTCACCTCCATGGAGCGGACGGCTTCGAGGCTCATCCGGCTCTCGAACCGGCCGGTCAGCGGATCATTGATTTGGAAGCCGTCGAGCGTGTAGAGGATCTGCTCCTCGGCGCCTCCGTTCATGTGAATGCCGCCGCGGTTATCCTGAACGACGCCCGGCAGAATGCGCATCGCATTGCGGATCGTGTTTGTCGAGGGATACGGCACCTCGAGGAGCTGAGTGTTCGTCACCTGCTCCTGCGGCTGTGTCCGGTCGAAGTCGATCGCCTTGGGCGAATAGGAGACGTCCACCCGCTCGAACACCTCGCGCGTGGGATCCAGCGAGATCGCGACGTCGTTGTTCCCGGGCGCGAGCATAAGCGTGCGGTTCTGAATGCGGAAGAATCCCTGCCGCTCGACGGTCAGTACGTACTCGCCGGGGGGTGCGGGCTCAAAGGCGAAGGCCCCCGTGGGATCGGAAACAGCGCTCAACGGAGCTGACGGCTCGGGCGCACCTGGACTCTGTGGGCGGAGCGTGAGCTGCACGCCGGCGACGGCCGCTTTGTTCTCGTCAACAACACGCCCGGCCAGGCGAGCCTTCTGATCGGCCCCGTCCGCGGCCCAGCCCATCGCCGGCAGGAACCACGCGCCGAGAACCGCCGCCAGGACTCCAGCCCGAACGGCCGTATAACGATGCCGCAATCACTACAATGATAGACGCTATCCCCATGACGCGATCCTTCCTTCTTCTCCTCACAGTGGCCACCGCGTTCCTCCCAGCTCAGGACGCGAAGCACTTCACAAACATCCGCCAGTTGACGCACGGCGGCCAGAACGCCGAGGCCTACTGGGCGCCGGACGGTAAGCGGTTGATCTTTCAGTCCACCCGCGATGAGCACAAGTGCGACCAGATCTTCACGATGAACGCGGACGGCTCCGACGTCCGGCTGGTCTCGACCGGCAAGGGCCAGACCACCTGCGGGTACTTCCTGAAGGACGGCAAGCATATCCTGTACGCCTCCACACACGAGGGCAGTCCGGAATGCCCGGCACCTCCGGACCGCAGCAAAGGGTACGTATGGGGCGTTTTTCCCACCTTCGACATTTACGTCGCGGACGATACGGGCAAGAACCTGAAGAAAATCACGGACGCGAAGGGCTATGACGCCGAGGCCACGGTGAACTTCAAAACCGGCAAGGTGATCTACACGTCGCTCGCGAGCGGAGATCTCGATCTCTGGGTGATGAACCAGGACGGAAGCGGAAAGCGGCAGATCACGAAGAAGGCCGGCTACGACGGCGGGGCGGTGTTCTCGCGCGACGGCAAAAGAATCGTCTGGCGCGCCAAGTACCCCGAGGGAGAAGACCTCGTCACCTATAAGGATTTCCTCTCGAAGGATCTGGTGTCTCCCATGGAAATCGAGATCATGGTGGCGGACGCCGATGGTGGCAATCAGCGCCAACTGACGACTTTCGGTTGCGCCAGCTTCGCTCCGACCTTTACGCCGGACGGCAAAAGGATCCTGTTCGCGTCCAACAAGCACAACTGCGGCAGCCGCGAGTTCGAACTGTTTCTCATCAACCTGGACGGCACGGGCCTGGAGCAGGTGACCGACTTCGGCGGTTTCACGTCCTTCCCCGAGTTCTCGCCCGACGGCACGAAGCTGGTGTTCGCTTCGAGCCTGAACGCCAAGAGCCGCCGGGAATTCAACATCTTCGTGGTGGACTGGAAGAACTGAAGGGCAGAATGCAGAACGCAGAAGGTAGAAGGCAGGATGCGAATGTGCCGCGAGCGCCAGGGACGCGAGTCTTCGCGACGCTCCTGATCATCCTGCTTTGCGCGTTCGCCGGCTCGGCCGCGGGTCAGACGGCTGCAGCTGATGCGCTTGAGCGGAAGACGATCGCGCGGCTTCAGGCTCTTGACGAGCGGACGGAGGGCGTCGTCGGCGTAGCGGCGATCGACCTGACCGACGGCCACACGCTCGCCTGGAACCCCGACGTAATCTGCGCTTCGGCGAGCACGATCAAGGTTCCGGTGATGATCGAGGTTTACCGCCAGCAGATCCCGCGGGGCCGTCAGCTCACTCTGGCGCCGTCGGACCTCATCGCATCCAGCGACCGGCTCGAGGTCCTGCTGCGGCGCGGTCCCGCAACGTTCACCGTCCGCGAGCTCCTGGCCGCGATGATCGAAGTGAGCGACAACACTGCGGCCAATACGCTGATCAAGCTGGTGGGGATGGATCGCGTCAACGCGGCGCTTGAACAGATGGGACTCAAGGCGACGCGCCTGCGGCGGATCATGCTGGATAGCGCCGCGGCCCGGAGGGGAGATGACAATACCGCAACGCCGCTCGAACTCGCAAAGCTCGCCGAATTCCTGTACCGAGGCGAGGGCGCAGATGCGGAGGAGATGACCGGTTTCCTGAAGCGCGTCGAAGCAGGCGTGCGGAAGGCAGTGCCCGCCGCGGTGGACGTCGCGTCGAAACCGGGCGAAGTGCCGGGCGCGCGCTCCGAGCTCGCGATCGTCTACCTTCAGGGCCGCCCGTTCGCGCTGGGCGTGATGTCGGCGTTCCTGCGAGATGGCGTTGACCCGGTGCCGGAGGCGGCTTCCATCGTCTACGGCCACTTCGAACGGCTTGCGCGATCCAATCGCTATGGCAACCGGCTGCCTTAGCGCATTACATCGCAGCTTCGCAGGTGCGCATCGCGGTAAGCTGATGGCGGATGCCAGGGGGCGAGCTTGCGGTCTCAGTGCGGGGATTGCAGAAACGCTACGCGGCGTTCGAAGCCGTCAAGGGAATCGATTTCGAGGTGGGGAAGGGGGAGGTTTTCGGCCTCCTCGGTCCGAACGGCGCGGGCAAGACGACTACGGTCGAGATTCTGGAAGGTTTACGGACGCGCAGCGCGGGCGAGGTGAAGGTCCTCGGGTTCGATCCCGCAACAGACCGGAACAGCCTGAAGGACCGCATCGGCGTCGCCCTGCAA
Source organism: Bryobacteraceae bacterium (assembly GCA_035561355.1). Classification (GTDB taxonomy): domain Bacteria; phylum Acidobacteriota; class Terriglobia; order Bryobacterales; family Bryobacteraceae; genus DATMXS01. The sequence goes on along the minus strand of DATMXS010000008.1, from coordinate 7,358 downwards.
TCCACCAACCTGCCGGATAAGATTACCGTCGGCGAGGCATTGGGGCTGTTCGCATCTTTCTATTCGCGCAGCGTTGATTGCGGGAAGCTGCTCGCACGGCTGCAACTCACGGAGAAGCGCGATACCTACTATTCGCGCCTTTCCGGAGGCCAGAAGCAGCGGCTGGCGCTCGCGATGGCGCTCGTGAACGATCCTGACATGTTGTTCCTGGACGAGCCTTCAGCCGGCCTGGATCCGCAGGCGCGCCTCGAAGTACACACTCTGATCGCGGAGATGCACGACGAGCGACGCACCGTGCTGCTCACCACGCATTACATCGAGGAAGCGGAGCGCCTCTGCGACCGCATCGCCATCATCGACGAGGGCCGCATCATCGCTCTTGGCAGCCCGCGCGAGATCCAGGCTCGCGCCGTCGCCCAATCATCGATTCGAATCGAATGCGAAGGGCTCGTGCCGGGCTCGCCTCCGCTGCCCGCCGCGGCCCAGCGCATCGTTGTCGGCGAGGACGGCCGCACCATTACGATCAGCTCCCGGCATCCGGCGCGTTCGCTGGTGGACGTGGTGAAGTGGATCGACCAGCATGGCATTGACGTGGCCGATGTCCACATCAAAAAGCCCTCGCTCGAAGATGTGTTCATCGAGCTTACGGGAAAGTCGCTGCGCGAATGAGAGGCTATTCCAAACTGATCGCCGTTCACCTGAAGCTCGCGATGCGGGAGCGCATCGCTATTTTCTTCAACTATGTCTTCCCGCTGATCTTCTTCTTCGGGTTCGGCCAGGCGCTTGGCGCCGGGCGCGGCGGCGCGGTCACGCAGGTGGTGACGATGGTGCTTGTGATCGGCATCCTCGGCAATGGCCTGTTCGGCGGCGGCATTCGCGCCGTGCAGGACCGCGAGCAGAACATCCTGCGGCGGTACAAGGTGGCGCCCATCTCACCGCTTCCGCTGCTGGTGGCGTCAATAGCGACAGGCTGGGCGCTGTATCTGCCGGCCGTCGTGCTGACGGTCGGGCTTGCGCGCGTAGTGTACGGGATGCCGCTGCCGCACGCGTGGTTGTCGCTGCTGGTGCTGGTTTCCGTCGGAGTGATTGCATTCCGGGCGGTGGGGCTGATCATCGCGGCGGTGGCGAACTCCGCCCAGGAGAGCCAGATCCTGGTGCAACTCGTGTATCTGCCGATGCTCTTTCTTACCGGTGCGACCATTCCGCTTGCCATGCTGCCGGCCTGGGCGCAGCAGGTGGCGCAATTCCTGCCGGGTACCCATCTCGTCACAGGACTGAACGGCGTCATGATGCGCGGCGAATCGGCCTTGGAGCACTGGCAGCCGGTTGTGGTGCTGCTCGTTACGGCCGTGGTGGCCACTTTCATTTCCATGCAGCTCTTCCGGTGGGAGAAGGGCGAGAAGCTGCGCACGTCGGCGAAGCTGTGGCTCGCGGCGGTGGTGGTTCCGTCGCTTCTGCTGGGCGGCTATCAGACTGTCACACGGCAGCAGATCAAGAAGACTCACGTGCTTTACCGCGACATGATGCGGAACCAGAACGTACTCGTGCGCAACGCTCGCATCTACGCGGTCGAAGGCGCCTCCGGCGGAAGCGCGGTGATCGAATCGGGTTGGGTGCTTATGCGATCCGGGCGGATCGTTTCTGTGGTCGAAGGTGTGGCCCCGGATGCGCTCGCCGAGTCTGCGGACGTGATTGATGCGGCGGGCAGGACGCTGTTGCCCGGCCTCATTGATGCCCGAGTGGAACTCACTGCGTCCGGCGGGCCGTTCGAGCAGAGTCCCCCGCCTGCGGTTGAGGAATCGGCGCGGCACGCTCTGGCATCGTACCTCTATTGCGGCGTAACCGCCGTCCGGACGGTTCTCCCCTTGCCGCCGCCCTTGGAGCGGCTCAAGGCGGCCCTGGAGTCGGGTGAGGTACTCGGCGCGGAGATATTTACTTGTGACGCAAAAGGCGGCGCCGGATGCGAACCCTACGAGGCGCGGGCCGCGATTTCGAAGATCCAAGCCGGCGAGCCGTATGTACCTGCGCTGGCCGCGGTGGAAGGCATGGTCTACTTCTATGCTCGGGACCCGGGCCTCCTCGATCTGCCGCTCGTCCGGCAGGCGGTTCCAGCCGGCCTTCTAGCGGGAACGCGCCGAATGCTTCAAACGGCCGCCCCTCTGGCCCGGGGCGAGTGGCGCCGTTGGCTCGGGCAGCACTCGGACGCACTGGTGCGAGCACAGGGTGCCGGGGCAGTGCTGGTGGCCGGGAGTGGCGCGGGCTCGCCACTCGTGTTCCACGGACCCTCACTACAACGGGAGCTCGCGCTGTGGATGAAAACCGGCATTGCGCCCGCAACTGCGCTGCGTGCGGCGACTTGGAACGCCGCCGTCCTGCTAGGCGCTTCAGACCGTATGGGTGCGATTCGCCCGGGGTATGAGGCGAACCTCATCCTAGTGGACGGCGACCCGCTCAACGACGTCACTGCGCTCGAACGTATCGCGGAAGTCATCTTCAAAGGCGAGCGCCTTGACCGGGAAGCGCTGCTGAAGGAGTAGCGCCGGCCGCTTTGCCTTGAAAGGACAGTCGTTCAGGGCGTAGCATTGCACACGAGACCTACCATGAAACCGATCCGCAGCTTCAGCGTCATCCCCTCCCTCCCCCCTCGCATCGAGGCCTTGCGCGAGATCGCCTACAACATCCGGTGGGCGTGGAACCATGGCGCCATCGAGTTGTTCCGAAGACTCGATCGTGACCTGTGGGAGACCGCGTACCACAACCCAGTCCTGATGCTCGGGACCATCGCGGAGGAGAAACTGGATCACGCCGCGGGGGACGACGCCTTTCTGGCGCACCTGGACCGCGTCGCGGCGGAGTTCGATCGCTATCGGGAGAGCGGCGGCTGGTTCTCCAAGCACTATGGACAGCGTGACGGGCGGCCGTTGGTGGCGTACTTCTCTGCAGAGTTCGGCTTAACGGAATCGATGTCGATTTTCGCCGGCGGTCTGGGCATACTGGCGGGCGACCACTTGAAATCGGCCAGCGATTTGGGGATCCCGCTCGTAGCTGTCGGGCTGCTCTATCAGCAAGGCTACTTCCGGCAGTACCTGAATCAGGCCGGGTGGCAGCAGGAAGATTACGCCGATAACGATTTTCACAACCTGCCTTTGAGCCAGGCAATCGGTCCGGACGGCAAGCCGGTGGTGGTCTCCCTGGCGTTCCCGGGCCGGACGGTGTACGCGCAGGTATGGCGCGTCCAGGTGGGGCGCATCGCGCTTTATCTGCTCGATACGAACATGGCCGCAAATACCCACCCTGAGGACCGCGACATCACGGACCAGCTTTACGGCGGCGATAAAGACATGCGGATCAGGCAGGAGATCCTGCTCGGCATCGGCGGCTACCGCGCTCTCGAGGCGCTCGGCCTGGAGCCCACGGTTTACCACATGAATGAGGGCCATGCCGCGTTCGTCGCGCTCGAACACGCGCGGCGGCTGATGCAAACCCGCCGGCTCTCCTTCAATGAAGCGCGCGAACTGGCGGCGGCGGCTCATGTCTTCACGACCCATACGCCAGTCGAGGCCGGGCATGATTATTTCCCGCCCGACCTGATGGGCCGCTACTTCGGCGAGTACGTCAAGGGCCTCGGGATCGGTTGGGAGGAGTTCATCGCACTCGGCCGCCGCACGCCGCACGATCAGGGCGATTTCTGCATGACCGTACTGGCGCTGCGCATCTCATCGTTCCGGAACGGCGTCAGCAAGCTGCACGGTCAGGTGAGCCGCAAGATGTGGAACGCCATCTGGCCCGGCGTGCCCACTGAAGAGGTCCCCATCGGCCACATCACGAACGGCGTCCACTTCAAGTCCTGGACGTCGGTCGAGATGAACGAGCTCTATGACCGCTATCTTGGGCCGAACTGGCGCAATGAGCCGGCGAGTTCCGAACTGTGGCAGCGCGCCTATCAAATTCCCGCGGAAGAACTCTGGCGCACGCACGAGCGGCGCAGGGATCGCCTGGTCGCCTGGGCGCGCCGGCGTGTGCGGGATCAGCGCATCGCACGCGGCGCTCCCAGGCTTGAGATCGAAGCGGCGAACGAGATCCTAGACCCCGACGCCCTGACCATCGGCTTCGGGCGCCGCTTCGCGACGTATAAGCGCGCGACGCTTCTGATGCACGATCTTGACCGCCTCCGCCGCATCCTGCTCGACCCCGCGCGCCCGGTGCAGATCATCTTTGCCGGCAAGGCGCATCCGGCTGACGCCGCCGGCAAGGAGCTGATCCGCCAGGTCGCATCACTCGCACGCGCGCCGGAATTCGGCCGCCGGCTCGTGTTCCTGGAGAATTACGACATGGCGGTTGCACGTTACCTTGTAGAGGGCGTGGATGTCTGGTTGAACACTCCTCGCAGGCCGCAGGAGGCCTCGGGCACAAGCGGGATGAAAGCGGCCGCGAACGGCGCGCTCAACCTCAGCACGCTCGACGGCTGGTGGGACGAGGTCTGGCGGCAGCCGGGCCGCCCCGAGGGCATCGGATGGGCGATCGGCAAGGGTGAGGATTACGACGACGCCGCGTATCAGGACCAGGTGGAAGCCGAGGCCCTCTATGAGCTGCTGGAGCGTGACGTTGTTCCGTGCTTCTACGAGCGCGGCCACGACCGGCTGCCGCGTCGCTGGATCGGGCGCATGAAGGACTCGATCGCGACGCTCTGCCCCTTCGTGAACACGCACCGCATGGTCAGCGACTATACGAACCGCTTCTATTTGAACGCGCATGACCGCTTCCGTGCGCTCGAGGCGGACGGCGCGGCGCGCACCCGGGCGCTCGCGGCCTGGCTGGTCCGCGTCGGTCGTGCATGGCCGCAGGTAAGGATCGAACTTGTCGAGGATGGCCCTGGCGCCGCTGTCCCGGTGGGCGCACATGTACGCGTGCTTGCGCACGTCCGGCTCGGCGATCTCACGCCTGAGGATGTCCGGGTGCAGCTCTACATGGGGCGTCTTGACCGTCTGGGCGAGATCGACTCCGCGTGTAAGGCGGATATGAAGCCTGCCGGCCGCGATCCGCAAGGGCTGTGGGTGTTCGAGGCGTCCGAAGTGACCTGCGGAACCAGCGGCCTCCACGGCTACACGGTCCGCGTACTGCCCCATCACCCGGACCTCCAAACCGGCACCTCTGAAGCAATCTTTCTCCCGGGCCTGATTGCCTGGCCCCCAGCGGAGGTGCCAGTCACAGAGGCGAAAGCGAGGTGAGGGCCGGCTCTGCGTCAACCCCGCCCGTATGCGAACTTGTCACGAACGGAGCGCACCACCGTCTGTCTGGCTTATCCGTGCTCCGAGAACAGTTGGCGGTCTCTAGCAGATCGTTCGCGGCTAATTCACCGGGCCGAGCTCGCCGTCGGACACCGGGCAGTCTCGGTGTGGCTGACGGCGATCCCAATGTCGTGCTCCGCCCTCGCGGTTGCCGCGCCGCTCGTGGCGGCAGTTCGCGCGACGCTCCAAGGGCGTGAGTGATACAGTAGCTCCGGAAGGGATCCTACATGGACGGAAACCGCAGAGACTTTCTCAAGTATTCGATTGCGCCCCTCGTAGTGCCCGCGACTGCTTTCGGCGCGAATGATCGGCCTTCTTATGGTTTGATCGGCGCCGGTGGGCGCGGGCGCTACGTCAGCCAGACGTTCCAGAAACTCGGCGCGGAATGCGTCGCCATCGCCGAGGTCTATCAGCCGAACACCCAGGCCGCCCTCAAGGACGCCCCGCAGGCCAAGACCTACGTCGACTACAAAGAGCTGCTCGCGCAGCCGGGTATCGACTTCGTCGTCGTCGGTACGCCCGATCACCAGCACTGCCCCAACCTGCTGGATTCCATTGCGGCAGGCAAGGACGTCTACCTCGAAAAACCGATGTCGCACTCGCTCGAAGAGAGCAAGAGGATGATTGCGGCAGTGCGCAAGGCGAAAAAGATCGTCCAGATCGGCATGCAGCGCCGCAGCGCGCCGATGATCCACAAGGCTAAGAAGCTTGTGGACGAGGGGATCCTTGGCCGGGTCTCACTCGTGAAGCCGATGTGGAACTGGAACGTTTCCCGCGCCCTCAACAACACGCCGCTTCCCGGCAAGCTCGATTGGGAGCAGTTCTGCGGCAAGAAAAAGGTGAACTTCGAGCCGATGAAGTTCCGGTCCTGGCGCTACTTCTGGGCGTTCTCAGGCGGCAATATGACCGACCAGGGCACGCACCTGATGGACGTCACCCAATGGTTCACGAATGACTCGCAGGGTCCGCTCTCGGCCATCAGCTACGGCCAGGCTCAGAAGAACACGGGCTCCGAAGTGCCCGACGTCTTCACTGCTGTGTTCGAGTTCCCAAAGCACATGGCCGTGTGGACCCTGAACTATTGCAGTTCCTACCAGGACAACTGGTCCATCACGTTCCAGGGCGACAAAGGCACGATGTACCTCGATGAGTCCGGCTTCAAGGTTTATAAGGAGCCGTGGCGGGAGCAGGCGAACCGCACGCCGATCATCGACGAGGCGGCCGGCGTTCCACTCGAAGCGCACGTCCAGAACTTCCTGGATTGCATCAAGAGCCGGCAGGAGCCGAACTGCCCTGTCGAGATCGGCGCCAGCGCAGTCTCAGGGCCGCATTTGGCGAACATCGCCTTCAAGCGCGGCCGCCAGGCGAAGATGTCGGAGCATGCGTAACGCAGGCTCGTAGCTTACAGCCTGTGGCTCGTGGCGAAAGGACAGCCACGGGCCACGGGCTTGCAAGTTATTTCACCATTCCCGTGGTCGGGCTGCTCGCTGTTGCGTAGAGCCGTTTCGGCATGCGGCCCGATTCCCAGGCCAGGCGTCCGGCTTCGACGGCGAGTTTCATGGCGCGCGCCATCTTCTCCGCGTTTTGCGCCTCAGCGATGGCGGTGTTCATCAGCACGCCGTCCGCACCGAGTTCGAGCGCAACGGCTGCGTCCGAAGCGGTGCCCACTCCCGCGTCCACGATCAGCGGCACTTCCGTAATCATCTCCCGCATGATCCGCAGGTTGGCCGTGTTCTGCACGCCCATGCCCGAGCCGATCGGAGCGGCCAGCGGCATCACGGCCGCCGCCCCGGCGTCGATCAGTTTGCGCGCATTCACCAGGTCGTCGTTGGTATACGGCAGCACGACGAAGCCTTCCTTCGCGAGCACGCGGGTCGCTTCCAGCAGGCCCTCGTTGTCCGGAAACAGCGTCTTCTGGCAGCCGATCACTTCGAGCTTCACCCAGTTCGAGAGCCCGACTTCACGTCCGAGGCGCGCCGTCCGGATTGCTTCGTCGGCCGTGTAGCAGCCCGCCGTGTTGGGCAGGATAAAAATCTTCGAGCGATCGATGTAATCGAGCAGCGATTCCTT
>DATMXS010000007.1:0-9873 GCA_035561355.1 Bryobacteraceae bacterium | reverse complement strand
CCCTGAATCGATCCACCACTGTGCCCAATGCGGCTCAAACTGTTGCGGTTCATAGACTTTCTCGATTTGCATGGGGGACTTACCAATATATCAGGACAGAGGATATGGACGAAAAACCGGCCGCGGAATTGATCGCGCCCGCGCCTGCAGTCCTGCGGTGTTCTGAAGGAGGGAACACCTGGTTGCGGTGACCACTTTCCGGGCTTACCCGTCAGCGATTGCGCACGCTGAACGTGAACCCGCCCCCGGCCGTCTCCCGAACCGCCGTTTCGAGGTCCGGATTCTCAGTGATCGCCTCCAGAAAATCCGGCATGGCGAGCTTCATGTCATTCGCGTTGTGCGAGCTGATCGCCCCACCAGCCGGGACACGGGGATACACCAGTTCGAGAAAGCGCTTATGGAGCCGCGCGCCCGTATCCATGAACACGGAATCGAAATCGCCCGCGAGTGTCGGGATCTCCTTGAACGCGTCGTTCACGCGGCACTCGACGATGTCCGCGAGGCCGGCCCGCTTGAAGTTCTCGGTTGCGATGCGGGCCACTTCGGCGTTCATCTCCAGGGTGATCAGCTTCCCGCCCGTCTTCCGGAGTGCGAGGCCCATCCACAGCGCCGAATTGCCGCGCGCCGTGCCGATCTCGAGTAAGCGCTTGTAGCCGTGGCTCACGATGAAGTCGTAGAGAATGCGGCCGTCCTCCGGGGCGAAGTTGTACATGCCCGCAAGCACTGCGCGCGCTTCCGGCGTCGAATCGATCCCGTCAAGCGACTTCTTAAGCGCGGGCTGGACGATGTCGTCCATCTTTTTCTTGAACGCGGTCGCCGCGACCTCGGGATCGAAGCGCGCCTCCTCGATCGGGACGTTGTTGCGCACCTCCGAAATCGTGAGCACTTGTGCGGCGCGACCCTGCACCGCGCGGATGAGGAATGGCAACCGAACGCCGTCAACGGTCCGGTAATCCTCGAAGTAGTTGTCTCCGATTCGCGTAAGGAGCCCGGTCGATTTATCGAAGTGAGCTACGACTGCATCGCCGGACGCAGGCTTGCACTCCACTGTCCACGCGCCCCCTTCCTCGCCGGTCACTTTCATCTCTGGGAAGAAGCGGCGCAGGTCCAGCGGGACGGAGAAATTCACCAGGTAATTGATCTCGGCCACCCCGGCGGGTGTGAGGTCGCGCCGGTAATCCGGCTCCAGCGTCCATCCTTTCGCACCATTCACTGCCTGCTCGAAAACAAACACCCCGGGCTCGGTGAGGACGAACTGAGCTTTGTCGGGCGCCTTGACGAACGTTTCAACCGGGAACGAGCGCCCGCCCGCGCGAAACTCAAACCGGCCTTTCCGGACCTGGGTCCGGATCCGTGCGATAGCGTCTTGGCCGCCAAGCGCCTGCATGTGACGCTCGAGAATCTGGTCGATCGAAGGCTGCGGGGCAGCGAGGAGGCAGAGCAGGAGCAATGAGGACATTCGGGTCTCCATGTCATCAGACGACGACTTCCGCGTTTTGGCACGTTCGCATCGACGATAATTACGGCATGAGCGATAGGACCGAATTGCTGGAGCGGTATCGCAAGGGGCCGGAACTGGTTGCGGCCGTGCTCACTGGGGCGGCCGGGTCGGAACTTGACTGGGCGCCGGAAGGAAAGTGGAGCATCCGGCAGATCGTGGCACATCTCGCGGATTCCGAGATCGTCGGAACCGATCGCGTACGGCGCACGATTGCGGAGGACAACCCCACACTCATTCGATACGACCAGGACGCGTGGGCGCGTGCACTCAACTACTCGAAGCGAAAGGTTTCAGATGCCCTCGACATCCTCCGCAAGCTGCGGGCGGAGAACTATGAGTTGGTCTCGTCTCTGCCTCCAGAGGCGTTTTCGCGTCCGGCAACGCACAGCGAACATGGCGCCATGACGCTCGAGAGCATCGTCGAGACTTACGCGAAGCACGCCGAAGCCCACGCGCGCCAGATCCGCGACGTGCGCGAGCGCTTCAAAGTCGAACGGCAGCGGCAGGCATCCACGTAGCACGTCCCGCGCAGCGCGGCTTGCGGTGTATTTCCGGTATCTGCGAGACTCGTTGTTTCATGAATCTCTGTGTTGCCCGCGCCGCGGCCGTCGTAGTGTGCGCGGCGCTGGCCGCGTCCGCGCAGTCCAATTTACCGCCGAGCGAAACCCTCTCGTACGAAGTGGAGTGGCGCCTGATCCACGCGGGCAACGCGAAGCTCGGCTGGAATGCCGAACCTGTGGGCGGCTGGCGGGCGACTCTCGCGCTCGAATCCGTCGGCCTCGTCTCACGCCTCTATAAGGTAAATAACGAGTACTCGTCGCATTTCAACGACCGCCTCTGTATTCAGAACTCGCTGCTGAAGACCAACGAGGGAAAGAAGCGCACGGAAACCACTGTCACATACGAAGAAGGCAAGGCGAAATACGTCGAGCGCGACCTGGTCAAAAACCGGATCGCCGATTCGCACGAGATCGACATCCGGCCCTGCGAACACGACGTGGTCGGCGCGCTCTACACTCTCAGGACCCTGAATATCCCGCTCGGCCAATCGGTCCAGATCCCGATCAGCGACGGCAAGAAGGTGATCATGGGCCGTGTGGATGCGCAGCAGCGGGAGAACGTCAAGATCGAGGGCGTAGAGTACAAAACCATCCGCTACGAGGCGTACCTTTTCAACGGCGTGCTGTACAGGCGCAGCGGGCGCCTTTTCATCTGGCTGACGGATGACGATCGCCGGCTGCCCGTGCAGATACGCGTTCGCATGCCGTTCTACATCGGCACCGTGACGCTGCAATTGAACCAGGAGGGAAAGACGCAATGATAACGCGCCGGGCATTGCCCCTAATCGCGCTCGCTCTCACGCTGGCGTTTGCCGCGCCAGGGCAGGTACGGCGGCCTCTGCCGCAGAAGGAAGCGCTCGACCTCTTCAGCCGCACGGTGGAGCTGATGGAGGCCGCGTCGGTGGTGTCGCCGGAGTTGTCTCGCGCCGGGGCGCCCGTGATTGAGAACGCCCGCCAGACCATCATCACGATGCGCTCGCTCTCGCCGATGCATGCAGGACTTACGAATACGCTGCTCACCAACGTTCGCGTGTTTTCAACGCTCGCTGACGCCGTTCCCAAGCCGGACCCGTTCCCGGAGGAGGCCTCAAAGCACCTGGCGGAGTTGCGGGACAACCTGACACGGATCGATTCGCACTTCCGGGCGCTGCTCGACCAGAAGGAAGCGCAGCTCGCGAACTCGGACTGGCCCAACCTGAAGCGTTACAGCGAGGCCAACGCCTTGGTCCCGCCCCCTGTCCCTGTGCGTCCGCGCGTGGTGTTCATGGGCGATTCGATCACGGACGGCTGGCGGCTCAACGAGTACTTCGGGGACCGCGACTTCGTGAATCGTGGCATTAGCGGCCAGATCACTCTCCAGATGCTCGGTCGCATGAAGGCGGACGTGATCGATCTGAAGCCGGCGGCGATGATCGTGCTGGCGGGCACGAACGACATCGCGCGCGGTGTGCCGTTGCAGGCGATTCAGAACAACCTTTCGATGATTGCCGACGTGGCGCAGGCGCACGGTATCCGGCCGCTGTTCTCTTCCGTGCTTCCGATCCATGACTATAACAAGGACAAGAACCCGGCCTTCGAGATGAGCCTGAGGCGGCCGCCTGCCGCGATTCGCGAGCTCAACAACTGGATCCAATCCTTCTGCAAGGCGCGCGGGTACACCTACGTGGACTACTTCGCCCCGATGGTGGACGCGGCAGGCTTCCTGAAGAAGGACCTGGCGGAAGACGGTTTGCACCCGAACGCAATGGGCTACCGCGTCATGGCGCCGGTTGCGCTTCAGGAGATCGATCGCGTGCTGGCGGGTTCGCCGAAGACGAAAAAGCGTTGAGTGCTTCCCACACGCCGCGATCGAGCTCGTTCATGAACGGGCTCGTAACCGGCGGCATGTGATTGAACAACACTGCCCAGGTGTGGCCGTCGTAGTCCCGCACCAGCAGCGCCGAGGTGCCTGACATGGCGCCTCCGTGCGCCAGGTTGACGCCGCCGCCCCTGGGCACGACCTGCCATCCCAACGCGTACCAGCCCCGCGTGTTCTTCCAGAGGTCCACGCTTGGCCGAGCCGTCATGATGCGAATTGTCTCGGGCTTCAGCAGGCGCGGCAGACCGTTTGCGAACTTCACCAGGTCCGGCGCCGAAGCGATCCACCCGCCGTGCGCGTCCATCACGTCCGGTCGCAGGCGATAGGCGGTTGGGCCGTCGTATTCGACTTCGTCGGGAGCATGCTCCGCTTTGGTCCGCGCACCGATGCGCATGCGCTCAATCCCGAGCGGCTTCAGCACGTGGCGCTTCACGTACTCCTCGTACCGCAACCCGGTGGCCTGCTCGATGATGCGGCCCAGGACACAGTAACCGAAGTTCGAATAGGCATGGTTCCGGCCGGGATCGAAATCGAGCTGCTGCGTGAGCATGAAACGTATGATTGCGCCTGTGCTGGTGGCTTCGGGACGGAACATCGGGTCGAAGCTGACGTTCCGGTCCCAGCCCCCGGTGTGCTGGAGGAGGTCGCGAACGGTAATGGATCCGGTGCGGCGATCGGCGGGCTCACCGAGCTTCAGCAGTTCGAAGGCGCGCGCGTCCAGATTGATCTTGCCCTGCTCGACCAACTGCATGACCGCGACGGCTGTGATGGGTTTCGAAACGCTGGCGATCCTGAACAGTGCGCCGGGCGGAGCGCCGTACCCATTTGTGTGGATCAATTCGTCGTTCTTTGAGATGGCAAACGCCGCAGCCGGGATTTCGTATTTGTGCATCAGCTCCGACATCAGCTTGTCGAACGGATTCAGGACGAGGCAAAGCAGCAGGACGAGCATTGGAAAGAGCATTGTAGCGAGGATGACGTGCGAAAATGAGGCATATGCGCAGTAAGGTGGCACTCCTTCTTCTCGGAGTGTCTTTATGTCTTTCCGCCCAGATGCGGATGACGGTCGAGCAGCTCGTCTCTTTCATTAAGTCCTCCATCAAGCTGAATCAACAGGACAAGGAAGTCGCGAAGTACGTCCAGAAGCTCACGCTATCCGAGCGGCTGGATGAGCGGACCATCGAAGTGCTGCAAGGCCAGGGCGCGGGGCCGAGGACGGTCGAGGCGCTGCGCGCACTGGCTCAGGCGTCCGCTGCGTTGCCGCCCGGCCAGGCGCCGAACCTGGAGCCGGTGAAGATAGAGATTCCGCCTCCGAGCGTCGCCGAACAGGAGGCCGCGATCCGCAAGGCGCGCGAATACGCCCTGAATTACATCCGTGATCTGCCGGATTTCTTGTGCACGCAGGTGACGCGGCGGTTCTACGATCCAACCGGGCTCGAGTTCTGGCGTGCCGCCGACACGATCACGGCGCGGCTCAGCTATGTGGAGGACAGGGAGGATTATAAGGTCATCCTGCTGAACAGCCGGCCGATGAACACCGGCATGGAGGCCGTGGGCGGAGCCATCTCGACTGGCGAGTTCGGCAGCATGATGAAAGAGTTGTTCGAGCCCGCGACACACGCTGATTTCGCATGGGAACGGTGGACCACGCTGCGCGGAAGGCGCACACACGTGTTCCGGTTCCGCGTAACCCAGGCGAATTCCAAGTGGCATGTGACGTACGAGCGGACGCAGGAGATCGTACCCGGCTACACTGGTTCGGTCTACATTGACCGCGACACCAACGCGGTCGTGCGTATCGCCTTCAACGCCGAGTTGCCGGCGTCGTTCCCCATCCAGCAGGCGGGCACAGTGCTCGATTACGACTACGCCGACATCGGCGGCCAGAAATTCATGCTGCCGCTGAAGGCCGTGGTCCGGATGCGCGAGGGCAAGGCGCTCGTAAAGAACGACGTTGAGTTCCGGCTTTACCGCAAGTTCGCGGCCGAGGCTACGCTGACTTTTGGCGAAGAAGAGACCCCGGCGCCGCTGCCAGAGGAGAAGACGGCCGAGCAGCCGCCGAAGTAGTCCCGACTTCTATCATGCGCGGCGCGCGCGCATCGCCACCGGAGGCGGCAGGTAACCCGCATCTCGGAGGGGCGCGAGCGCGGCTTCGATTTGCGGCAAAGCCGATTCCGGCATGGGTCCGACCGGACGGCGGCAGCGGCCGACGGACAGGCCCGCGAGGTTCATCGCTTCTTTCACGATGGCGGGAAACGTGCCCAATTCGAACGTTCGCCGGAGCGGGTCGATGAGCGCTTGGAGACGCGCCGCGGCCACCACATCACCGGACTGGAAGGCGCGGTAAAGCTCGACGAACGCGCGCGGCGCGACATTGGAGCACGCCGACATCGCGCCCACGCAGCCGCGCTTCAGCCCCTCGAGAATCAGGAGATCGCGGCCCATGAAGACCGAAAGACCGGCGGCCGTGTATTCGCCGATGCGGTCGAGGTCACCGCTCGAATCCTTGAGGCCCACAAAATTCTCGCACTTGGCGGCTACGCGCTTCAGAATCTTCGGGCTGAGACCGACGCCGGTCCGCTCCGGAATGTCGTAAGCGAGGACGGGGATCAGGACGCTGGACGCGATTTCGGCGTAATGGGCGGCCAGTTCATCCTCGGACGGGCGGATGTAAAACGGCGTTATGACGACCAGGTACTGCACGCCGTCGGCTTGGGCCTTCTGGGCGAGACGAACGGTGTCGCGCGTCGTCAGGCAGCCGACATTCGCATAAACGGGCACGCGCCCGGCGGCCTGTTGCACGCAGAACCGTGCAGCCACCTCCCGTTCCTCGTCGCTGAGGGCGAAGAACTCTCCTTGCCCGCCCAGAATGAACAACCCGTCGACCCCGCTTGAAATCAGCAAGTCGATCTGCTGCTGCCATGCCTTGTAGTCGACGAGCTCGTCATCCCGGAACGGCGTAACGACGGCAGGAACGATTCCCCTCATCACCCCTCGATTGTAGTACCCACGGGAGCGGGTAGGAGGGACTGACCCCAAATACATTAGAAAGGCGACCGTTAGAAGATGAAGCTTAACCCGCCGCGCACACTCCGCGGCGTGTGCACCATCATCACCCGGCGCCCGGCAGAGTTCAGCGGCATGTACCCCTGGGCGAGCAGATTACGCAGATCCGCGACCGCTTCGATGCGGCGGCCCAGATACGGAATTGGCTGGCGCACGCGCACATTCAGGCCCAAGCCCTCCCGAACCCGTTGGGTCATGTAGAGGTGCGGAGCCGTCAGCGAATCAACGTTGGCCCACTGATAACTTGTGACGAACTGCGTACCGCTGGGAGGAACTGTCCCCGAAATGCGGGCCGTCATCGAGTGCCGCCGCTTCGCAGTCACAGCCTGCCGCAACTCAGCGAGCAGGAGAACATCCGACTGCTTGGTAGTGAGCGCTTCACCCGTACTCCACGCTATGGTGGCGTCCAGGTTGCGCCCGAGGCTCTGCGTGACCGCCGCAACATAGCCCGAGTTCTTGTGGCGTCCTGCGTTGAGCACGTAGCTGCGCGAAAACAGGTCCGGCAGAAGGTCGGAGCCCGGCTGGATGCCGGCTACGCCCAGCACGGTCACGGCAGTGTTATTCACCGTTTCGCGGTGCATCCCCACGCTGTAGGTCCTCGAGCCGACCGTCTTGCGGTAGCCGGCCTCTATGCTCTGCGTGCGCTGCACTCGCGCGCGTCCGTCCGCAATCGAGACACGTGGGAACAGCGCCAAGGCCGACACATCCTGCTGCAGCTCCACGGCTGAGCCACCCTCGTTCATGAACAGTTCGGCCGGAGGTGTACCGGACGAGTAGGCAACCTGGAGCATCTCATTGTTGCCTTCGAGCGTGAGGCGCGCATACGGACTGAAGTAATTGAGCGTCTGCAGGAAGGAAACGACATCGATCGAAGAACCGTACTCGAGACGCGCGTTATCCGTCAGCTTCGTGTCGTTCAGGAACTGCGCGGAGATGCTGCGGAGGACCGGAGCGCTCTGGTCTGGTCCTGCAAAGTTGGCTGCGCCGGCTCCAGGGCGCAGAGCGACCTGACGCATCGTAAGCTGGACCTCAGGACTCGATCCGCCCGGCAATTCGCGACGATAACTGGTGCGGAAGGCCGCCGAGGGGGTGCCCGAATTAGCAGAGTAGCCAAGGTTGCCACTGACCTGGAGCTTGTTGTTTCCGAGGAAGGACGTGGCAAGCGCGAACGCTGTGCCCAAGTCGGCTTCGTTGCCGAGTGAAGACGACAGCGCCTGGTCGCCGGCGGAGACGCGGACGAGACCGCGGGTGCCGCTGAACACTGAAGCGCTGCGGTGCGCCGCGGGACTTGCGCCGGGGAACATCCGCAGAATTGGTCGCGTTGCCGAAGCGCTGCGGAGCACCCACTTCCATTCGTCACTCATGACGGGGTTGCGTCCCGGTGCGAGCGCGACAACCTCGATGGAACTGAAGACGCTTGTGAGATTGACGCTGAGCAGGCTCTGCATTCCGGCCTGCACTTCAACATTGCGCTTCAGGGCGGGCAGGAAACTCGCCATCGAAACGCGGATTGTGTAGACGTCCGGGACGAGGGACGTGAAGGTGAACGCACCCTTTTCCGAACTGAGCGACTTGGAGAGGAGGCGATCGAAACGGTTGTACAGGAACACCGTGGCGCCCATCTGCGGAACGCCGCCGGAGTCGCTGACGAGGCCGGCGATGGAGCCCGAAAGCGTCAGCGTTGAAGGGGGCGGCTCGGCACACACTATGCCCGCGAATAACGCGCCTGCCAGCGCGCCTATGAACGGATTGTGCATCCGGGCGCTCATGCGCGATTGGCCCCCTCCGGGCCTAACCTCAGCTTACAGTAAAAGTTGCCGTCGGTGTCAGCACCTGTTTGCTGTTCCGGTCGGTCACCTTCATCTTCAGAATATACTGCCCCGGCGCCAGGTTCTGCAAGGGCAGAACTTTCTCGATTGTCACCTGTTGAGAGGAAGCTCCGGGCAGGTCCTTCAACTCTTCCGAGAATTCGAAGATCTTCTCGTTGCTGCCGTTTTTCACGACCTCGTACGCGATATCGCCGTTCGGCCGCTGCGTCTTCTCATCGGGCTGGAAGTTATAGAACTGGGCATAGATCCCCATCTTCTCTTCCTTCTTGAAACGGGCGTCGATACGCGGTCGAACTTTGGTGTCGCCGATGACGAACTGGCCGGTGCCGATGTTCCGGGTGGGCACCTTCTCGAGAAGGTCCGCGACGATGATGCTGCTCGAAGCGAGCTTCTCTTCGTCGTAGAACGGCACGTGCAGCGCAGCCTCGTAATTGTTCATCGTCCCGCCTATGACGTCTTTGACGACGACGTTCAAGCGGTAATTCCCGGGCGCGAGGTACACGGCCTTGTTATAGACCGAAGAGCGGGCCGAGGCGGCCGCCAGATGGGCCGAGGGCACTTCAATGGCAATCGGGTCCTCAAAGACGTTGACCACCCGCCGTCCCATTGAGGTGATCCGCGCGTACATGTTGACCATCGCCTTGGCGATGCCCTCTTTGTCAGTGAACTGCAGGTCCTTGTTCTCGAGGAGGACGGTGATGTACGTCAGCACCGTCGAGGTGGTCATCCGGATATAGTCGGCGCGCACCTTCACCGGAAGCAGGTTGTACGTAATGCGCGTGTTCACAACCGATTCGAGATCCTTGTACTTGACCGCTGGAGGCTTTTGTAGCTTGGCGAACTGCTCCAGACGCTCGAACTGGTTCATGCGGGAGGGCAGCGGCGAGTCGCCGGTGCCGAGGTGCGTGCCATCCGTGCGGTTGAAGCGCTCGTCCTTGCTTGTGATGCCCATCTGCTCGTAGAGGGTGAGGCCGGCGCCCGGAACATGCAGCAGGGCGTCCTTTTCGGACGGGTCCATGGTCATGCGATACTCACCGGTCATGGTCGGATCGACGAATT
>DATMXS010000006.1:0-4326 GCA_035561355.1 Bryobacteraceae bacterium | reverse complement strand
TCGGTTGGATCGCGCCGCGCGATCGTGGTTGAGGCCAGCGGCGATGTCGCACTGGCAACTGAGTAAGCTCTTGCGTTGTACATGGATTTATTGCTCCTCGAGTGCCGTTTAGCGGTTGATCAGTCGCTGTGCGCCCTCGCTGTACCGGGCTCCTTGCACCGTGATCTGAGATGCGGCGCTCTCAATTTCGCGGAGATCTCGCTCGCTGAGCTCGACGGGGGCGGCCGCAACGTTCTCCTGCAACCGATGCCGTTTCGTCGTACCTGGAATCGGCACGATCCAGGGCTTCTGAGCAAGCAGCCAAGCGAGGGCGATTTGAGCGGGCGTCGCTTTCGTGCGCTGAGCGATTCTCTCAAGCAGATCGATCAAAGCGCGGTTCGCCTTCCGAGCCTCCGGCGCGAAACGCGGCACGGTGTTGCGGAAATCGCTGCTGTCGAAGTTCGTATTCTCGTCGATCTTGCCCGTCAGGTAACCCTTGCCCAACGGGCTGAACGGAACAAAGCCGATTCCGAGTTCTTCGAGACCGGGAATGATCTCCGCTTCAGGCTCTCTCCACCAAAGGGAGTACTCGCTCTGAAGGGCGGTGACGGGCTGAATCGCGTGCGCGCGGCGGATAGTCTGCACGCCTGCCTCTGAGAGGCCGAAGTGCCTGACCTTGCCTTCTTGGATAAGGTCCTTCACCGCTCCCGCCACGTCCTCGATGGGCACGCTTGGATCAACCCGATGCTGATAGAAGAGGTCGATGCTATCGATGTTGAGACGCTTGAGCGAGGCTTCCGCGACTTCCTTGACGTGCTCGGGCCGGCTGTTCAGGCCAGCCTGCTTCCCATTGGCGTCAATGTGGAAACCAAACTTTGTAGCAATCACCACCTGCTCGCGGACAGGCGAGAGCGCCTTTCCCACTAGTTCCTCGTTCGTGAACGGACCATAAACTTCGGCGGTGTCGAAAAAGGTTACGCCGAGGTCGACGGCTGCCCGGATAACGGAGATCATCTCCCGCTCGTCTCCGGCCGGACCGTAACCGAAGCTCATACCCATACAGCCGAGCCCGAGAGCGGAAACTTCCAGGCCGCTCTCTCCAAGCTTGCGTTTTTGCATTGTTTCTCCTCCGAGGTGCGGTTGGCAGGCTCAAGTCCCGCAGTTGTGCGAACCACGCTGGTTGCCGCCGGACACGCCCCCCTCGTTTCAGGCTAAGGCAGCGCCATCGATGTGGTACCCCCATCTTCCCGAATTATTGGAGTGAGCGGAGGGGGCACGCCTTAGGGCGATTGCAACGCCGGGGTATCAGAGCCAGCGATCAAACATGGCTGACGGCCTCATCACCAAAACCGTTATTCTGGCCTTCTATGCCCAGCAAGCGCCCCAAGACCGCGGCCGAACGGAAGGCCCGCATCGCGACAATCCTGGAGATCCTCGATGCCACGTATCCCGGCGCGACGTGCGCGCTTGTGCACCGCTCTCCGTGGGAGTTGCTGGTGGCGACTATCCTCTCAGCGCAGTGTACGGATAAACGCGTGAACGAGGTGACGCCGGGGCTGTTCGCGAAGTACCCGACGGTCGTCGATTTCGCGCATGCGTCACAGGACGAGTTGGCGAACGACATCCGCTCGACGGGGTTCTTCAACAACAAGGCGAAGTCGGTCATCGGGGCGGCGAAGCGGGTCGTCAGCGAGTATGGCGGCAAGGTGCCGCGCACAATGGAAGAACTGCTGACCGTGCCGGGCGCGGCACGCAAGACAGCGAATGTCGTGCTCGGCACGGCGTACGGGATTGCGAGCGGCGTCGTGGTGGATACGCATGTGCAGCGCGTCTCGCAGCGGCTGGATTTCACGAAGAACACCGACCCGGTGAAGATCGAGCAGGACCTCATGAAGATCATTCCGGCAGACCGCTGGGTTCTGTTCGGGCACCAGATCATTCTGCACGGCCGCGCTCTCTGCATTGCGCGCAAGCCGAAGTGTGCCGAGTGCCCGCTGGAGCCGCACTGCTACGCGCCGGACAAGACGGTCTGACCGGGTGCGGACTGTCGATTTCCGGGCCACGATATACTTCCTGTTTGAGTCACCGCGCCTTCATCGCTGCCGCCGCACTCGCCGTGCTGGCTTCGTGCGCGCGCGAACCTGAGCGTTTCCCACCGCCTCCGCAGCGCTCGCTGGGAGTGGGAGCTTTTGTCGAGATGAAGGACCCGGACGCAGGCGAGTACATCGTCTCCGGCACCCGTGATTTTTCAGAGGGCGCCGGGTGGCGGTGGACGCACCAGCGGCCCGAACTGCGATTCAAGCTGCGACGAACTGAAGGATGGCGCTTCTCGCTGGACCTCGGCTTGCCCGCGCCAAACATGGAGCAGACCGGACCCGTAACCATCACGTTCTTCATCAACGGCCGCCGGCTCGACCGCGTTCGCTATCCGAAGCCCGGTGACTTTCACTTCGAGAAGGCCGTCCCGCCGGAGTGGCTCAAGAGTGGCGAATTGAACGTTTTCGCCGCTTACGTTGAACCGTCATGGGTCTCGCCGGATGGCGAGAAACTCGGGTTTGTTCTACAGCGCGCCGGGTTCGTTTCCCAATGATCCTCCTCGTGTCGGTGCTGTTCGGCGCCCTGTTTACCATCGCCGTGGCGTTTGCCGGCGGCACCCTACTACTGCGCGGGCTCGGGCTCACTTTCTACCGCGACGAGGAGCGGTTTTTCGCGTTCGTGACCGGAGCGGCGTGCCTCAGCCTTACGGTTTTTGCGCTCTCCGCCCTACATCTCGCGCGACCGTGGGTTTTCCTGATCCTTGGCATCGCCATCATTGTTGTAGCCAGCAGGCGGGGCGCGCGTCACGCGATCGGCGAGCGACCCCGTGGCCTGGGCCGCTGGCCACGTATCGGATTCTGGTTGCTGTACACCGCGTTCGCGGTCTTTTATCTCGCCACCGCACTCGCGCCGGAATCGAGTCCGGACGGCAGCGGATACCACTTGGGCGCGGTGTCGCGCTACCTGGCGCACGGCGGCTTCTTTTTCACGACAAATATGTATGCGAGCCTGTCGAACGGGCTCGAGATGCTGTTCCTCTACGCGTTCGCCTTCGGACGGCACTCCGCGGCGGCGCTGGTTCACTTCTCGTTCTATCTCGCGTTGCCGTTGGGGATGCTCGCCTTCGGAAAGCGATTCCGGTTCCCGGGCGCGGCGGCTACCGGCGGGCTGCTCGTATTCCTTTCGCCGATCGTCGGCTATGACGGCGCAGCGGCGTACAACGATGTCGCGCTCGCGTGCGTGCTGTTCGCTGTTTTCTACCTGCTCCAGATTTGGGATCGGGAGCGCACGCACGCGCTGCTCATCCCCATCGGCCTGCTCGCAGGCTTCGCGTACGCGATTAAGTACACCGGAGTCCTCGCGGTGCCGTACGCGGCTGTGTTCGTCGGCTGGAAGCTCGTGCGGAAGCGTACGAATCCGCTTCGGTCACTCGCGCTGCTATCCGGCTGCGCCCTCCTGATGATCGCGCCTTGGATGGTCAAGAACTCCCTGATGACGGGCAACCCGCTCGCGCCTTTCTTCAATTCCTGGTTCCCGAACCCCTACTTCCACATCGGCTCCGAAATACAGTACCGGCACTGGATGGCGACGTGGGGAGACCTCGCGAGCAAGTGGGAGATCCCGCTCGAGGTTACCGTAGGCGGCTCGCGGCTTCAGGGACTGCTGGGACTCGCGTTTCTCCTGGCTCCCATTGCGCTCATCGCGCTACGCCGTCCGATGGGCCGGCATCTGTTGCTGGCGGCCGCGGTGTTCGGGGCGACGTACCCGGCGAATATCGGGACGCGGTTCCTGATCCCGATGCTTCCGTTTCTGGCGATATCAATGGGCCTCGCGCTTGCCGATTGGAAGTGGGCGGCGCCGCTCCTGCTGGCTTTCCACGCCTGCACGGCGTGGCCGGTCAACCTGAAGCAGTACTGCCACCCGGACGCGATGCGCGTCGAGAAGTTCCCACACAAGGCCGCGCTGCGAATCGAAACCGAGAGCAGCTATCTCTCGCGCAAGCTGCCCGGATACCAGGTCGCGCGCCTTCTGGATGAGACGGTACCGCCGCAGGCGCGCATTCTCTGTTTCAGCCCCGCACCGGAGGCGTACACGTCGCGCGATCAGTTGGTGAGCTACCAGGGCGCCCTCGAGGAGAATCTTACGGACATGTTGCGGGCGGTCGTGATGCCCTACTGGCATCCGACGAAGCGCTATTCGTTCCGCTTCGCGCAGCAGAGTCTGAGGCGGATCCGCGTGGTGCAAGAGGGCACGGCATCGAACCCGGACGAGTTTTGGACCGTGAACGAGTTCCGAGTCCGCTACAAACAC
>DATMXS010000005.1:0-24990 GCA_035561355.1 Bryobacteraceae bacterium | reverse complement strand
ACTGTAGGCCGCGGTGCGCCCCTCGCCCCAGTAGTCACGAACATAGTTAACGGCGTCGAGAGCGAAACCCGGCGTCGCACGCTTCCGTTGGTGGGCTAAAAAGCGTTGTGACCCGGACTCACGGAGCACGAAGTCCCAGAGGGCGACGAAGCCGGGCATACCGCGGACGAGCCGCACCCGCGATTGATACTCCTCAGCGGCGGATCTTGAGCGCGAGAACTGCGCGGTCTCCCCCGCCCCTGCCGGCGCCATCGAGCAGACGGACAGCAGCAGAAGTCCTGAAACGGTTAGCGCGGCGTGCGACATCGTCTCATTCTCCGTCAAAGTCGCTCGGGCGCCTACTCTGGATCTGCATCAGAGCGCGGTTCAGGTGCAGGGGCTTGCGACTGTCCCGGCGGTCGGGATCGGTGGTAAAAATTGACTGCGATTATGCCACGCGTCAATCCTGCAGCAGGGAATGCAATCTCGAGACGATATATTTGACTGCCTCGCCGACATACAGGCGCCCCTTCTCGGCTGTGGCGAGCCGAGCGTTGGCGAAGAACCGGCGGTCGTCCGCCGCCCGGCGTGGATCTCGAATTTTGATCTCCGCCTCCGGGTAAGGCCCGGCCGTGAAATGAACGTTTTCGGGAAACTCCGCCAGGGCGAAGGAGGTTTCGAATTCGGCCGCGTGCCCCGGACACTCTCCGCTCTCAACGTGGACGCGGATGAAATCCTGCGGATAGGCCTCCCAGTATGAACAGCACTCGACATGCATACCGGGCCTCGAATTGAAATCATTGAGGGATTCCAGCAGGGGGCGGCGATTGCCCCCGTGGCCATTCACGATCAGAACTTTGTAAAGGCCTGCGGAACGTAGGCTATCCAAAACGTCGAAAACCACTGAGGTGAAAGTGCCAGGTGAGAGCGAGAGCGTGCCGGGGTGGTCCATCCAATGCCCTGACACACCAACGGCGACCGTTGGGCACATCACCACTGCTGGGAACAACTCCCGGCAAGCTCGGAGTGCGATAGTCTCGACGCTCCGGCAGTCGTGGTGCATGGCGAGATGCTCGTTGTGCTGCTCGGTGGCGCCCACCGGGAGGACGGCGGCCTTGAGCGAGCCGTCGGCTAACGACGCTCGAAATGCCGCTCGGGTGTTTTCGCCAAGAACAGGAGAAAGAATTGACATTGTCTATCCCCGGTTGGCCGGGCGCCTCTGCAACAGCGCCGTCGTATAGAACTCGTACGAAGCGGCGTGGTCCGGCACATCGAGAAGGTGCACTGTAAAGCGCGCCGGCAGGCCGTGGTCCGGCAGTTCGTCGCGGAAGAAATTCGAGTACCCACGGGCATAAGCGCTGCGCAGCCGGTCAACCTCGGCAGCGTAACCGAGGGGGTCCACCAGGGGGTTGGGTGATTTGGGCATGCAGCCAAAGGCATGCATTTCGATGAAATCCAGTTCTGCAATCGTTTCGCAGATCCCGGCTTCCTGCAGCCACGCCGCCCAGGTGCGAAACACCAGTGGAATCTCCAGTTCCGGATCCATCTTGACCACTTCCGAGAGGCCTAGATTCCGGCTGGCCGAGTGCCCGCCGGTGAGTCCGGCGAGGTAGATTCTGAGGTCGCCATCGTACTGCGACTCGGTAACGACGTACGAGAAGACCGGCGCTTCCCCTCGATAGTAGTACGTCACCTTGCCTCTGTGTTTGACGTTGAAAGCCATCGTGATTTCTATCCGTGAATGAGCATTCCACCATCGACGTACAACACGGTCCCAGTGATGTAATCGGAATCCGCGGATGCCAGCAGGAGCACGGCACCGACGACATCCTCCACCGAACCGATGCGCCGAGACGGGATCTTTTCGAGAACCCTCGCGAGATATGCCGGATCCTCGAGGCGCGGAGAGTTCTCGTCGGTCAGAATGGCCCCGGGGGATACACAATTCACTTGAATGTTCGATCCGGCAAGCTCCAGCGCGGCGCATCGCGTCATCATTAGCAGACCGCTCTTGGCGACGCAATATGCCGAGTTGAGCGGCATCGGCTGCGCATCGTGAACGCTGGAGATGTTGATGATCTTGCCCGTACGGCTGCGAGCCATGATTCGGCCCGCTGCCTGCGTCAGAAAGAAGGGCCCAGACAGATTGACGCCCAACGTGTAGTCGAATGCGTCGGGCTCGACCTCGAGGAAAGCCTGCCGCTTCGAGATGCCCGCATTGTTTACTAAGATATCGAGCCGCGAGAACGCATCGAGCGCCGTTCCCAGGATCCGTGCGTGAGAAGCTCGGTCGGAAACGTCGCCATGCACCGCGACGGCTTCTCCGCCCGCCTGACGGATGAGGCACACGACCTCATCCGCTGCACTCCGATTCGTAACGTAGTTCACCACCACGCGCGCGCCCTCACGGGCCAGACCGAGCGCGATGGCCCGGCCGATCCCGCGCGAAGCGCCTGTAACGACTGCGGCCTTATTCTCCAGTCGCAATGGCATTTCGTCACCATCCCGGGTTAATCGGAAACCAGTCGGGCCGCCGGGCGTCCTCGTGGAATCGGGCGTAATAGTCTCCTCGCTCCCGGTACAGTTCTTCGGCTTTCGCCAGGCGATCCGGATCGAGTTCCACACCTAAGCCCGGGCCGGCGGGCACCTTGATGGACCCGTCCGTGAACGAGAGCTTGCCTCCCGCAATCACGTCATCCAGCATGTGATGGTACAGCGTGTCGACACTGTAAGTCAGATTGGGGAGTGTGGCCGCGGCGTGCACCATTGCCGCGAGCGTAATGCCGAACTCGCTGCCGCTATGCATCCCTAGCCCCAGTCGGAACGTATCGCACATCGCCGATAACGCCTTTACGCCGGTGATTCCTTCCCAGTAGTAGATATCGCCCAGGATGATGTCTACCGACTTCATCGCCACGCCCGCGGCGAAGTCGTCGAAGCGCGCCACGCACATGTTGGTTGCTAGCGGAATCTGCGTCTTCTCGCGTACGCGCGCCATCCCCTCGTTGCCCCACGTCGGGTCCTCGAGATACTCAAGCCGGCAGTCTTCGAGCTCCTTGGCTACGCGAATCGCCGTTCCACGAGACCAGAACCCGTTCGGGTCGATTCGAAGCCCGAAAGCCGGGCCGAGCGCCTCGCGCAGCGCATACAAAACAGCGATGTCGTGCTCAGGCGGCATGACGCCTGCTTTGAGCTTTCCCGATCGGAATCCGCACTCCGCCACTGCCCGCTTGGCGTAGGCCACCATCTCTTCCGGCGTAGTCTCGCCGGCGCCGCCCTGTTCATCCGGGTAACGATAGCTGATGGATGCGTTGAACGGGACCGCATCACGCAATTTCCCGCCGATCAGGTCGCACAAGGGGCGGTTCAGCACCTTGCCCTGAATGTCCAGGCACGCAATCTCGATCGCAGCGTAAATCCTGGGGTTCGAAATGTAGTAGATCTGCCGTAGGGTCTTCTGCTTGATCCTTTCCAAGTGAAACGGGTCCTCGCCGATCAGCCGGGGCTTCAACTTCGCAAACATCCCCGACTGGTCGCCGCCCCCTACCTCGCCCAAACCGACGATCCCTGCGTCAGTCACGAGCTCGAGAATCGTGCGGATGAAGTACCCCGGATGCACGCCGGTGGAATGACGGAGCGGCGCCTCGGTGAGTACAGCGGCCGTGTGAGTGCGGATATCAACGATCTTCATGAAATGTCTCACCTCAAAAATTCGTTAGCAGACATGGGGCGTCATGAGTGTGAAGGCTCTTCAGCTGAGAGAGCGGCTTGCATTCGCGCGGAATCCCGCTGAAACCATAAAGCAATGTTCGCGAGCATGACGATGCCCGCGGCAAGGTAGCACACCGATGTGCCGCCCAGCGAGGGCCCCAGGCCATACTGTTGGCTGAGTTTTCCAATGACCACCGGTGATGTCCCGCCGACCAGAAACCCCGCCGAGAGCATCAGTCCTGTGGCGGTGGAGCGCGCTTCGGGCGGTACCACCTCGAACAGCGATGCAAACAGGTTCGAGTCGTAGATGCCGCGAAACAGCCCGAACAGCCCCAGGGCCGCGAACACCTGGACAACCGAGTTCGCCGAGCCGATCCAAAACAGGAAGGGCGCCGAGATCAGCAGTCCGGCAGCCTGCACCCAGGGCCGGCTGAGAGGGTTTCGATCCGCGAGTTTGTCTGCCACTCGGCCCCCCAGCAGAACGCCCGCAAACGCCCCGAGTTGATGATAGAAGGTCGCGTGGAAGCCGGCTGCCGCCAGCGTATAACCAAAGCCGTTGTAGAGAAACGCGGGCATCCAGGTCACCACCGCAACGCTGGCGAAGCTCATTCCACAGAAGGACACGGTGAGCGCCAAAGCCGAGGGTGTCCGGAAGAGGACCAGGGCTCGGGCTGCAAACGGCATGGCCGGCTTCCCGGCGGCAGCCCCGCTCGCGCTCTCTGGTTGCATCACTGCCGAATGTCCCGCGTCAGCGGCGCCGCGCCGGGGCTCGCGAAGATATCGCGCGAGCGCGATGCTGGCGAAGATCCCCGCGGCGCCGAACGCCAGGAATGCGCTCCGCCATCCGAACCGCTGTGCAAGGTAGCCGGCCAGAGTGCCCGAGACCACCACCCCGAAATAGAGGCTCGTCTGGTGAATGGACATCGCCAGAGCGCGGGTCCGTGAGCCGTGATAGTCGCTGATGATCGAAGTTGCCGAGGGATAGTAGTATGCCTCGCCCGCGCCCGTCAGTGCGCGCAGAATCAGGAGGAAAGCGAAACCCGTAACAAGGCCCGAAGCGATCGTGGTCAGGCTCCATGACAGCAACGCCGCGATGATGATGCGCTTGCGCGGAACCGAGTCGCCGAGGAAGCCGGCCAGCGGCACCATGCATGCGTATACCCATTGGAAAGACGATCCGAGCAGTCCGAGTTGCGTGTTCGAGAGCCCCAGTTCCTTCTGCACCAGCGGGAACGCCGAAAAGAGAATCTGGCGATCCGCATGGTTCAGGAAATAGACGATCCAGAATAGGCCAAGCACGAACCATGGGTAGAGCCGGCCCGCCGGGGCTACCGCGAGAGGCATCGAGATTGGCTGCGCCATGTTATGGCATCATACAAGGCCATTTGCGGTTCAGAGAAGTTGAAAGGCGGGAACCAACATTCGCTGGCGGTGAAAGTTCCAGCGGGCGAGCATTTACCGCTGGTTAACGCTCGTTGAGAACGATTCGCTTGTTATTTCACTCGGCCCGGAGCAAGATCGACCTGCTGTTGGAGGGAGTGTCGCGAATATGAACCGTCAGTCGATTTCGTTGGCAGTCACCGTCATCACGGTTGCTGCAATTCTTGGCCTAGTCGCGCCGCATGCCGGCGCGCAGGTCCTCTACGGCACACTGGTCGGAACGGTCACCGATCCCACCGGGTCCGCCATTGTCGGAGCCGAAATTACCGTGACAAACGAGGGCACCGCCCAGGTCCGGAGTATTCGGACCGGAGCAGACGGCGCGTACACAGTGGCCAACCTGCTCGGCGGAAGATATCGCCTCGAGGTGAAGGCTGGAGGGTTCAAGTCGGTCAGGCGCACGTCAATTGATGTTGTCGTGAACTCAATTCGGCGCGAGGACCTGCGGTTGGACATCGGTGAGATGACTGAAACCGTAACGGTCGAGGGCAGCACAGCCGCGCTCCAGACCGAAAAAGCGGACGTCAGCTCCGAACTGGGCGTGCCGGCGGTGAAGAACCTCCCGATCGGCGGCTACAGGAATTATCAGAGTCTGGTGAACCTCGTTCCGGGTGCGACTCCGGCCGGCTTTCAGAACGCCGCAATCACGCGGCCCGGGCGGTCGCTGACGACCAACGTGAACGGCACGAACAGAAACAATAACGTGACGAAGCTCGACGGCGCCCTGAATATGTCCGTTTGGCTTCCGCATCACCTTGCCTACGTGGCTCCGGTCGAGACGATCGAAACGGTGAACATCACCACCAACAACTTCGACGCTGAACAAGGCATGGCGGGCGGTGCGGCCGTGACCGTCGTAACGAAATCGGGAACCAATGAATTGCACGGCTCCGCCTTCGCGTATCACGAGAACCAGCATCTTCGGGCGCGAGGCTTCTTCGAACGGCTGCCGCAAAAGCCGAAGCACATTCGCAACATGGACGGTTTCACTGTGGGCGGCCCGGTCCTCAAGAACAAACTGTTCTTCTTCGGAGGCTGGGAGACCAGCCGTGAGCGAGCGAGCCGCCGCGGCCTGTACACGGTCGCGCCTGAGGACCAGCGGGCGGGGAACTTCAGCGCCTACAACACGACTCTGTATGACCCCTCCACTGGCACTCTCGACGGCAAGAACCGGCAGCCGTTCGCGAACAACACGATCCCGCTCGCGCGGCAGAGCGCAATCAGCCGCAAGATCCAGGGCATGGTCCCGCTCCCGAACCAGCCGGGCCTGAGCGGGAACTTCTACGCCACCGATGTTCAGGAACTTGATCGAAACCAGTTCGATGCAAAGGTCAACTGGAACCGGACCTCCGCCCACACGCTCTGGACCAAGTACAGCATTATGCAAGCTCCCGGCCGCTGCCGGACGGCATTCGGAGAGATCGGCGGCCCAGGCCTCTGCGATACGGGCTCAGGCGAGGGTGACAACCGTGCGCAACTGGCGACCATAGGACACACGCTGGTGCTCAGCCCATCCACCGTCCTCGATGGCACGTTCGGATTCACGCGCAACCGGATCGACGTGACGCCTCCCGGCTACGGCAGGAATACCGGGCTCGACACGCTGGGCATCCCCGGAACGAACGGTCCAGACATCCGGCAGAGCGGGGCGCCGCAGATCAACATCAGCGGCTACACCGGGCTCGGCGACACCGACAACTGGAATCCCGCGTTCCAGCGTGACCAGAGCTTCACGGGAACTACGAATATGGCGTGGACGCGAGGCGCGCACAACTTCCGTTACGGATTCGAATTTGCCCGCCATACAATGAATCACTGGCAGCCGGAACTCGGGCCGGGGCCGCGCGGCGCGTTGAATTTCGGATACGGGCCCACGGTTCTCAACGGTGGCCGCGCCGGCAACATGTATAACGGCTATGCGACCTTCCTCCTGGGACTTACCACCAGCGTTGCGAAGAGCGACCAGTGGGAATCCATGACGACGAAGGAATGGCAGTGGGGGTTCTACTTCCGGGATCGCTGGCAGCTCGGCCGGAACACGACTGTCGTATTGGGTGTCCGGTACGAGCTCTATCCGCTGCTCACGCGTTCGCACACCGGGATCGAGTACTGGGATCCCGAGACGAACATCATGACGCGCGGCGGAATCGGCGAGAATCCCGAAAATGTCGGAATTGAGGTCAGCCATAAGCTCTTTGCTCCGCGATTCGGACTGACCCACCGGCTCGGAAGCAAGACTGTGATCCGCACCGGTTACGGCATCACCTACAACCCGATGCCCATGAGCCGCCCCCTTCGCGGCAGCTATCCGATGACCATCGACGCGAACTTCCCGGCCGTCAATTCCTTCACGTGGTACTCGACCCTTGAAAACGGGATTCCGCTCTTCACGGGTGAGAATCCCAGCGCCAGCTCGTTTGCGCTGCCGGGCAAGTACACCGTCCGAACGGTCTGGAATCCCGACGGGAGCAGGAAGCTGAATCGCGGGTACATCCAAAGCTGGAACTTCATCGCCGAGCGTGAGCTCCCGGGTTCCATGATCGGTACCGTCGGATACGTCGGAACAAAGACCATCCGCGGCTTCGTGGATTGGAACGCCGATCACTCCGCTCCGGGCACCGGGCTTGCTGGTTCTCAGATGTATCAAAAGTTCGGCCGAACCGCCGCAACGTACCTGTTCAACGGCTGGACGAGCGCCGAGTACCATTCGATGCAGGCGACCCTCAACCGCAATTTCAAGAACGGGCTCATGATCAAGAGCTCCTACACCTGGTCCAAAGCCCTGAATATGCAGGACGACGACGGCGGCTGGGTGGGCGTCATGTGGAACTGGGCGCCCGTCATGGACCGGAACTGGGCGCGCGCGGGGTACGACATTCCACACAATCTCCATCTGGGATTTGTCTATGAGCTTCCGTTCGGCAAAGGCAAGTCCTGGGCGCAGGAAGGATGGGCGAGCTACCTCTTCGGGAACTGGCAGGCGAATGGAGTGTTCTACGCTTACCAGGGCCGGCCGTTCACGGTTACCGCTCCTGGGACGTCGCTGAACTCGCGGGGGAATTCCCAGACGGCGGATCAGGTGAAGCCTGTGGTGGACAAACTCGGCGGAGTGGGGGCGGACGAGTACTTCTTCGATCCGACTGCATTTGCCGCTGTGAAGGACGTCCGGTTTGGCACGAGCGGCCGGAACATACTGCGGGCCCCTGGCGTTGTGGGTTTGGACTCTGGGCTCTTCCGCTCGTTCCCAATTTCCGAACGCAAGAAACTGGAATTCCGCACCGAAGCCTTCAACCTGACAAATACGCCGCGCTTCGGCGGTCCGACGACCGACGTCACGAACGTGAATTTCATGCGGATTCTCGGAGCAAGTGGAGAACGGCAGGTTCGCTTCGGCCTGCGGCTGGAATTCTAGCAGCGAGTTGCCATAGCGCGGCCGCACCAAAGAAAGGATAGGACTTTGTCTACTCAAACGGACTACCTAGGCGACCAAAGCGATCAAAGGGTGAGTCTGGAGGACATCTGCGCCAGGTACCGGCGATTGTATGGGGGACTGGTGTACGACGTGCTGGAACACTTCGGCTATTCGAACCAGGTCGTCTCGCATGAGATCTGCCCGCTGGACCCGGACGCGAAACTGGCCGGCCCGGCCTTCACAGTGAAGGGCACCATGAGCTGCACGCGAGACGAGTCGGTCCGCTACAAGCGGCTCAAGATGATTCGGGAAATGGCTTATCCGTGTGTGGAGGTCCGCGACCGCGGAACGCCATTTCCCGTTGCGCTTTACGGGGAACTGAGCGCTAGCAGCGCCAAGGCGCACGGAGCGGTGGGCGCCCTCGTGGACGGAGCGGTCCGTGACACGTGCCATCTGCGCGCGATGGGGTTCCCCGTATTTTCGCGGTCGCGGAATCCTGTCGAAGCCTTTGGCCGCTGGGCGATGCTGGATTACCAGGTGCCGGTCCTGATCAGCGGTGAGCTCGCGGCGGCCGTCCAGGTCAACCCGGGTGACTTCATCTTCGGCGACTATGACGGTGTGCTCGTGGTCCCGCGCGAAATCACGCTTCAGGTGCTTCAGGAGTGCGAGAGAGTCAAGGACATCGAGGACACCGCCCGTTTGGAGTTCACCCGCGGGGACGACCCGGTCGCCGTATTTGAGAAGCACAAGCGGCTGTGACCCGGATCATCAATACTCGCCGAGCAGCCGGACATTCCGGCGCGCGATGTCGATGAGCCCCTGCACCGGAGGCGGTGGCGAACCGCTATCCCGTACGGCGAGCACGATCCGGGAGGTAAGCGGCAAAGCGTCGATCTGGAGTTCAATGAGTTCGCCGGTCGCGAGTTCGGCGTCCACGGACCAGTGCGGAAGCATCGAGAACCCAACGCCGATCCGCACCATGGCTTTGATGGCCTCGGCATGATCGAATCGCATCACAACCCGCGGATGAAAGTCCAGACGCGAGAAGTAGGCGTCGATGGTCCGCTGCACCTGCGAGCTCTCTTTGAAAAGGATGAGGGGCTGCGTTCGCAATTCCTGGAGCGTCCACTCGCGTTTTGCCACGCCGCGCGCCGCCACCGGTACGATCGTGAACGGCCACACGGCCTTGACCACCGGTCCAGGCGTTTCGAAAGCCTCCGGGGCGACGAACATCGCCACGTCGAAACTGGCTTCATTGAGGCCCTTGATCAGATGGGACGTACTGCCGGTGTCCACGATCACTTCGATATTCGGGTAAACCTGGCAGAACTCGGTCAGCAGTTTGGGGAGAACGACCACGCTGATTCCTGCCCCGCTGCCGAGCCGCAAGACCCCCTTCTTGAGCCCCTTCCACTCCTCAAAGGCTTCAAGCGTCGCCTGATATCGAATCAAGAGGTCGCGCGCATACGGCAGCAGCACCTCGCCAGCCTGCGTGAGTCGCAGTCGGCGCCCCACCTTCTCGTACAATTGCGCATTCAGCTCCTCCTGCAGCATCTGGATCTGCTTGTGCACGGCCGCCGGGCTCAGGTGCAGAATCTCTGCAGCTCGCGTAATGTTCTGATGTTCGCTCAGGGCGACGAACCCCCGAAGCTCCCGAAGATCCATGACCGATTGTCTAAGAATGCGAATCGCGGTTCAACAGGATTGATCGCGTTTCAGTGAAAACCGGCGGGAGCGCGCCGTCTGCGCAGTTCCCGACCTGATGTGGAGGAGAAGCATGAAAGTTCCATTGTCGCTGTTGACGCTCGGAATTCTAGCCGCTGGCGCTGCGATCGGCGCTGCCGGCGCACCCTTGATCACACCGCCTCCCAGGCACGTCGAGTGGGCGCCTGGCGCTCTCGCCATCGGGCGGGGTATCGCAGTGGAAGCCGCAACTACCGAGGAGCGGCAGATCGGGCGCATCATCTCGGCTGAGTTCACGCGCCTATACGGAATCCGTGCTGCGGCGCCGGGATCGGGCTCCCTGAGCGTGATCCTGGCTCTGGATTCGAGCCCGCGAGGGAAGGCAGCATTGAAGAACGCAGCCGGTGCTGCACGGTACACCTCTGTCGAAAACGGCGAGAAGTACCTTCTTGAAACCCATGCCGGAAAAGTTGTGATTGTAGCCCCTACGCCCCGGGGCCTTCTGTACGGCGGGATGACCCTCCTCCAGATGGCGGCCAAGGGCTCCGCCGGTTGGGAGGTCAGCGAGGCCAGGATTGTGGACTACCCGCAACTCGGCTTCCGCAGCCTCCATATCTGTATCTTTCCGAATACCGAACTCGAAGGGGTGCGGCAAGCAATACTCCTCGCTGCCCGTTTCAAGTACAACGCGATCGTCCTCGAGACATGGGCATCGCTAAAATCAGTAAAGCGGCCCGAGACGGCTTACGAGCACAGCTACTCTCCCGCGCAGATCCGGCCGCTGGTGCAACTCGGCCAAGCTCTCCAGATGGAGATGATCCCGATGCTGAATTCCTGGGGGCACGCAAGCGGTATGCGCGGCAGCTCATCCCAGCACGTGGTTCTCGATCGTTTCCCGCAATTTAAACCCCTCTACGAAGAGGATGGTTGGTCGTTCTGCCTCACCAACCCCGATATCTACGGGCACCTGTTCGACCGCTACGAAGAGCTCATGGAGCTCTTTGACCACCCAAAGTACTTCCACCTCGGCCTCGACGAAGCTTGGGGCCACCGCGGCCTGATGGCGAGCGACCGGTGCCGGGGGGAGAATCCCCGCGACACCCTGGACCAGCACCTGAAGAAGATCGTCGCTTACTTCACGGCCAGAAAAGTGCGGGTGTTCATGTGGCACGACATGTTCATACAGCGGGACCACCCGCAACTCGGCCGCTTGTCGCCCGCCAACAGTGTGCCGCCCTTCAATAGCCACCTGGTCCTCGACAATCTCCCGAAAGACGTCATTATGGCCGCCTGGAACTACAACGCAAGCAACGAGTGGCCCGTCATTCGGTACTTTCACGAGAAGGGATTTCCTGTGGTCGCGTGTCCCTGGAAGGTTCGCAAGAACGCCGTCGCCATGGTGGACGCCGCAAAGAAACTTGGGGCGATGGGAATGATGCAAACCACCTGGGACTCCCTGGACGTCACGCTGCCGACCGTCGGCGAAGCGGGTGTCGTCGCCTGGACCGAGCCGGGCTTCAGTATTGATACGCTCCCTTACGACGGCGGCTTCCTTAAGCCGATCCGTGACCTGCCGATCACGGCACTTCCAAAGCTCGAAACGTCACTGAGGGCCTTAGGGGAATAGCGATGGGAGCACTACCGTTCTCCGCCGGGCTGGCTGTCGCGGCGCTACTCGGAGCTGTTCATGCGCGAGCGGCGCAGCCCCTTACTGTGGTGACGCCGCTTCGAGCTGAGAAGGCGTATGAAATAGCCGGCGAAACCTTTGCCGACATGTGGCAGCAGGTTACCGGCGCACGACCGGCCGTCGCCACGTACATTCAGCCGTTTCTCACCAGCCCGCCGGCCGGCGACCTTTGCCTCATCGGATCGGATTCGGTCAATCCCCTTGTGCACCAGCTCATCCGTCAGGGCAACGTCCGGTCGCTTTCGATTGAGTATGGCGGGGACGGTTATAGGCTTCTCTCGCTCACAGACGGTAAACGCAAGATTCTGATTGTTGCCGGAGGCTCAGGACGGTCCACCATTTACGCCGTATACGATTTTTTCCGCCAGCGCGCAGGCGCGGAGTATTTCTGGGACGGCGATGTGATCCCACGGCGCGCCTCGCTCGATATCGACGGCTTGGACATTGTCGAGAAGCCTCGTTTTGAGTATCGAGGCCTGCGCTACTTCG
Organism: Bryobacteraceae bacterium; assembly: GCA_035561355.1. GTDB lineage: Bacteria > Acidobacteriota > Terriglobia > Bryobacterales > Bryobacteraceae > DATMXS01. The sequence continues at coordinate 12,589 of DATMXS010000005.1, read as the reverse complement.
CCCATCGCGGGCTGCACCGCTTTCAAGCCGAGCACTGGGACATGAACGATTGGAAGCGCGAGATCGATTGGCTGCTGAAAAAGCGCTTCAATCTTTTCATGCTCCGCACCGGTATCGATGACCTCTTCCAACGGGCATTTCCGGGCGAGGTTCCGTATCCGCCGGAGGATCGCAAAGATCCCGACGGTGTTGATCGCAGCTACAACGATCGAACCTCCTTCTGGCCGCTCAAGTACCGCGGTGAGTTGCGGAAGAAGGTGCTTGAGTACGCTGCCGACCGCGGACTGCTCCATCCCGAGGACACGGGAACTATGACCCATTGGTACTCCCACACGCCCTCGGCTCTCTACCGCAGCCGGCCCGACTTCCCCCTCATTTCCGACCAGCGGACCGGATATCAACTGCCCACGCATGCCATCTGGGACATCGAGAAGCAGGAGTCGTGGGATCTCTACTGGCGCCTCACTCAGACACACATCGACCAGTACAGCGGCCGCGCTCCGCGCCTCTTCCACACCATCGGAATGGCCGAAAGGACCTTCGGCGCCTCCGACGAAGACAATTTGCAACGCAAGCTGTACGTCTATCGCCGCACGCAGCAGACTCTTCGCCAGAAATACCCCGATGCGCCGCTCCTGATCGCCAGTTGGGATCTTTACGGGTGGTGGAAGGATGGGGACGTTTCGCGGCTCCTCAACGAGTTCGATCCGTCGCGGACGATGATTCTCGAGTACACCGCAGACGTGAAGGGCCGCTCCGCGTACAAGGACTGGAACCTGTTCGGACGCTTCCCCTGGATCTTCGGCATATTTCACGGTTTTGCCTGGAATAGCGACATCCACGAGGATTATGCCGATCTCGCACCACGCATCCTCGAAGCGGCTAAGGACGACAAGTGCCGTGGCTTGGTCGCCTTGAGCGAAATCTCGCACAACGACACGTTCATGCTGGAATACCTTGCTGATAATGCCTGGAGGCCGGAGCGTGTCACTGCAAATGCCGCCCTCGATCGGTACGTCACCTCCCGTTATCCCGATCCTCTTCGGCAGAACATGAACGCGGCGTGGAAAGCATTCCTGCCCGCCTCGCAGGCGCTGCACTGGGTCCAGCGGGGGCCCGGTGCCCTCTCGTTCGGCGATCCGCAATTCCGCGTCCTCACGAACCCGGCCTTCATCGACCTGACTCCGCAGCGGCTCGAGCATTTGAGGACCGAATACGCCAGAATCCGTCCCCTCCTCACCGGCGCGCCGACGGCGCTCAATGTGCTGAGCGATATGGCTCCCCAGTCGTACGAAAACGAACTCTGGCGCCGCGACGCGATCGACATGGCGCGAACCCTCGCGAACCGCGGACTGCTGCTCTCGCTCATGGATTCCGCATTGGAGTTGGAGCGCTGGAGGCTGGGCAAGGGTCAACAAGCGAAGATCCGTCGCTTGTCTGAGACCTCCGTGAATCTCATGGAGGCCCTGGCCGCCGTTCTCGAGCACTCCGCCGAATTCTCCATGCGGGCCTCCCTCGACCGTCTCCGGCAGGCGGAGCCGATCAATGGCGTTGAGGCGCGCGTCAATGGGCATAGCGAGCTGACGTTGAAATCCAACGCTGAGAACAACTATTGCCGGAGTCACCATTTCGAGATGGTGCGACACCTTTATGCGCCTGAACTGCGCAGCTACTGGCAGTACGTCATGAAGCGCATCGAGGCGGGCGACCGGACCGAGTGGAAGAGGCCTGCGGAATTCACAGGACTCTCAGAAGAGCACCGCAACCGCTTCTACGAAACACCATTGAAGCGGATGGCGCCTGCGCATCAGGCATCGGGACCGCTCTTGGCAGAGTCACTGAAGAAGTTAGCCGCCCTGCTGGCTCAACTGTGAACGGCGCGATCGCTGAATGCGGTGCTGTTTGCCTTACTTCGACTTGCAGGATTCGACGGTGTCGTGGAGGATGTGCGAAGGTGTGCATCTTGAGTGAAGCTAAGGCGCGACTCGCATTCGCTTCCCGGAGGCGCTGAGGGACGCTCAGCTGCCGCCGCCACAACACCGGTCGCGGCGCCGCGCGACGTGCGGATGGGCGGACAACCCGCCACTGCGGCGGCAGCACGAGAACGGGCGATCGCTGCTACCCTTCGTGTCGCGTGACGCTCGCGGGTTTACTACTTCACCCGCAAGCGCATTCGTCGGAACCGTCACACACACGGTAACGGCAGCTCCAAACGCGGCGCCGCCGGAAGAGGGCACGGTCGGCCTAACGCTTTTCCATCTCGCCCAGCTTGCGCACCCTTCGGCGAAACTCCTCCGCCGTGCTGAACTCAGCGTTCAAGTACGCTGACAGAATCTCTTCCGCCACTTTTATACCGATGATCCATGCGCCCATGCATAGAACGTTCACGTTGTCGTGCTCGACGCATTGATGCGCCGAGTAGGTGTCGTGGCAGAGCGCCGCTCGAATTCCGTTCACCTTGTTCGCCGCGATGCTGGCTCCGACGCCGGTCCCGCACACCATGATCCCGCGTTGCGCGCGGCCGCTCTTCACTTCATCGCACAGAGCGGCTGCTATATCCGGGAAGTCAACCGGCTCCGGCGTGAATGAGCCGCAATCTTTGACTGAATGCCCCCACGATTTCAGGATTTGAATCACTGGAGCTTTCATCGGAAAGCCAGCATGATCCGAGCCGATCGCCAGCTTCATCGCAGGCTTCGGCTCGCCGGTAATCTGCCCGGCGGCACTTGCGACAGATAAACCAGCCGCACCCAGGAACGTGCGCCGTTGAATTTCGCTCATCCTATGCTCCTTCTGCGCGCACAGACGCGCTCTTTTAAATCTCTGAGACCGATCACATTTGGTGTATCGGCCACGGACTACAGCGTCGCCGTTCCGATCAGTGCCAACCCCGCCCCAAAAGCAATGAACATCAGCATGATGAGGCGCCCGGTCCCGTGCGGTGCGTTTCGGAACTCGCGCCATATTACGACACCCCAGATCGCGGCCACCAGCGTGGCGCCCTGTCCGAGAGCGTACGAGATGGCCGGCCCCACGACCCCGGAAGCGATAAGGTTCGTGGTGAGCGCTGCCATCCAAATCATCCCGCCCAAAAACCCCAACGTGTGGAGACGCGTGCTCCCCTTCCAGTAATCGCGATATCTCAAGCCCTCTGTGCGCATGAACACCGTGTTCAAAACGGCGTTGCTGGCCAGCAGGCCCGCGCCGAACAGAAGCAGCGCCGAGTACGGCGTCAGAAAGCCAGCTTGGATCGGCGAGATGTTGAAGCCCGGAGAAATGGCCGCTGAGAGCTGCGGGTAAAAGAAGCCCATGAGGCAGCCGGCCAGTGCCGCGAAAACAACGCCGCGTGCCCATCGATTGCCCGTAGTGCGCGGGAGTTTGCTATGGGCCATGGCCGACACGATCATGGCGATAACCACCAGCGCCACTCCCGAAAAGAGCAGAGCCGCACTGCCCCTGGGACTCTGCAAATAGGACGCAACAGTGCCGATGACCAGAGCCAGCCCAACCCCGATGGGGAACGCCACCGACATGCCTGCGGCGTCGATTGCGACCACGAGCAGGATGTTGGACAGATTGAAGAGAATACCGCTCAGAAACGCCCGTGCGATCGGGCCCGGCTCCGCTTGTGTGATGTTTTCAAGTGCGGGCGCGCCGGCCGTGCCGAAACTGCCCATCGTGAGTGTGAGTACAACGCCTAGGACAAAAACGCCAATCGCATAGTCCCAGTAGTAGAGCGGGAAAGCCCATTTATCTTTACCAGCCAGCTTCTGGGTATTCGCCCACGACCCCCAACCGAGCATCGTGATGACGCAGAACAACGTCGCCACGCCGACATTATTGACGACAAACATTCTCGACCTCCTCGGTAATCAACCTGCGAGGGTGCTCATTTCGAGCAGCTTCAGTACTTCATCACGGCACGGCAAAGATATCTGAGCGCCGCGGCGTGTGACAGAAATCGCGGCGGCGCCGTTCGCGAACTCTGCGGCCTCGAATGGCGGCTTACCCTCAGCTAGCGCCGCGGCGAATGCTCCATTGAAGGCGTCGCCTGCCGCGGTCGTGTCGATCGCGGAGACGCGATGCCCGTCGATGCACCGCCGCACGCCGGCGGCTGCTAGCAGGCACCCGAGGGCGCCGAGTTTCATCACGACCGTCGAAACGCCGAGCCTAAGCAAGCCAGACGCCGCTTCTTCGGCGTCGGCAAAGCTCTCGATTACCCAAGATGGCCGTCCTAGCAGGATAGCGGCTTCGGATTGGTTGGGTGTCAAATAATCGACCGAACGCAGCACCCGATCGGGGAGTTCACGCGCCGGAGCGGGATCGAGGATTGTGACGGCGCCACGCGCCCGGGCGGCAGCGAGTACCATTTCCACGGTGTCAAGTGGAATCTCGAGTTGCGAGAGCACAAAGCCGGCGTGCGCAATAGAGCCGAGCCGCGAAAGAGCAGTGGCCGCATCGAGCGTGGCGTTCGCGCCGGGGGATACAACGATTGTGTTCTCTCCCCCGGGAAGAACGTAGATTGACGCACACCCGGTCGGCCGGCTCGCTGTGCCGACATGCTCCGTATCGACCCCCGCCGCCCGCAGGCTGCCGGTGAGTGCACTTCCGAACGGATCGCTGCCGATCTGCGCTATAAAGGACACCGCGCCGCCGAGCCTGGCCGCGGCGCACGCCTGGTTGGCACCTTTGCCCCCGGGGAACAACCCGAGATCTCCCCCGAGGATTGTTTCGCCGGTATGAGGAAAACGATGGACGGGTATCACCACGTCCATGTTCGCGCTGCCCACCACGGCGATACGGTTTCTCTGCTCCAACGAAACCTCCACGCAGACTCGAGCCGCCTCTGGCCACGAGGCACCTCCTCGAACAGCGCAGCTCTGAATCGGTTCAATATATCATTAGCAGTGGGCGCTGTGTCAAAATAATTGCATTCCGTCCGTATCCGAAATACACTTCTTCTGGAGCAGGATCACTATGGCCACGATCAAGGATGTTGCCAAGCATGCCCGAGTATCCGTCGGCACGGTCTCAAACGTGCTTTCGGAGTCCATTCCGGTAAGCTCCGTGCTCCGGGAGCGTGTCCTTGCCGCTATCCGCAAACTGGATTACCACCCGAACTACGTCGCACGAAGCCTCAAGGTGAATTCGACCAAAACGCTCGGGATGGTAATCTCCGATATCACCAACCCTTTCTTCCCGCAGGTGGTGCGGGGAGCGGAGGACACGGCGTTCAAACATGGTTACCTGCTGATAACGTTCAACACGGACGACCAGGTGGAGCGAGAACGCCAAGTGCTTTCGGTGCTGCGATCCCGGCGTGTCGACGGCATCCTGCTCGTTGTGGCCCCCAGCGGCGCCGACATTGAACACATCCGCAACACCATGCAAAGCGGCATACCCATCGTGTGCCTGGACCGTATTCCCCCGGGCCTTGCGGTCGATTCGGTTTCCGTAGACAGCGTCAAAGGCGCGCAGGTCTGCGTCCGGCACTTCATCAATCGTGGACACCGCCGTATTGCGATCATTACGGGCCCGCTGACACTTCAGACGGCTAAGGACCGTGTAGAAGGATACAAGGCCGCTTTGCTCGAAGCCGGGATCGCGCCGACGCCGGAACTCATCATCGAAGGAGACTTCCGCGAGAGCGGTGGATACCGGCTGGCCAAAGAACTCCTCCTCCGCCACGACCGGCCGACAGCCGTATTTGCGTCCAACGGGATGATGGCGCTCGGTCTGGTGAGAGCGTTGGAAGAAGTCGGCCTCGCGTGTCCCGGCGATGTGGCCGTCGCATCGTTCGACGACATGCCGCTCGCCGCGGTCTTTCGCCCGCATCTTACTGCAATAGCGCAGCCCGCGTACGAGATCGGATGTCAGGGTGCCGAACTCCTCATTCGACGGCTGCAGCGAAAAAGCGTGCCCCGCCGACATGTGACACTGCGGCTTGAGCCCGAGTTGAAGATTCGGGAGTCCACCGCGGACGACCACCGCACCGCCGGCCCAACTGTACTCGCTTCCATGTCCTCCTGAGCCTCTCGAGAGCCGAATCCGTCGCTGCGGAACCGGCGCAGATGCGAACTTAAAAGCTATTAACGGCTATTCAGGCTCGATTGCCCTTGACAGTCCTATCCGCCGCAGAATAATATTGAATCGTTTCAGCGCAGTTGCATCTTCAGGACTTCAGGGAGGCTCACTTGAATCGTCGTCGGTTTCTGCACAACAGTGTCATTGGGCCCGCCGCGGCCTGCGCCGCGCCGGCGCTGGCGCAGGCCCAGACCGCCAAACCAGCACGCGGCAAGGTCAGCTTGAGAGAGAAGTTCTTCGGCTGTATTGCCGGCGTACATGTCGGTTCCGCGATGGGTGCGCCATGCGAAAGCTGGACGTGGCAGCGCATCGAAGAGAAACACGGCACCATCGATAAGCTGATGCCCTACCTGCACTACAACAATGGTTGGATGCGCGAGGCGGGCACTACCGAAGATGGTGTTGAACGCCAGAAACTGATGATCACCGCAATCATTGAGAAGAAGGACCGGGTGACTGCGGAAGATGTCAGAAAGATCTGGGTGAAGTACATGCTGCCCGAGCAGGCGGGCATGATCTCGGAGGGGTTTGAAGGCCCTCTCCTTCAGATGGCCAAGAGCGGGATTCCCGCCTGCGACATCGGCAGGTACTGCGATTATGCCGGGCTGAACTCGTTTTCCCGCTCCTGCCACCCCATAGGGCTGATCAACGCCGGCGATGTCGAGGGAGCAGTGGCAGACGTGTTTGAGGTGGGCCAGCTCTACCAGACTTCGAACAGCCGGGGCTTGCAGTGGGCAGCTGTTACCGCCATGGCCATTGCCGCCGCGACCAAGCCGGCCGCCACCGTGGACAGTGTAATCGCCACCGTCCTCAAAGGCGACCCACGCTTTGCGAGTACCGCAGGAAGCGTGAAAGTCGTTGAGGAACTTGAGCGCAACCTGGAACTCACGAAAAACTGCAAAGATTTCCGTGAATTGCGAGTGGTCTTTGACGGCGTTTACAGCGGCAGTGGAATGCCGTACTCCTATTCCTCTGCTAACGAAGTTGTGACCAAGGCGTTCTGTATATTTGCCATGACCAAAGGCATCACCAAAGATGCCATGATTGCGGGCGTCAACATCGGCCGCGACACAGACTGCGAGACCGCCGTCGCCGCAGGAATCTCCGGCGCCCTCACGGGTGCGGGCTCGATCCCGGCCGAGTGGACCAAGCAAGTCGATTACGCAACCTCCAAGATGCGGGTTACCAATTCCCGGCGAACTCTACGCGAGCACGCGGATGGACTTTATGATGCCTATCTGAACCGACTCCGTAAGGCCCGCGCCTTCGCCGAACAGATGGAGCGCGCCTGACACCGATGGTGTCTATGTAAGCGCGGTCGGCTCAGATCGGTCCACGCCTATATGCTTGGCCGTGGACCACTGTCGGAGAACGCAGCTCGAATCTGCATGTAGCTGAGCAGGCAATACGAATATGGAGAATTCGATGAGATCTGTTCGCTTGCTAGTCTGCCTTATCGCACTATCACTGAGCGGTTGGTCGCAGGAGTTTCGCGCCACGCTGACGGGAGTTGTTAGCGACGTTCAAGGCGCCGTGATTCCTGGTGCCAAAGTGGTCGCCACGCACGTGGATACCGGCGCGAAATTCAACACGGTTTCGGGTGCCGAAGGTCAGTACACGATGCCCTTCATGAATCCGGGACGTTACAACATCTCAGCGGAGGTGCCGGGGTTCAAAACGTACTTGCGTGAAAACGTCCAACTCAGCACCAATGCCCGCGTCACATTAGATATGCGGCTCGAGATAGGTAACCTTGCCGAGTCGGTTACTGTGACTGCCGATGCGACAATGTTGACCACCACGAGCGCATCCGTGGGTCAGCCGATCACGACGAGACAAGTGGATAGCATGCCCATGAGCGGGCGCGCTCCAATGGCTCTCGCAAATCTCGCATTAGGCGTGATCGCCCAAGGCAACCCGGTGGCCAACAGTCGCCCGTTCGACAATGAGGGGACGGCCAGGGTGTCGATGGGCGGGAGCGAATCGCTCGGCAACGAACTGCTGTTCGACGGCGGTCCAAACACGACATCCAGCGCTCTCGTTATACGCGGGAAAGCCATTTACAATCCGCCGCTCGACAGCGTGCAGGAAGTCAAAGTAGAGATGTTCCAGTCCGACGCCGCATACGGATACACCACTGGCGGCACGGTAAATATCGTCAGCAAGGGTGGAGGGAATCAGCTGCACGGCTCCGCCAATTTCTTCAACCAGAGCTCCGCGTTGGCGGCAACGCCGTTCTTCACGAACCGTGCCGGCGGCAAGAAGACGGTCACCCGCTACAACCAGTGGGGCGCCACCGCCAGCGGCCCCGTGTACATTCCAAAACTCTACAACGGAACCGACCGGCTCTTCTTCTACTTCGCATACGACGCCGTCCAGCACGTAGTTCCGCAACCGTTCATCCTCACTGTGCCGACCGAGGCTGAACGCAATGGCGATTTTTCGCAGTTGCTCGCGCTCGGCAGCAATTACACCATCTACGATCCCGCCACAGGCGTTGCCGAAGGCACCCGCAGACGACGCCAACCCTTCCCCGACAACAAAATCAGCCCTGCTCGGCTCAACTCCATCGCGAAAAATTACCTGAGCTACTATCCGAACCCTAATCAGACGGGCGCTGCGAACGGGCAGGACAACTTCTTTGCGCCGACTCAACGCAAAGACGATTACTACAACTTCCTGGGACGCGTGGACTACAACCACAACAAGCACAAGCTGTTTGGCAACGTCTTCGCAACTTTCCGCACGGAGTATATCAACGATTACTTCGCCAACCAGAGCACCGGCGAGGTCCGGCCGCGGGAAACCTCGGGTTCTAAGATCGATCACGTCTACATGATCAACCCGACCACGCTGTTGAACTCCCGAGTTTCCTATAGCCGGTTCTTTGAGGTGGTGGCCAGCAATACCGTCGGATTCGATCTCAATTCACTCGGCTTCCCAAGCTACTTGTCGTCCCAGTCGACAAAGTTGGCAATGCCTCCAGTCAGCTTCAGCGATCCGTTCCAGAGCCTGAGCGGCGCGACCGGACGCAGGGTGCCCGAGGACCATCGATCTCTGTTCTCCACTTTGAGCATGGTTCGTGGGGCGCACAGTATGAAGGTTGGTGCGGACATCCGTAGACAGCGAGTGAGCCAGGTGACGTTCGGCAATTCGGCCGGCGCGTTCACCTTCGGCACGAACTGGACTCGCGGCCCGCTCGACAACGCGTCGGGGGCGCCACTGGGTCAAGGTTTGGCCTCGTTCCTTTTGGGCCTGCCCACCAGTGGAAGTTACGATATCAACACCGCGATCACGTATCAGACCTACTACAAGGCGTTCTTCTTTCAAGACGATTGGCGGGTGACTCCGCGCCTGACGCTCAATCTTGGTCTCCGTTATGAAAAAGAGAGCCCCACTAGCGAACGCTGGAACCGCGTTCTCACGGGGTTTGACTTCACGACGGCGAACGCTGTGACGGCCGCGGCCCAGGTCGCGTATTCGCAGGCGTACGATTCGATGCCCGATCCGAAGATTCCAGTGAGCGGCTTCAACCCGGTCGGCGGGCCGATCTTCGCGACCGCTGATCATAGAAACATCTATTCGACCGACAGCAACGCGTTCAGCCCGAGATTCGGCTTCGCCTACACTCCCGCCATGCTCGGAGGGAAGACGGTGTTGCGCGGCGGCTTCGGGATCTTCTTCGCGACTCACGGTCCTACCGGCATCAACCAGCCCGGTTTCAGCCAGACAACCCAGTTCGTACCTACGAACGACGGGTACCTAACGCCGAATGCCACGCTGACTAACCCGTTCCCGGGCGGGCTGCTCGAACCTGCCGGCGCATCCCAAGGACTGAATACCTACCTCGGACAGGGCATAACATTCTTCAATCCGGCCGTTGCCCAGCCGTATACGGGACGTTGGACTCTGACGGTTCAGCAGCAGTTAGCTACTGATCTGGTTGTGGAACTCGCCTATATCGGCAGCCACTCGCTGCACCTGCCCGTCAATGAGAGCCTCAACTTTGTCCCCGCTCAATTCTTGAGCACTTCGCTGGTCCGCGATCAAGCAACGATCGATCGCTTGACGGCTAATGTCGCCAACCCCTTCCGAGGCTTGCTGCCGGGCACGAATCTAAATGGCAGCACGATCTCGAAATCGCAGTTGCTCGGTCTATACCCACAGTTAACCGGTCTCACGAAACAGTCCGTGACCGAGGGTTACAGCAACTTCCATTCCCTCAACGCGCGAGTTGAAAAGCGCCTCTCCGGCGGGCTCCAGTTGCTAGCTAACGCGAGTGTCTCGAGAACCATGGAGGCGACGAGCCGGCTTAACGCTTCCGATTCACATTACGAATACGTCGTCGCAGATCAGGACCGGCCTTATCGGCTCGTCCTCAGCGGCAGCTACGACCTGCCCTTCGGGAAGAGCAAAGCGTTTCTGGGATCAACCGGGCCGTGGCTGGACCGCCTGGTGGGCGGTTGGACGGCAAGCTCCATCTGCTCGTTCCAAGGTGGCGCGCCGATCGGCTGGGGAAACCTCCTTTACTACGGCGGCGATCTCAACCTCGACATGCGCAATATTGACCGCGCGTTCGATACTTCCCGGTTCAACACGACCTCAAACCAGCAGCTTTCTTCGAACATCCGCACGCTTAGCAGCCGGTTCAGCAATCTGCGGAGCGACGCGATCATGAATTTCGACGTCTCGCTCATCAAAAACACGACCATCGTGGATCGAGTGAACCTGCAGTTCAGGGCGGAGTCCTTCAACGTAACGAACCGTGCGCAATTCTCGAATCCGAATCTATCCGCCACCTCAGCTAACTTCGGCAAGATCACAGGCCAGGCGAATTTTCCTCGGCTGATTCAGTTGGGCATGCGGCTTTCCTGGTAGTGTGCGCTTTTCAACGGCGCGGCAGGACCGTAACCGGCCCTGCTGCGCTCCGTACAAAGGAGAATGAGAAATGATTAACACGACGACGTTCGCGGGGGCGCAGCAAGCCGAAGTGGTTGGCGGGTTGGCGCTGACGGAGAAGTTCTTCGGCTGCGTGGCCGGGTCCCATGTCGGCGCCGCTATGGGCGCGCCAACCCAGAACTGGCCGTACGATCGAATCGAAAAGGAATACGGCACGCTCGATCGGCTACTCTCCTATAACAAGGGATGGCAGCGTGACCCCGGCACCACGGACGACTGCACCGAGCGGCAGAAGCTCATGATCACCGCGATCATTGAGAAACAGGATCGCGTCACGGCTGAGGACATCAAGCGAGCTTGGGTCCGGGACGTCAAGGCCGAAGCCGAGCCGATGCTCTTTGAGCCCTTTGAGCGACCGCTCTTCGCGATGGCGAGAAGCGGTATCCCCGGCCGGGATATCGGCAAATATTGCGACTTCTCCGGCCTGAATACGCTCGCCTCGTCGTGCTTCCCGATCGGCCTCATCAATGCCGGCGACGTACGCAGCGCCGTAGAAGACGTTCTGGAAGTCGGTCAGCTGTACCAGACCACTGCCTCGCGCGGCATCCAATGGGGGACCGTGACCGCGGCAGCCATTGCCGCTGCGTGCGAACCGGGGGCAACGGTCGACGCTGTCCTGGCGGCGATCACGAAGTACGGCGCTCAGGGCGCCACGCGTGAGCTCAACCGTTCGCTGAGAGCGACCGCCGAGTGCAAGGACTTTCGCGAGCTGCGGAAAGCATTTGACAAATTGTACAGCTCGCAAGGGCCGCCGTACGCCTGGCTGTACGCGCCCGAGGTCGTCTCAAAAGGTGTCTGCATCTTCCGGATGGTCAAAGGCAATGTCAAAGATGCCATCATTGCCGCTGCAAACATAGGAAGGGATACAGCCAGCGTCGGTGCGATCGCGGGCGGGCTCTCGGGCGCACTCTCTGGAGCTGCCTCTATCCCTGAGGCGTGGATCCAAGCCGTGGAGCGCGCGACCAGCGTGAACACCTACACGAATAGCCGGCGCACGATGAAGCAACATTCGGACGGCCTGCTCACGGCGTTCCAGTCGCGGCTCGGAAAAATGAAGGCGCACTACGAGAAGATGGCAAACGCCTAAGCTGCATCGTTTCATTCAGTGCTCGCATCTCCATTTGCGAGCCTGACGGCGCGCGCGGAGCGCCTTGAACCCACGCTCCGCGTCAGCCTCGAAACGTCCGAAAAGGCGCACCAATGTGGCCGGTGCGCAGGCGACAGGGCACCTCTTTACCGATTGCTGGCACGAAGACCGCTCGCGCGCGAGAACGCGCGGGACGGTAAGGAAGGATCATGACGCGCCCTCTTCCGCCGTCGGCTCTCACCAGCGGTTGACATCATCGCGAACTACTGTGACGGCCCAGACGTTCGCAGATCGAGAGCGCCGACGGGCTTACTCCATTGCCTAACGCGCAGTCCTTGAACGAGCGATGGGGATGCGACCCTCTTGAGGACTGCCGCCGAGGACGGCGACGTTCAGACGTCCAAGCCGCAACAGTCTCCCCGATGTGGAGCGCCGAGAAGCTGCTTTTAGCGGGACCAA
>DATMXS010000004.1:0-2165 GCA_035561355.1 Bryobacteraceae bacterium | reverse complement strand
CAGGCGAGAGCAGAACGCCGGCCGGCGCCCAAAGTACCTCCCGAATTCGAGGCGCTGCCAATCTGGACGATGGACGCGCAGCGGCTCGTGGCAATGGTAAAGGACCCCAAGTCAACCGTTTTTCAGAAGGCCATCGCCTGTAAGAAGTTATCGATTACGGGCGGCCGCGAGGCGGTTGCGCCTATGGCCGCGCTGCTGAACCATCCGCAACTGGCTTGCTATGCGCGCTTCGGCTTGGAGCCGAACCCCGACCCATCCGTGGATGATGCTCTCCGTGCCGCTCTCCCCAAGCTGAAAGGCAAGCTCCAGGTCGGGGTGATTCACTCGATCGGATTCCGAAAGGACGCGAAAGCCCTGAACGCCCTTAGCAAGCTCATTGACGACAGCGATGCCGAAGTGGCAGGGGCAGCCGCCGCAGCGATAGGGATGATCGGCGGCCTGCAAGCCGGAAAGGTACTCGAAGCGGCGTTGAAGAGTACGAAGCCTCCCGTCTTTCCCGTGGCGGCCCGGGCATGCCTGCTCTGCGCTGAGGGGCTGATGGCAACCAACCGCGTGCGGGCGCTGGAGTTGTACACGGACTTGAGCTCGACTTCGATGCCGGAGCCGGTGCGGCTGGCCGCACTACGCGTCCTGAATGCAGCAGGCCCAGCGCCTGCGTATACGAGGAAATGGCCTGCGCCGACCGGCGCGGCAGCCGACGCCGACACGAGCGGTTTTCTGGGACGCCGGCCGAGGAACTGACAGCCGCACTCACAACGCGGTTGTCACAAAAGACCGTCAGCTTGCGCGGGATTCAGTGGCTGTTGAGGTGATGGAGCACGATGGCTGCCGTTCGCCAGAGACCTGCGGTTCGTCGCCGACCTTGGGCCCCCCATACGCGGGCGCGCGCAGCTCCGCGTGGATCCGTAGAGAGGTGTGGGAAGTCCGGAAAGAGGTCGCCCGCTCTTTCCCTATAGGCTAAAGGTCTCCCGACGCGATCAGGCCTCCGCCTTTCTCGCCTCGGCCGCAGGTTTCAACGCTACGCGGAACGAGTTCCGCCCCGCCTGCGCTCGATGTGGACTCTCAGATAGCGCTGAGTTATTGCAATGCTGGCCACGCCGAGCGGCAGCCACCTCTCGCGGCGCGCGCGACAAGGCCCAACCGGGCGAGCGATCAAGCGATCCCACCCGGCGGGTACCCGGCTTCGAGCAGCCGCTCGCAGCGAGGTAACGCGCGCGCGGCCCTTGGTTGCGGCGTGAAACGGCTGCGCCACGTTCGTTAGTGTATATGCTCGATGGTGTCGGCCTTGAGAATTCCGGTTTTTTCGTAAAGCACGCCGGTGATTTTGACTTTATGGCCGGCATGCTTTTCCGGTGTCTGCTGATCGGCGAGCTTGTAGAGCTTCTTGCCGTCCCACAGGGCATACTTCACCTTGGAATCCATCTTGATGCACTCGCGGACACACTTGTCTTCAGGCGAAATGTTCATGGCCTTGTGGTCGCCTCCGCACATCGTGTCAGTGATTATGCCTGTGAAGGTCCTCCTGTTCTCGGCCGCCGTCAGTAGCAGAGCGGAACCCATCAGAATGACGAACGTTTTCTTCATTGTTTTGATTCTCCTTGCTGGTGATTAATAGCTCCAAACCCTTCGATTCGTTCAGCCGCCGCCAAAGCTCGTTGTACCGCGCCTCATCGAGCGGCTCCTTAAGCTGAAAATTGAACTGCTTCAAGTTGCCGTAATGCGCGAGCGCCCGCTCGTAGGTGACGACGCTCAGCTCGAACGGCCCCGACGTGCTGATATTCGCGATATCCGAAAAGCGCCAAGTCCGCGAAGCATTTCTCTCGTCGGCCAGGAACACCATCTGATCGTTCCCCACAGTCAGCAGACCTTGCGTTCCACCGAAACGCTTCAAGTGCTTCACCCGTACTTCCCAGAGCGGTTTTACCGAAGCGTCAGCCAACGAGGCGACGAACCGTTGGTCGAGCTTCGGGCGGAGAAAGTCGTAGGCCCGGCGTACTTGCTGGCCGGTCACGATGTCGAACTCGTATTCGCGATCGACACCCGCCTTCCACCAAATGTCCTTGTAAGTCAAGATGCGGACCCTCTGCGGGCTAATCTCGAGCTGTTGAATATCGCCGTAATTCCAGTCCCAGGCGTGTGGCTGCTCGCCCTTCTTTTTCTGCCTC
>DATMXS010000003.1:0-30897 GCA_035561355.1 Bryobacteraceae bacterium | reverse complement strand
GGCGACGTCGGTATCGCTCAGCAGGTTCAGAAGCTCCTGGGTCCGGCCGCTACGCTGGTTCTGGTCGATGGTCAGGCGCTCACGACCCTGGAAGCGGCAGCCTCCGCGGCGGACTCGGTGCTGATCGGTGGCGGTGCGGTAAATCCGCTGACTGCGAGGCTGGTGCAACTCGGCAAACTGCAACTAGTGCTAGCCGGGCCGGGCCAGGCTGTAGCCGCCGCGGTGCAGAACGCCTTCGGAACGCGCCGCGCCGCCGTTATTGCCGGGTACCGGGACGTGGACACCGTCACAGCGGGCCTTTCCTTCACTGATACGGCGCGCCAACTACCGCCCGCTGACGTTCGTGTGACCGCGCCCACCGCCAATCAGACGGTTCAGGGCTCGCTGGTTTTCCAGGGGACCGGCATCCACTACTCCGGCACGGTGCAGAAGTTGGAGTTTTACGTCGACTCCGGAACGCTGCCGGTCTGCACCGATCCAGTTTCCAAGCCCTCCGGCTCGACGTTCCAGTGCAGTTGGGATACTCGCCAGAAGGGCAACGGGGTGCATTCCGTAATCGCGCGTGCCTACGATGCCGCGGGCCGGTTTACGGCGTCGTCCGCAGTCAGCTTCGGGATTCAGAACGTAGCGACGACGGTCACGATCACCACGCCGTCGCCGCTGCCCAGCGGTGCGGTCGGAACTACCTACTCACAGCAGCTCACTGCGACCGGCGGCACGGGCTCGTATACCTGGACAGTGCTCAGCGGCAGCCTGCCTGCCGGACTGAGTCTCAGCTCCGCGGGATTGATCAGCGGTACGCCGACAGCCTCCACGGTCGCGAACTTCCGAGTACGGGCTTCAAACAGCGTTACCGGGGAGAGAGATTTTCAACTCATCGTAGACGACGCACAAGACGCGAGCGAAATCGCGTACGTGATGAACGGAGACATCTGGCTGATGAGTTCCGAGGGCGTGAATCAGCGGCGGCTCACGACGACAGGCGATACCTCATCACCTCGCGTGGCTAACGGTGTAGTCACGTTCAAGCGCGGCAGCCAGCTCTACCGTACAGACCTTCAAGGCAATTCGCCTACGGCCGTTTCGAATGCCTCCGACCTCGCCGAGTACGACTTGGACCCGTCGGGAACACGTATCGTTTTCAATCTGGTCGCGCCGTCAGGATATGAATGGGTCGGGTTCGACCTATACACGATGAATCTGGATGGAACCGGTCGGAAGGTGATAAACCACCAGGACTGGACACATCAGTTGTACCCGAACTGGGGCGCTGACGGATACATCTACTTCGGACAGTGCCCATATGGCAACCCCTACGGTCAGACGATCTACCGCATTCCGGCGACTGGAACCAACAACGCGATGCAGCTGTTGGACTACTTCGCGCAGTATCCGGCGCAAGGTAGCGCTTACCGTAAAATTGCGTTCCTGCACAATCAACCGGCTCCGATGCTGCGCATTATGAATGCAGACGGAACCGGCCAAGTCGACGTGCCCGGTTCGCCCGCCGGGATCGTCGGCAGGATCGCGTACGATGACGCTCTCGACTTGTTGTACTACCACCGGGACGGATGTCTTCAGCGTGTCCGGGTAGATGGGACGGACAGCCGCGCCCTCGTCTGTGGAGTCGAAGTTGATTTCGACGCGCGTTTCGACGCCGTGCGATCACGGGGCGACTTCGATGGCAACGGCACGCCGGACCTGATTTGGCAGAACGAGGCTCAGTCGCAAGCAACCGTCAACTATCTGAGTGCCGCGGACGGCTCCTCGGTCCAGGGCGTTGCGTGGGTGTATCCGGATCCGGTGCCGGGCTGGCATATTGTGGCGTTGAATGACTTCGATGGCGATGGCAAGCCGGACGTGCTCTGGCAGAACGACTCGGAGCGGCAGGTGATCGTGAACTATCTCACAGGCGCGCAGGGGAACACGGTGCAGAGCTGGGCCTGGATGTATCCCGATCCCGTGCCGGGCTGGCGTATCGCCGCTTCGGCCGACCTCAACAGTGACGGCAAGCCTGACGTGCTCTGGCAAAACGACAGCTCGCGCCAGGTAATCGTGAACTACCTGACCGGGGCCGACGGCGGAACGGTGCAGAGCTGGGCCTTCCTGTACCCGGACCCGGTGCCAAGCTGGCAGATCGTCGCCGCGGCCGATTTCAACCGCGACGGCAAGCCGGATGTCCTCTGGCAGAACGACACGACGCGGCAGGTGATTATCAACTATCTCGCTGGCGCCGAGGGCCAAACGGTGCAGAGTTGGGCTTTCCTGTACTCGAGCGCGCCTACGGATTGGAGGATCCAGGGTGTGGCGGACCTGAACCGGGACGGCACACCGGACGTTCTGTGGCAGCAGGACACGACGCGGCAGGTGATTGTGAACTATATGACCGGAGCGGAAGGCAGGACGGTGCAGAGCTGGAAGTATCTGTACTCCGACCCGGTACCCGGCTGGCGCGTTCTTCCCGGCAGCAAGTAGATGTTGGTATGGGTCGCGGCCGAGAGCCGGCGACCCTAGTGCTACGAAGTGCCGCTGCCGCGCGCGCCCAAACCGTGCGCGCGGCTCTGATTTGTTGGGCCCGCGGCAGTCCCGTTTCACACTCCGGCAGCAGTTGTTATCTGCACGGGTGTCCGTGTGGCTTTCTTGGAGACGCCACCCGTGAGTGCAGGTGCACGGGGGCTGTGGTGCAGCGGTATCTGAACAAGATCAGTGGGCCACTACTAGACCGCATCGACCTGCACATCGAGGTGCCTGCCGTTCCTTATAAGGAGATGCGCGGAGAGGCGCAGGGCGCGTCCACGGCGGAGATACGCGCGCGCGTGGAAGCGGCGCGGGTGATTCAGCGGGGAAGGGGATACTATAATTCGCAACTTCCAACCCGTCTGCTGCGCAAGCTCTGCCAGCTTGACGATGCGGGCGAACGCACGCTGGAGATGGCCATGCGGCGCTTCGGGCTTTCAGCGCGTGCGCACGACCGGATCTTGAAAGTTGCGCGGACGATTGCGGATTTGGATAAGGCCGAGAGCGTCAGCGCGAAGCACCTTGCCGAGGCTGTGCAGTACCGGAGTCTGGACCGGAACTACTGGACGTAGAGTCGCGGCCGGTTAGGCGGCCGGCTGTCTGTATTTGCGATTGATTTGAAGCGCCGGCGCAGCCAACGCGCCGTTGAGGCTTGCGCTACCCCCCATAAGGGTGTCCGCCATGCCTAATTCGGTGAAGGGCTCTTAGCCTCAGAACACACTTGACTCGTTCTGTTTTGTGGAAAACCTGTGGGTGAAATCCACGGGATTCCGGAACTCTCGGCGAATCAGGACCTTACACACCCGCAACCCGGCCCGATGTGCGGCCGAGTTATTCACAGCGCAACGGCTACATTCCGAACGGCCAAAATCAACGTTGCGCCGACCCGCCAATGGCCGCTGTAATAGAGAGTCCTTCTCCGATGCCCTCCGCTGATTCGACACTCGATAAAGGCCTTCCGGTCAACCTGGATGCCGAGCGGTTCGTGCTTGGCGCGATCCTGCTCGACGAGTCTCTGTTCATCCAGGTGTCAGGGCTCATCGAACCGGACGACTTCAGCCTCGAAAAGCATCGCCGCATCTTCCGCCGCATGTCGGAATTGCAGGAGCGCGGTGAGCGCATCGACCGCGTGACGCTGGCCGAGGAGCTGATGAAGCAGGGCCAGCTCGAATCGGTGGACGGCATCACCTACCTGATGTCGCTCGACGACGGGCTACCGCGGACCAGCAACATCGATTCGTACGTCCGGATCGTGCGGGAGAAGTCACAGCTTCGCCGGATCATCTTCGCTTCGCAGCGGCTTATTGACCGCTGCATGATCGGGGACGACGCGGCTGATTCCATTCTTGCCGGGGCCGAAGAAGCGCTGCTGAAGTTGAGTGATGCAGGTTCTCGCTCGGCGCTCTCCACGCCGCGGCAGATTATCGAATCGTACGAGGGCGGCATCAACGCGTTCCTCGATCCGGCGAACCGGATCAAGGGCGTGGGCACGGGGTTTATCAAGTTCGACGAGATGACCGGCGGCATGCGCCCGGGAGAGCTTCTGATCCTTGCCGCGCGTCCCGCGATGGGCAAGACGGCGATGGCGCTGAACATCGCGCAGCACCTGGTGCTGTCGGATCCGCCGAAGCCTGTGGCGGTGTTCTCGCTCGAAATGTCCGGCGAGTCCCTGCTGACGCGCATGATCTGCGCGGCGGCGCGCGTGAACCAGCACAAGTTTCGCGCCGGCTTTTTAAACGAACGCGAGAGGCGGGAGTTGATTCGCGCAGCGAACCAGATGGCCGCTGCGCCGTTGTACATCGATGATACGGCGTCCATCAACCTGATGGACATGCACGCGAAGCTGAGGCGGCTGCGCGCGGAGCGCGGCGTCGGGCTCGTCATCGTGGACTACCTCCAACTGATGACCAGCCGCGGCCGGCACGAAAACCGCGTCCAGGAAGTGAGCGCGTTGTCGCGGGGATTGAAACTGCTCTCGAAGGAAATCGGCGCGCCGATCATGGCCCTCTCGCAGTTGAGCCGCGCCCCCGAAATGCGCGACGACAAGAAACCGCAACTCAGCGATCTCAGGGAGTCGGGATCTATCGAGCAGGACGCCGATCTTGTCGCTTTCATCTTCCGGCCCGAAGTTTACCAGCAGAATCGCGCGGATTTGCGCGGCAAAGCGGAGCTGATCATCGCGAAGCAGCGTAACGGGCCCACTGGCGTTGCCGAGATGATATTTATCAAGGACTACACGAAATTCGAGAATGCGGCGGGTGATGTCGGCGAAGAGCCGCCACCCGCGCATGACGACGAGTAGCCGCCCGGCCGCCTCCGCGTCGGGACACTACGCCCGCACGTCGGCTTTCAGCACGTGCGTGCGCCACATGTGCGCGAAGTGGAGGAATGCGTTCGGGTGCCGGTAGCCGAGGAACATCCGCACTATCGCCAGTCCCGCCCACAGCAGGTACACCACCGTGACCCACCAGTGAATGTGCGTCGCGATAAAGCCAATGCCGCCCGGCGCCTCAGGCGATACGGGGGAGAAGCCGAACTGGATGCCCCACAGTGCGAATAGCGCGGTCGCCTCCCACCACGCCAGTTCCATGTTGAGCAGGAAAACCATTCCGACGAGCGATTGCGCGATGGTCATCAACAACTCGAGGCGTTGCTGCGCATCCAGCGGGATCTCGGCAATGGCGCCGCGGCTGATCGAGTACACGATAGGCAGCATCGCCGCCAGCAGCGTCCACTGGTTGATATTGCTTGACACCATATTCATCAGCGCCATCGGCGCGCGGTCTACCGTGCGGGCCCAATAAAATGCGGACACCTTTTCCGGGAACTCCGAAACAAGCGGCGCCACCCACTGCACAAAAACGAACGACGGAATACCCAGAGCCATTGAGACCGCCAGCAAGCTGCCGAGGAACGGCTCGGCCGCAAAATAAATCAGCCCACCGCCCGCGATGAAGAGGCCGGTGATGATCAGGATCCGAACCGGCGGGCTCGATTTCACGATCGTGCGGGGAATCACTTCGAGTTCGTCAGCGCCCTCGGCCCCCTCGGGCGGCATTTTGCTCAGGACGATCAGGTACGCCGCATAGATGCCGATCAGCACCACGGCGTCCCATACGGTCAGGCTCGCCTTCCACCACACAAAGAACACATAGACGAGCGGCGCCAGCAGCCCCATCACCTCTACCGAGTGATGCTCATGGAGCTTGATCCGGCGTAGCGGCGCGCCGTGCCGCCGGCGGTGGAAGAACGCGGCGACGCAGTAGATCATCGGCCAGCCAAGCCCGGTGAGCAGGCGTAGGGCTCCCGTCAGATTCGCCAGCAGCAGCGGCACCTGCTGCCGCCATGCGAGCACGAACTCCACTGCGAACTCGGGCAGGGTTTGAAGCCACGCTAGAATCGCGAGTGCGAATCCCTGCGCGATAAAGAACTGCGCCGATTCCGCCGCCCAGGCGATCATCATGGCCGCGAGTAGGATGGCCGGCGCCGCCCAGAGGGCCGTGGCCGGACTGGACGACGCTAGCGGCACGCCAGCCAGCATCACGATCGCAAAAACGGCGACCGGCCGTGGGCGCCGGCCACCGGAGCGGGCGTCAGACGAAAGTGACCTCATTGTCGCGGCAGACAAGCGAGTGCTTCTGGAAATGGGGACTGCGTTCGGGGAAGTCGGAGCGATAGTGTGCGCCGCGGCTCTCATGCCGTGCGAGCGCGCATCGCGCAATCAACAGCGTCAACGTGTGCAGGCTGCGCAATTCAAACAGGGTGCGGTTGGGGTTGGAGGTAAGTTGCTGCGGCACCGCCAGCAGGTGCTCGCAGGCACGTTCCAGGTCACCGCCGTCACGAATGATGCCGCAGCTTTCCGACGCGATTTTTCTCAACTCCTCCGCCGCGATGCAGGGGAAGCCGGCAGGCCTTGACGCGGCGTGTTCCACGAGCGGGCTCCCGGCGTGCTCCCGCATCGCCCTGCCCGCGCGGCTGCCGAACACGACTCCCTCCAACAGCGAATTGCTCGCCAGGCGGTTCGCCCCGTGTACGCCGGTCTCGGTCACTTCGCCGGCGGCGAACAGGCGCGGCAGGCTGGTACGGCCGTCGAGATCCGTGCGGATGCCTCCCATCGCGTAGTGCGCAGCCGGGTGAATCGGAGCCATGTTCGCGGCAAGGTCGATGCCGTAGCGCAGGCATGTTTCGTAGATCCGGGGGAATCGCGCGCGCAGGAAATCACTGCCCAAGTGGCGGATGTCGAGGTACGCTTCCGCGGCGCCGGTTGCGCGGAGTTCACTCACGATGGCGCGTGACACCACATCGCGCGGCGCGAGTTCGGCGAGTTCATGATAGCGTGGCATGAAGCGCTCACCCGCCGCATTGCGAAGATAGGCCCCCTCCCCGCGAAGCGCCTCGCTCAATAGGAATGCTGGAGCACCCTCCAGGTGCAAGGCGGTCGGATGGAACTGGACGAACTCGATGTCGGAGATTTCAGCACCGGCGAAATACGCGGCGGCGACGCCATCGCCGGTGGCGACCTCGGGATTCGTCGTCTCGCGAAATACCTGGCCCAAGCCGCCGGTGGCCATCAGGACCGCGCGCGCGCGCAGCGGCAGTGAGCGCCTTGACGCCGCGTCGCACGCGACCACTCCCCCAACCTCTCCGTTGTCGGAGACCAGCAGGTCAGTGATCGCGGCGAAGCTGCGGATCTCGACGTTCGGAAGCGAGGAGGCCTTGTGATACAGCGTGCGCGAAATCTCGCGTCCTGTGGAATCGCCCTGCGCGTGCAGGATGCGGCGGCGGCTGTGTGCTCCTTCACGGCCGAATGCCAGCGCATCGCCTACACGATCGAACTCCGCACCCCATTCGAGCAGCTCCTCGATCGCGTGTGGGCCTTGTTCCACAAGCGTGCGAACCGCTTCGGGATCGCACAGGCCGTCGCCGGCGGAGAGCGTATCCTGCTCGTGCAGTCCGACGTCGTCGTCCTCGGCCAGCGCCGCCGCGATGCCGCCCTGCGCGTACTCTGAGGAGCTCTCGCGCAGACTGTCCTTTGCAACCACAAGGACCGAACCCGCGGGCGCGAGCTCTATTGCGGCGCGCAGGCCGGCTACGCCAGCGCCAATCACCAGGAAATCCGGTGCCATTCCTGTTTCAGTATCGCAGCCTCGTCGCGCCGATGGTACAAACTGACATATATGCCTTCGTATGAAGTGGAAACGCCGCAGCGGCGGTATACGGCCGTGGTCGAGCGCGGAATCCTGGAGCGCGCCGCATCGCTCCTGCCACCGCCCGCGGGCCGAACGTTTGTCATCACCGAGCGCGGCGTGTGGGAACGGCATTGCGGACGCCTCGCCGCGGCCCTCGCCGGACGCTCGCACGAAGTGCTGTTCTATCGGGGGGGTGAAGAGAACAAGCGCCTGGCCGCCGTAGAGTCGCTTGCAGAAGAGATGGTGTGCCGCGGCGGCGATCGTTCGAGCCTTGTGATCGCCTTCGGAGGAGGCGTTGTCACGGATGTAGCCGGCTTCGTCGCCGCCATCTTCATGCGTGGCATCCCCGTTGTTCAGATCCCCACCACACTGCTCGCGCAGGTGGACGCAGCCATCGGCGGCAAGACCGGCGTCGATCTCGCGTGCGGAAAAAACCTCGCCGGCGCGTTTCATCAGCCGCTTGCGGTGCTGATCGATCCCGAAGTGCTGAGTACGCTTCCCGAGCGCGAATACCGCGCCGGCCTCTTCGAAGTTTTGAAGTGCGGGATTATCCGCAGTCCGGAGTTGTTCTCGCTGATGGCCGCTGAAAGCGCCGGCGTGCTAGCCCGCACACCGGCCATTGTTGATCGCCTGATCGCGGAATCGGTACGCATCAAGGCTGAGGTGGTCTCCGCCGACGAGCGCGAATCCGGACTCCGCGCCATTCTCAATTTCGGCCACACCATCGGCCACGCGCTCGAAGTGGAGACAGGCTACACGCGGTTCCTGCACGGCGAAGCCGTTGGCTTCGGTATGCGCGCCGCCACGTATCTCGCAGAGCGCACGGGACACCTGTCGGCCGAGCATGCGGTAGACATTCTGAACGCGATCGAAGCCTACGGGCCGATTCCGCCACTGAACGGCGTGACTCCGGACGCACTCGTAAGTCGTACGTTGTTCGACAAGAAGACGCTTCAGGGCCGTGTGCGCTTCGTGCTTCCTGTTCGCATCGGAGAAGTGAAGGTGGTTCAGGGGCTGGACGAGAGCGTCGTCCGTATGGCCATTCAGGAAGCCATCGGATGAGCGGTGCGGTGGGGACCACTCCCCCGGGAGCGCAGGGTGAACAGGAGGCCGCTCGCTGGGTGCGCGGAATGTTCGGCAGCGTGGCGCATCGCTATGACCTGCTGAACCACCTGCTCTCGCTGAATATCGATCGCCACTGGCGCCGCCGGACGGTAAAGCTCGTTCGCCCGGTCCTCTTGCAGCCCGGCGCCCGTGTCCTCGACCTCTGCTGCGGCACCGGTGATCTTCTGATTGCGCTCGAACGCGCCGCCGGACGCCCCCTGCTCGGCGGGGATTTCTGTCACCCGATGCTGGTCGAGGCCGGCCGCAAGCTCACCGCCGGTAGTTTGCGCTCGTCGCTCATCGAAGCCGACGCTCTCACGCTGCCTTTTCCGGACGCTTCGCTCGATCTCATCACCGCAGCGTTCGGCTTCCGCAATCTTGCCAATTACCGGAAGGGTCTCGCCGAGTTGCGTCGCGTGTTGCGGCCGGGTGGTGTTGCGGCCATTCTGGAGTTCTCTCAGCCTCGCATTCCGGGTTTCGCGGCGATGTACCGGCTCTATTCCGGGCGCGTGCTGCCCTTTATTGGCGGGCTCATCTCCGGTGATCGCTCGGCCTACACGTACCTGCCCGAATCCGTCCGCAAGTTCCCTGGGCCGGAGGAACTCGCGCGCCAGATGACCGAAGCCGGGTTCTCGTCCGTCCAGTTCGAACGCATGACCGGCGGCGTAGTAGCCTTGCACATCGGTATCGCCGCGTGACGGCGCCGTTCACCACAGCCGGGCGAACCATCCCGCGAGGCTGGACGCCGCGCCGCCTTTCGCCACGACCGGACGTTCCTGACCCGCGAGCTTATCCGCGAGTTCCGCGATTGCCCCGCCGTAGCGGCTCGCCACGGCCGCGGCCTTTCCGTCGATCAGCGCTTTTCGGATCGCGTCGGGCGCGTCCGGCAGGGTTTGGAGCACATCCATCGCGAGCGATGCCCCGATCTTTTCCGGTGTGAGTGGCACATTCGGACGCCACCGGTTGACGATCAGGCTGATTCTGCCCGGGTCCATCGAGGCGTGCTCCAGGCTCGCCAGCGCGCGCTGTGCGCCGTGTACACTGGCGATCTCCTGCGTAGTCACCAGTACGATGCCGGCGGCACGCTTTGCGATTTCTGTGTTCCAATGGCCGAAAGTGCCGCCGCAATCGGCGATCACCAGGTCATAGTGTGCGCGCGCGTAGTCGAGGATCGGCCCGGGATCGCAGGACGGGTCCAGTCCGTCAATCGGATTCTCCGGCGACAGCAGCACGTCAATGCCCTGCGACGGCGTTACGAGCGCTTTCCATAGGTCGGGGTCGAGACAGCCGGATTGTTGCAGCGCGTCTGCGAAACTGTACGTGGACCGGATCTTCATCACGAACGCGACGGTGCCTGCGAGCCCATCCAGATCGGCCAGCAACACGCGGCCTTTCACCCGTCGCGCGAGCGCCGGCGCCAGATTGCACGCGAGCGTCGTCGCGCCCACGGAACCTTTCGCAGGAATGACGCCAATCACCCGCCCGCCGGCCGCTTCCGGCTTCTTCCGGTCCGCGCCGCTGAGTTTCGCGAAAACCGCTTGCAGTTGGTCGGCGGTAAAGGGCCGGACGAGGAACTCACTCGCGCCCTGCCTCAACGAGCGCAGCATCAGGTCCGGATCGTTTGCCGGCAGAACCGCCACCACCGGCACGCGCGGGTCGCGGTGCGACAGAGTCTCGATGACCAGATCCGCGGCTGCCGGCTGCGCCGCCACGTCCAGCAGGCAGACGCGTGTCCCCGGCTCGGCCGCTAGCTCGAGCACCTCCTCACGGTCCGGATAGCGTTCGAACAGAGTGAGTTCCAGTGACGGGAGTTCGCGCTCCATCAACGCGCGCAGCTCGAAGGATGTCGCTCGCGCTGGCGTAATTAGCAGAACCCGGCCCGAGCCGCCCTTCTCCTCCGCCGGATTCGAAACACCTGGCATTAACGTCCTCATCGACTTTTGCCGATCTTTCTTGAGAACCCTTCGTGCTGTACGCACTAAATCAATAGCGACTGCATGGCTATCCAACTCGTCATCTCCGATGTGCAGCCGGCCACCGCGCTCGGCCTCAGAACTCTCTTCGCCGGAACGGCCGGCATCCAGATCGCCGCGGTTACCTCCCTGCCGGGTGATTGCGTGAGAGCTGCGAATGCTCGCCCCGGCAGTGTCGCGCTCGTCGATAAGGCATTCGGGGCGCAGGCCATCGGCGTCGTGATCGGCGAACTGCGCGACATCGCGGATTGCATTGTGTGGGGCGTCAGCGCCAGCGAGGGCGAAACCGTGCGGTTTCTGCGCCTTGGGGCCAAGGGCGTCCTATCGAAGACCGCTAACTTGGATGTGGTCGTTCACTGCGTCCGCGCCGTCGCGGATGGGCTCACTTGGACTGAAGTGCGCCCGAGGCCGGTCAAAGCTCGACTGCCGCGTCACGCGCTTACAGGCAGGGAGCGCGAAATAATGGACCTGGTTGGGCGCGGCATGAAGAATCGCGAGGTGGCAGGGGAACTCGGGATTCAGCCCGGCACCGTCAAAGTGCATTTGAAGCACATTTTTGAAAAGACCGGGGTCGCCGATCGCTACGAACTCGCGCTGGCCGGACTGATCGGGGAATGAGGTACGATTTGGCCGTTCGCAGACGGGTCGCATGGCGACACTGCGGCGCTACAACGGCGGCTGACCTAAGCCGTCGCAGCTTCTTCGATGACGAGCTCTCCCTTGTCCGAATCCAGAGTGGTTACGATGCCGTAGGGCAGCGTGAGCTGATCGTTCGTGTGGCCGATGGCCAGTCCGGAGAGGACCGGCACCTTCAGTTTGCCGAGGATGCGATCTACTACCTCGCCGGTTGAGAACGTGGATTCGAAGGACGGCTTGTACTCGCGCGGCACGCAATCGCTGCACTCGCCCCAGATCACTCCGGCGACGCCGTCGAACTTGCCGGCCAGCCGCAGTTGCGTCAGCATCCGATCGATATTGTAGGGCTGCTCTTCAACGTCTTCTAAAAAGAGGATACGGCCGCGCGTCTCCACCTCGTACGGCGTGCCCATGAGTTGCGTGAGCAGCGTCAGGTTGCCGCCCACGAGCGGGCCGCGTGCGCGCCCCGGACTCACTGTCCGGAGTACGTGAGCCGGCCGAAGGCGATTCGTTTCCGACGGGTTCGTGATCGCTCCCAGCGGCTTCGGTTCGAACAGCGCCTTGCGGAACCAGCCCTGCGTGAAATCCGTGAAGGCCGAGATCATCACCGGCCCGTGGAAGGTGACGAGGCCGGAGCGTTTGTGGATCGCCAAGTGCAGCGATGTGATGTCGCTGTAGCCGAGGAAGACCTTCGGATTCTGCCGGATCAGCGCGTAGTCGATGCGGTCTAGCAATTGGGAGGAACCCACACCGCCGCGAATGCAGAAGACCGCCTTCACCTCGGGATCGCGGAACATCGCGTGCAGGTCGTCGAGCCGCTCGTCGTCCGAGCCGCCCAGGTAACCAGCGCGCTTCCCCACGTTCCGTCCGAACTTCGGCTTCAGTGCGAAGTATTCCACCGTGCGCCTGACCAGCGCGAGACGGTCGGGGTCCGAGACGTAGGTGCCGGGCGTAATGAGCCCGATTGTATCTCCAGGCTTGAGCGCCGGCGGCTTGACTAGATTCGTCCCGGCGGCCACCGCGCTCTGCGCGGCCAGTCCAGCAACTGCTGAAATCAGTTCCCTGCGGCTGATCCTCATCCGGTTCAGCGTACCGCGTATCGCAGCCGTGTTCTGCTATACTCACAATTTCATGCACTTCGTTCCCGTCCATCATCATCGCCATCCTTAACCGGACGGGCGAACTGTGGACTGGAATCCCAAACAAAGCGAAAGGGCGCCCGCCGAAGTAAGGCGGGCTTTTTTGTTATGGAACTCGATTTCGCCAAACTCGACGGCCTGTTGCCGGCGGTCATTCAGGACCACGCAACCGGCCGCGTACTCATGGTTGGCTTCATGAATGACGAGGCGTTCCGCAAGACCGTCGAAACCGGATTCGCCACGTTCTACAGCCGCTCGCGGAAGAAGTTGTGGCTGAAGGGCGAGAGCTCCGGACATCGCCTGGTGGTCAAGGAAATCTCGACCGATTGCGACCGCGATTGCGTCCTGGTGCGTGTCGAACCCATCGGGCCGGGCGTCTGCCACGAGGGCTACCAGAGCTGCTTCTTTCGCCGGTTTGAGGACGGGGAGTGGATCGAGAGCGAAGCTCGAACATATGACCCGAACGCTGTCTACGGAGGCAAGGCATGAAGCTGAAGCTCGGAATTCCCAAAGGTAGCCTGGAGCATGCGACCATCGATCTGTTCAAGCGCGCGGGCTTCAACATTACGACCAGCAGCCGTTCCTATTTCCCTGCGATCGACGACCCCGAGATCGAATGCATGCTGATCCGGGCGCAGGAGATGGCGCGTTATGTCGAGGACGGTGTTCTCGATGCCGGACTCACCGGCCTGGACTGGGTAGAGGAGAACGAGGCCAAGATCGTCACGGTCGCAGACCTCGTGTACGCCAAGCAGAGTTTCGGCAAGGTGCGCTGGGTGCTCGCGGCGCCCGAATCATCGCCGTACCGTTCCGTTCAGGATCTCGAAGGCAAGGTGATCGCAACGGAACTCGTCTCCACCACGAAGCGATATCTGGCCGCGAACGGCGTCAAGGCGAAAGTCGAGTTCAGTTGGGGCGCGACGGAAGTGAAGCCGCCATATCTCGCGGACGCCATCGTCGAGGTCACGGAAACCGGCTCGTCCCTGCGTGCGAACAAGTTGCGCATCATCGAGACGGTGCTCGAATCGAACACGCAGCTCATCGCAAATCAAGAAGCCTGGGGCGACGAGTGGAAGTGCGCAAAACTCGGCGACATGAAGATGCTGCTGGAGGGCGCGATCAACGCGCTCGGCAAGGTTGGCCTGATGCTCAATGTGCGTCGCGAGTGCCTCGCCGCGGTCCTCGCCGTGCTGCCCGCGCTAAAGAACCCGACGATCTCCGGGCTCAGCGATGACAACTGGCTCGCGGTGAACACGATTCTCGACGAGTCCACTGTGCGATTTATCATTCCCCGGCTGAAGCAGGCCGGCGCGCAGGGGATTGTCGAGTACCCGTTAAACAAGATTGTGATGTAGCCATGCTTCGCGTCCTACCTTCATCCGATGCCCCGCGCCTGCTCAAGCGCCGTGGCGCGCGACTGGCCGAAGCCGAGGCGATTGTCCGGCCGATCCTCGACGACGTCCGCAAGCGCGGCGACCGCGCACTGCTCGAGTACGCCCGCAAGTTCGACGGGCTCGATAAGCGAACGGTGCGCGTGCCGGAACGCGACCTTCAGACGGCTGCGGAGGCCCTCGAACCCGCGTTTCGTGATGCTGTCGGGACCGCCTCGAAGAACATAAGGGCGGTCGCGAACCTCCAGATGCCGAGCGGCAAGATGGTGGCGATTGCCCCAGGCCTCAGTGTCGGCCACGTCGTTCGCCCGCTCGAAGCCGTGGCGGCGTACATCCCATCCGGACGCTACCCGCTGCCGTCCACCGTTTTGATGACTGCGATCCCTGCCCAGGTCGCGGGTGTGAACCGCATCTGCATCGCTTCTCCGCGCGCCGTCCCCGAGATCTTCGGGACCGCAGGCATGCTCGGGCTGTGCGATGTGTTCCGCATGGGCGGGGCGCACGCGATCGCGGCATTCGCCTTCGGCACCCGTACGGTGCCGCGCGTCGACCGGATCGTCGGCCCCGGCAGCATCTACGTAACCGCCGCGAAGAAGTTGCTCGCGGGCGAGGTCGGGATTGATTTCGTCGCCGGCCCTACGGAGATCCTGATTATTGCCACAGAAGGCGATCCGCGGGTGATCGCCGCCGACATGCTGGCGCAGGCCGAGCACGACGTCGAAGCTTCGGCCATCCTGCTCACCACCTCGAAGCGGCTGGCCGGAGAGGTGGCGAAGGAGGTCGAGAGACAGCTTGCGACGCTGCCGACAGCGCCTGTCGCAAAGAAAGCAATTGCGAAGAACAGCGCGGCGCTGATCGTGGACTCACTCGACGAGGCGGTGGAACTCTCGAACCGCTTTGCGCCGGAGCACCTCAGCATTCCCGATTCCGCGCTGCTGGACCGGATCATGAATGCCGGGAGTGTTTTCATCGGTCCGCACAGCCCGGAAGCCGCTGGCGATTACGCCTCCGGGCCGAACCACGTCCTGCCGACGAACGGCGCGGCGCGAATGCGCGCGGGACTTTCGGTTCTCGACTTCGTCAAAATCATCTCGGTGCAGCAGTTGAGTGCGGAAGCGTTGAAGCGGCTCGCACCGGCGATTACGACGCTGGCCCGTGCCGAGGGGCTGGAAGCGCACGCGCGCTCTGTGGAGGTCCGAATCAATGCGTAAGCTCCTGCGGCCGCGCGAGGCCGTTCTTAATATGGCGCCGTATTCGCCGCCCACCGGGGGCCGCGCCGATAAACTCCGCCTCGATTTCAATGAGAACACCGTCGGCTGCTCGCCGCGCGTGCTGGAGACACTGCGCCAATGCCTCACCGAAAGCGGGCTTTCTGTCTACCCGGAGTACGGCGAGGCGAAGCGTGAACTCGCCGCTTTCTTCAACGTGCCCGAGGATCACCTGCTCTTCACGAACGGCACTGACGAAGCGATACAGGTCCTTATAAACACGTACATTGATGACGGCGGCGACGTGCTGCTGCTGCGCCCGGCGTACGCCATGTATCGCTTCTACGCCGAAGTCGCGGGCGCGGTTGTTCGCGAACTTGAATACAAGAAGATGGACCTCGCGTTTCCGCTCGAGGAGATGCTCGATTCCATCGGCGCGAATACGCGGGCAATCCTGATCGCGAATCCGAACAACCCCACCGGAACGGCTCTCGGCATCGACGGCATCACGCGCATCCTCGAGCAGGCGCCCCAGGCGGCTGTCCTTATCGACGAGGCTTATTTCGAGTTCTACGGCGTCACCGCGCTGCCGCTGCTGGACCGTTACCCGAACCTGTTCGTCAGCCGCACTTTTTCGAAGGTGTTCGGTCTCGCGGGCATGCGCTTCGGCTGCCTCTTCTCTCAGCCGGAAAACATCGCGTACATGCACAAGGCGCAGTCGCCTTACAGCGTGAACTCGGTCGCCGTGATGGCTGCCCGCGCGGCGATTCGCGATCGCGAGTACATTGATTCATTCGTTGCCGAGGTGCTCGCGGCGCGTGACGTGCTGCGGTCCGGCCTAGACCGCCTCGGCATCCGCTATTTCCCGACTGAAGCGAATTTCGTGTTGATGGAGATCGGCCCGCGCGCCATCGAGATCCGTGACCGCCTCCGCGATGCCGGCGTGCTCGTACGCGACCGCAGCTACGAGATTGCGGGATGCGTGCGCGTCACGGTCGGGACGCGCGAGCAGGTGGGCCGCTTTCTTGCCGAGTTGGAGAACATCTGGTGAACCAGCTTCTACTGTTCGATATGGACGGCGTCCTGGTGGACGTCACCGATTCCTACCGCGAGGCGATCCAGCAGACCGTCGCGTCCTTCGGCGGCTCGCGCCCCAGCCGCGATCTGATTCAGGACTTCAAGAATCGTGGCGGCTTCAACTGCGATTGGCGCCTCTCGCACCAGATCCTCGCGGACGAGGGCTTCCATGTGGAGTTCGACGACGTCGTCGCGCGCTTCAACGAACTGTTCCTGGGAAAGAATAATGACGGCCTGGTTCTGCGCGAGCGCTGGCTGCCGGCGGATGCCTTACTTGATCGGCTGGCGGCGCGGTTCCGCATCGGCGTCTACACGGGCCGGCACGATTTCGAAATTGCTCCCACGTTGGGCCGCCTCGGGCTGAACGGCTTCTTCGATCCGGTGATCACCGCCGATATGGTGGCGAACGCCAAACCCGCGCCGGACGGCATCCTCCAGGCGCTCGAAACTTGCCGCCCGGAGCGGATGTGGTACATCGGAGACACGGTTGACGACGGACTCGCCGCACGTGCCGCAGGAGTGCCGTTCATCGGCATCGCAGCGAGTTCCAGCCCGAAGCGCGACGAGCTCGTGTGCGCCCTTCAGGCGGCCGGCGCGATCGCGGTAATCACGGACATCAATCAACTCGAAAGCGTGCTCCCCCAATGAGGACGGCCACAGTAGACCGCAACACGCGCGAGACCCAGATCCGCGGCAAGCTCCGCATCGAGGGCCGCGGCAAGTACACCGTATCCACCGGCGTGCGTTTTCTCGATCACATGCTGGAACTCTTCGCCAAGCACGGCGGGTTTGACCTTGAGCTTGCGGCCAACGGCGATCTCGACGTGGACCAGCACCACACGGTCGAGGACGCCGGCATCGTGCTCGGACAGCTCTTCGCGCAGGCGCTCGGGGATCGCAAGGGCATCAACCGCGCCGGCTATTTCGTGATGCCGATGGACGAGACGCTCTCGGTTGTGGCCATCGATCTGGGCGGACGGCCGTATCTGGTTTACAACGACGGAGTCAAGGTCCGGCTCGTCGGCGATCTCCAGGCCGAACTGATCGAGGACTTCTTCCAGGGCTTCGTGAACCACGCAGGCGCGAACCTGCACGTCAAGGTGATGTACGGGCGGTCAAGCCATCACAAGATTGAGGCCGTCTTCAAGTGCTTCGCGCGCGCGATGAAGGTGGCGTGCTCGAAGGACAAGCGGCTCAAGGACGAATTGCCGTCCACCAAGGGGCTCCTGTGATCGCGGTCTTCGATTACGGAGCAGGCAACCTGCGTTCCGTCGAGAACACGCTCGGCGCGATCGGCGCGGAATACAACATCGTGCGCGACGCTGAGGGACTGCGCCGCGCGTCCAAGGTGATCCTGCCGGGCGTGGGACACTTCGGCCAGATGATGCGCGCGCTTGACTCGCTCGGCGTGCGGAGCGCGCTCAAGGACACCATCACCTCCGGCGTGCCGTTCCTGGGTATCTGCCTTGGTCTGCAAGCGCTCTTTTCCGCGAGCGAGGAAGCGCCCGGTCTTAAAGGGCTCGGCGTCTTCGAGGGGACGGTCCGCCGTTTTCCCGCCGGCGCGCGCGTGCCACACATGGGCTGGAACGGACTGGACGCCAAAAAGGAGTCGCGCCTGCTGAGAGGCATCGGCGAGAACCCGTACGTCTACTTCGCGCACAGCTATTACGTTCCGTTGCATCCCGCTGCCGCTGCTACGTGCACGTATGAGACACCCTATACGGCGCTGCTCGAATCGGGCAATACCTTCGGCGTGCAGTTTCACCCGGAGAAGTCCGGACCTGCCGGGCTCGCCATCGTGAAGAATTTCGTGGAGCTCTGACATGCTCGCCAAGCGCATCATTCCCTGCCTGGACGTCACCGCCGGCCGCGTGGTGAAAGGCGTAAATTTCGTGAACCTGCGGGATGCGGGCGACCCAGTGGAATTGGCCGAACGCTACAACCAGCAGGGCGCCGACGAGTTGGTGTTCCTCGACATTACGGCCTCCTCGGACGACCGCGACACCATGGCCGACGTCGTTGCCCGCACTGCGCGCGAAGTGTTCATCCCGCTCACGGTAGGCGGCGGTATCCGCAGCGTTTCCGACGCGCGCCGGATTCTCCTCGCGGGCGCCGACAAGGTAAGCCTCAACACCGCGGCCGTGAAGCGGCCGGAGCTCCTCACCGAAGTCAGCGAAGAGTTTGGCGCGCAAGCCACTGTGCTCGCGATTGACGCGAGGCGGGTTGGGCCGGGCAAGTGGAACGTGTTCGTGCGCGGCGGCCGGGACGACACCGGCATCGACGCCGTCGAATGGGCCGCACGCGGCGAGTCGCTCGGGGCGGGCGAAGTGTTGCTCACTTCAATGGATACCGACGGCGTCCAGGACGGGTTCGATTGCGAGCTCACCAGCGCCGTTTCGCGCGCGACGCACATCCCCGTGATCGCGTCAGGCGGCGCAGGCAAACCCGAGCACTTCACGCGCGTCCTCACGGAAGGTAAAGCCGACGCGGCGCTGGCGGCGTCCATCTTTCACTACGGCACGTACACGGTCGAGGACCTCAAACAGCATCTCGCAGGCGCGGGCGTCCCGGTCCGGAGGTTGCGGTGATCATCCCCTGCATCGACCTGATGGACGGTAAGGTCGTACAACTCGTCCAGGGCCGCGATAAGGCCCTCGAGGGTGCTTCGCCGGACGAAATGCTGCGGCAGTTCGCCGGCTTTCCGGAGATCCAGGTGATCGATCTCGACGCCGCCCTCGGCCGAGGCTCCAACGATGGCATCGTCGAGTTTCTCGCCGCACATGCGCGCATCCGCGCCGGCGGCGGAGTGCGCAGCGCCGAGCGCGCCCGCGCTCTGCTCAATCAGGGCGCGTACCGCATTATCATCGGCACCGCCGCGTTTTCTTCCGCGGGCGCAAACGTCACGCTCCTTCAGGAACTGACGGCCGCGATCGGGCGCGAGCGGCTTGTGATTGCGCTCGATTCCAAAGGCGGCCGCATCGTCGTGAAGGGCTGGCAGGAAGCGACGCAACTCTCCGCCGAGTCGGTGCTGCGCGAACTGGAGCCTTACTGCTCCGGGTTCCTCTGCACGTATGTAGACAAGGAAGGCATGCTGCAGGGCACCGATCTCGACTGGTTCCGCCGGCTCCGCGCCGTTACTTCGCTGGAGATCACCGCCGCGGGCGGCATCACCACACTCGACGACGTGCGTGAGCTTCAGCGCATCGGTGTGAATGCAGCGCTCGGGATGGCGATCTACACTGGGCGTCTCGATCTCGCCGAACTGGCGCGCATGAACGGCACCGATGGTCAGTTCTGATCGCCCAGCAGTTCGCGTAGCCGACTGAACCCCGCCCGGCTCACTGGTAGCCGCGTTCCGTCGGCCAGAATCGCGACGCGGCTGTCTTTTCCATACGGCTCGATCTTGGAGACCCGCTCAATGTTCACGATGTACGAGCGGTGTACACGGACGAAACGCGCCGCATCGAGACACGTCTCCAGGCTCGAGACCGTCTGCTGCTTCAGGTACTTCTTCCCGCCGCTCACCAGGCAGACGTAGTCGTCCTGCGCCTCTGCATAATCCAGCCGCTCGACGGGAATGATGTGAACCCGCGTGCCGTCCCGCACGATGAGCCGTTCCGCCGGAGCGCCGCCGCGCGCTGCCTGCTGCAACTCGGCGGCGGAAGGACGCTTCTCTCTCAACCGTTCCCGTGCGCGATCGAGCGCGGCATCGAAGCGCGCCTGATTGAACGGCTTCAGCAGGTAATCCACCGCGTGCACCTCGAACGCGCGCATGGCATAGGAATCGTAGGCCGTCGTGAACACAACCGCAGCTTCGTCGCCCACGAGTTCGAGCACCTCGAAACCGTCGAGCTTCGGCATTTGGACGTCCAGGAAGATGACGTCCGGCTTGTGCTCGGCCGCGGCCTTTACGGCTTCGAAGCCATTGGCGCACTCCTCCGCAATCTCGATGTCGGAGTGCGGCGCGAGCATCTCCCGAACCACACGACGCGCGAGTTCCTCGTCATCCACGATCAGGGCGCGCAGTGTGCTCATTTCTCCTCCAACGGCAGCGACAGCCGTACACGGTAACGATCTCCGTTCGTGAAAATACGCAGCGCGGCGCGTTCACCGTACCGCGTTTCAAGCCGCCGGCGCACGTTCACGAGCCCCAGGCCGCTCTTCCGCGGCGCGATGTATTCGGGGTCGAAGGCATTCTCCACAGCAACCATGAGGCCGCCGTTTTCCCGCCTGGCTTCAAGACGCACGAACCCGCCCTCCGCCAGGTTCGCGATGCCGTGTTTTACGGCATTCTCAACCAGCGGTTGAAGGACGAGCGGCGGAACCAGGCACGCCTCGGCTGCGTTCTCCACTTCCTCCTCCACGCGCAACCGCCCTCCGAAACGCACCCGCTCGATCGCCAGGAAGTTCCGTACCATCGCGAGTTCGTCTCTCAGTGGGATCACCGCCCGTTCGCCGAGCCCGAGCGTGTGCCGCAAGAAATCGCCGAGCAGCACGCACATCTCCCGTGCCCCGGCAGGATCTACGCTCGTCAGCGCGCTGATCGAATTCAGGCTATTGAAGAGGAAGTGCGGGTTGACTTGCGCCTTGAGTGCTCGCAATTCCGCCTCGCTCGCGAGCACACGCGCCTCGCGCTCGCGGAGTTCCGCCTGTTTGCGCGCCGCAGCCGAGGCCAGCACATAATGGAACGCTACCGAAAGCAGGTAGAGCAGAACACCGGCGCCCACCAGGATCGGTCCGGCCTGCTGCGCGAACCGCCGGCTCTCGCCCGCGCCGGCGCGCAACCACTCGAACACTACGCGCGAATACGCCAACGTCGCCGCCGCCCAGATGAAGCCCGCAACGCAGGCACCCGCTGCGTGAATCGCGAATACGCGCACCGTGCTTGATTTATCGAGCGGCAGCAGCTTGCAGGAGAACCACGTCGAGAGGCAAACGAACGCGTAGACCAGCGCAGAGGGAGCGATTACCAGGGCGGTTGTACGCGGGCCGAACCCGCCCGGCACAGCTACCAGGTACACCAGCATCGCCGTGAGCGGAACCCACGCGAGCAGATACGCCGCGAAGCGGCTGAACCGGGCCAGCAGCGGGTGCATCGAGCTAATTCTTTACGTCTACGCCGCCGAACATGGCGATCCCGCGCACCAGAAGCTGGTTCGCCATCGGCACTTCCTCCGCGCGCGGGTGGCGCGTGGAATCGGAGTAGCCGCCGAATATGCCGGTGCCGCGCATGATGACGTTCCAGTCCTCCGGGACCTTCAGGGTGATTCCCCCGAACAGACAATTCGCTTCGATCACGGCCCGCCCGCTCTTCATCCCCGCACGGCGAAGGTCGATGTCGAAGCCGCCGAAAATTGCGAGCAGGTCCCCGCGCTCGAAATCCGGCATGCTCAGCTTCCGCTCGCCGCCGCCGAACAGGGCCCACTCGTTCAGGCGTGAACGCTCCGCTGCGATTTGCGTCGTGTCGTCACGTTGGGGCGAGAGTGCGTTCCACAGCAGCACGCCCCCGACAATGATGATCAGTAGCGGCCACATGCGGGACCATGTCGCGAAGCCGATCGCCCAACCCGAGTTGAGCACGCCGATCACGATGAGAATGATTGCGCCCGCTCTGCTCCCGCAATCCCGCTGTGCCAGTTTTAGCAGGCCCACCGCAATCAGCGCGAGTGGCCAGTAGCGCAGGATGCGCCATGCGTCGATGATGCCGTTCTGATCCAGAAACAGCAGCGCGCCCA
Organism: Bryobacteraceae bacterium; assembly: GCA_035561355.1. Taxonomy (GTDB): domain Bacteria; phylum Acidobacteriota; class Terriglobia; order Bryobacterales; family Bryobacteraceae; genus DATMXS01. The sequence goes on along the minus strand of DATMXS010000003.1, from coordinate 8,928 downwards.
CGGCGATCAACAGGATCGCGATCACCGCGCCGGGGCTCAGCCTGCGCTGCTTCGGTTCTGACGTGAAGTCAATGTCGCCGGGGACCATGGTCTTTCCTCCGTTTTACCGCCGATCACGACCGTCGAGCAGCGCGGCGATGGCCCCGCCGATCAGAAACACCGGCCAGTACCGGGCCAATTGCAGCAGGTTCAAATCGTTCAGTCTATCTGAGAGCAGCACCGCAAGACCGAGGACAACCAGCGCTGCCGCGAGTAGAGGTTGAACCAAAGCGCCTCCGGCTCCCGATCGTTCGCGTTGACTTTCCATGTTCCCGGTCATCCTCGTTGTCTTGCTCCCTTCTGTAGGCAGATTACGGACGAACCGGGCTCAACGCTCGCGCGAATCGGCAATCGCAGGCGGTTTACCGGCGAACGGCGGCGCTGCGCCGGTTAACCTCGCTGCACTAAGGGGTTGACAGAAATTAAATCAGCCGTATAATTAAAACGAACGTTGGCTTGAAATGCATACGCAACCTGACGCGCGGCCGCGCACAAAGGACCGCATCCTGGATGCCGCCGAATGGCTCTTCGCCGAATACGGCCTGTCGGAAACTTCGCTGCGCCAGATCACAGCGCGCGCGGGCGTCAATCTCGCGGCTGTGAATTACCACTTTCATTCAAAAGATGAGTTGGTTTTGGCGACGTTTGCCCGCCGGATCGGCCCGTTGAACGACATCCGCATTCGGGCGCTCGATGACCTGGAGCGACGCGCGGGTGACGGTCCACTCCAAATCGAGGATGTTCTCCGCACCTTTCTGGAGCCGGTGATCGCCAGCGGTCCGGACACGCTGCCGGAGCAATTCAGGCGACTGTTCGGGCGCATGTTCGGCGAACCGGGCGATCTGTTCAGCCGCGTGATCCGGGAGCAGTTCGACATCATCCGGCAACGCTACATAGCCGCTTTCATGCGTGCCCTGCCGGGCGTCGGTCCGGAAGAGATCGTATGGAAGTTGTTTTTCATGATCGGTTCGATGGCGCACACCCTGGCCGGCCTGCACCATCTGGAGGCCATCGGCGCAGGCCTCGTCGATACGCGCGATACGAACGCCATCGCGGAACGGCTCATCGCATTTGCCAGCGCCGGCTTCCGTGCCCCCAGCCGCTGAAGGAGAGACCAGTGCTTAGGACCTTACTCATATCTGCTCTCGCCGCGCTTCCCGCCTTCGCACAGGCCCCGTTGCGGCTCACTCTGAAACAGGCGGTGGAGATCGCCACTGCGCCTGAAGGGAACACCCGCGTGAAGCTGGTCGCTGAGGCCGTCGATCAGGCGAACGCCCGCTCCGCTCAGGCTCGCGCAGCCCTCCTGCCCAACGTGGATGCCTCCGTTTCACAAATGAACCAGACCCGGAACCTCGCCGCGATGGGCATCCGTATCGATCTCCCGATTCCCGGTTTCTCGTTTCCGGGGCGGGTCGGGCCGTTCAACACCTTCGATGCGCGCATCTCTGGCACCCAGACCATCTTCGATTTCGGTGCGATCCGACGCCTTCAGGCATCGCGAGCCGCGGTCAGGGCATCGGAAGCGGAGGGCGAGAGCACGCGGGATGAAGTCGCCGCACAGGTTGCGATGCTGTACGTGAACGCTTTGGCGGCCCGCGCCCATGTGGAAGCGGCCGAATCGAACGTGTCCCTGGCCGAAGCGCTGGCCCGAACGGCAGAAAACCGCCGCAAAGCGGGCACCGGCACGGGTATCGAATCGACGCGCGCCGAGGTCCAGCTCGCGAACGAGCGGCAGCGGCTGCTGGTTGCGCGAAACCAGTTCCGTCAGGCGCAGCTTCAACTGTTGCGCGGAATGGGCGTTAGCCTTGGGGGTGAACTGGAACTTGCCGATCCACTCGAGTACCGCCCCGTGGAGGCGCTTTCGGATCGTGAAGCCGTAGACCGGGCGCTCACCGCGCGCGCCGATTGGAAAGCGCAGCAGCGGCGTCAGGAGTCCGCACGCCTGAGCTATAGCGGGACCAAATTCGAGCGGCTCCCGTCGCTGGCGGGTTTCGCAGATTACGGCTCCATCGGAAACGGCTTCGGCAGCGCGGTCCCGACGCGCACATACGGGGTTGCGCTCCGTGTCCCCCTCTTTGATGGCGGCCGCAGGGACGCGCGCCGCTCAGAGAGCCTCTCGCAATTCCGCGCCGAGCAAATCCGGACGGACGACCTGAAGAGCCAGATCGACCTGGAGGTCCGGCTCGCGCTGGACGCCCAGCGCTCCGCCGAAGAGCAGGTGAAGGTCGCTGTCGAGGGTCTCTCGCTCGCCGAACGCGAAGTGGAACAGGCGCGCCGCCGTTACGAGGCCGGCGTGGCGAACAGCATTGAACCGACTGATGCGCAGACGCGCCTTGAACGCGCGCGCGACAACCACATCGCCGCGCTTGCAGGCTACAACATCGCGCGCATCCACGTGGCGCAGTCGATGGGCAATATCCGCCAGGTGATCCAATAGGAGCCCGCCATGAAAAGGAAAAGACTCATTCCCATTCTCATTCTGGTTGTCGCCGCCGCCGCGTTCTTCACGTGGAGGCAGTTCCGCAACGGCGACGAGAACATCATTCGCCTGTCGGGCAACATCGAGCTCGAGGAAGTGAACATTTCGTTCAAGTTGCCCGGGCGCCTGATGGAGCGCGCCGCCGGCGAAGGGGACACCGTCCGCAGAGGCACGGTCCTCGCCCGCCTCGACCAGGAGCAACTGGCGAGCCAGCGCGACCGCGCCAAAGCCGGCGTCGCCGCCGCGTCCTCGATGCGCGACCAGGTTGCAACGTCGATCGACTTCCAGCGCGAGACGCTGGAAGCCCAGATTGCCCAGCGCCAAGCCGAGATTCGCGCCGTGGAAGCGCGTCTCGACGAATTGCTAGCGGGCTCGCGCGATGAAGAGAAGGCGCAGGCAGTGGCCGCAGCCGACCGTGCGCGTGTCGAGTTCGAGCGGGCCGATAAGGACCTGGAGCGCGCGAAGGACCTGCGCAAGAACGAGGACATCTCAGCCTCCGATTTCGACCAGTTCCGTGCGCGCCGCGATGCCGCCGCAGCCGCGCTCCGCCAGGCCGAAGAGCAGAGCCGCCAGGTGAAGGAAGGACCCCGCAAGGAGACGATTGCAGCCGCCCGTGCCCAGCTTGCCCAGGCTAGGGCATCATTGCGCCTGGCCGAGGCCCAGCGCCTGGAGTTGAAGCGCCGCAAGGAGGAACTCGAGACGCGCCGCGCGGACGTGAATGCGCGCCGCGCGGATGTCGCAATCGTCGAATCGCAACTCGGCGATACCGTCGCCGTGTCGCCCATCGACGGCATCGTGCTCTCGGAAGGCGCAGAGCAAGGAGAGGTGATTGCGGCAGGTACGACGGTCCTTACGATCGGTGACGTGGATCACCCGTGGCTGCGCGCCTACATCGGCGAGCGCGACCTGGGTCGCGTGAAGATTGGCACGCCCGTGAAGGTGACGACGGATTCGTTCCCAGGCAAGACCTACACAGGCCGCGTGACTTTCATCTCCTCGGAGGCCGAGTTCACGCCGAAGCAGATCCAGACCCCCGAGGAACGGGCCAAGCTTATGTACCGCGTCAAAATCGAGCTCCAGAATCCGAATCACGAGCTAAAGAGCAACATGCCCGCCGACGGCGTGATCGAACTGTAGGGAAGCGCCATGCCTGAAGCCATGCCTGAAGCGATGATCCGTGCCGCCAATCTCACACGCCGCTTCGGCGCGCTCACGGCGGTCGACTCGCTGAACATCGAGATCGCGCGCGGCGAGATCTTCGGACTGGTGGGGCCGGACGGGGCGGGGAAGACCACTACCCTCCGCCTGCTCTGCGGCCTCATCAACGCCACCGAGGGCACGGCGACCGTTGCCGGCTACGACGTCGCCCGCGACATCGATGCCGTCAAGGATCGCATCGGCTACATGGCGCAGCGTTTCGGTCTGTATACCGATCTTACGGTCGAGGAGAACATGGACTTCTACGCCGATCTGTTCGGCGTACAGGGCGCCGAGCGTGACTCTTTGAAAGCTCAGCTCCTGCGCATGACTCGCATGGAGCCGTTCCGCGCTCGTCATGCCGGCAAGCTCTCGGGCGGCATGAAGCAGAAGCTCTCGCTGATGTGTACACTGCTGCACCGGCCGGAGGTGCTGTTTCTGGATGAGCCGACGAACGGCGTGGATCCCGTTTCGCGACGCGATTTCTGGGCCATCCTCTATCAGCTCGTGAAGGACGGCCTGACCGTGTTCGTCACTACCGCGTACCTTGACGAGGCCGAACGGTGCAACCGTGTAGGACTGCTGGACCGAGGGCGGCTCATCCGGCTCGATTCTCCCGAAGCGCTGCGGACAGCTCTCGAGGAGCAGTGCTATGAGGTGCGGGCGCGGGACCGGCGCGCAGCAAAGGAAACGCTGTCGGCGCAGGAGGGTGTCCTCAGCGCGGAGCCGGCGGGCGACGTGCTGCACGTGTTCCTCTCGCCCGAGCGTACGTCGCCCGAGCGCCTTGCGGCTCTTGTCGAAGGCGCAACGTTCCGCAGAATCACCCCTTCGCTCGAGGACGTCTTCATCGCACTCATCCGCAAGGAAGCCGCATGACCAACGCCGTCGAGACTGAGAACCTGGTGAAGCGCTTTGGCGATTTCACCGCCGTGGACGACATCACGCTCACGGTCGCACGAGGGGAGATCTTCGGCTTTCTGGGCCCGAACGGCGCCGGTAAATCCACCACTATTCGGATCCTCTGCGGACTGCTCGCGCCGACCAGCGGACGCGCGTCAGTCGGTGGCTTCGACGTTGCAACGCAGCCTGAGGAGATCAAGCACACCATCGGCTACATGTCGCAGAAGTTCTCGCTCTATGACGACCTGAAGGTCGAGGAGAACATTGACTTTTTCGCGGGCATCTACGGGGTGCCCCGGGCGGAACGCGCGGCACGAAAGGAATACGCGCTTGAAATGGCCGGCCTCGGCGAAAGGCGCAACTCGATGACGCGGCTGCTGCCGGGCGGGCTCAAGCAGCGGCTCGCGCTGGGCTGCGCGATTCTCCACCAGCCGCCGATATTGTTTCTGGATGAGCCCACGTCCGGTGTGGACCCGATCGCACGCCGGCATTTCTGGGACCTGATTTACCAGCTCTCCGAAACCGGCCACACGATTTTCGTCTCGACGCACTACATGGATGAGGCCGAGTACTGTCACCGGCTCGCACTCATGTACCGCGGGCGGATTATCGCGTTGGGCTCGCCCGCAGAGTTGAAAACATCGCTGATCTCGCACGCCTTGATGACCCTGGAGAGTTCGGACCTGCTGGAGAGCTTGAAGGCGCTCGAAGGGCAGCCCGGCATTCATGACGTGGCCGTATTCGGAGGTGGGCTGCACGTAACCGTCGAGGACGCCGATGCCGCCGCGGCAAGAATCCCTGCGCTGCTCGCGGAACGGCACGTAACCGTGCGTCGCTTCGAGCAGATCGAGCCGTCGATGGAAGACGTGTTTGTCGCACGCATCGAACAGGAAGAAAGGAGGACCGCGTGAAGCTCCGTCGCCTGCGGGCCGTTTCCCGCAAGGAATTCCTCCACATCCTCCGCGATCCCCGCAGCCTTGGAGGTGCGCTCGCCATCCCGCTGTTCATGCTCATCCTGTTCGGCTACGGCCTGACGCTTGACGTGGATCGCGTTCCCACTATTGTCCGGGACCATGACGCCACTGCACAGAGCCGCGATCTTACCGCGCGCTTCACCGCGTCCCGCTATTTCGATGTTCTGGGGCACGCCGGCAGTTACGAAGCAATCGAGAACAGTATCGATCGCGACCGTGCGCTCGCCGCCATCGTCATCCCTCGCGGCTTTGCGCGCGACCTGCTCGCGGGCCGCACAGCAAGCGTTCAGGTGATTATCGACGGCAGCGATTCGAACACGGCTGGTATCGCACGAGGCTACGTGGACAGCATCATCGCGGGATACTCGCGCGAAGTGCGCGCCGAGTCACTGGAGCGCAGAGGCGCGGGGGAATTGCGCAACCCGGTGGAGACGCGGCTCCGCGTTCTGTACAACAGCGAGATGAAATCGCGGAACTATATTGTGCCGGGCCTTATAGCCGTCATCGTCGCGATCATCGCAACGCTCATCACCTCGCTCACCATCGCGCGCGAGTGGGAGAACGGCACTATGGAGCAGTTGCTTTCCACTCCGGTGCGGCCAGCCGAACTGGTGCTGGGAAAAATGTCTGCCTACATCGTGCTCGGGGCCATCGACACGCTCGTCTCCGTGCTCGTCGGCGTGTTCCTTTTCGACGTTCCGCTCCGCGGCAATCCGCTTCGCCTCATCATTCCGACATTCCTGTTCCTCTTCGGCTCGCTTGCCTGGGGGCTGATGATTTCGGCCATCGCGCGATCACAGGTGGTGGCGTACCAGTTGGCCATGGTGAGCTCGTTTCTTCCGGCGTTCCTGCTCTCCGGATTTGTCTTTTCCATTGAGACTATGCCCGCGCCGATCCAGGTGATCACGCACATCGTTCCGGCGCGCTATTTCGTCACATCGCTCAAGGGCATTTTTCTGAAAAACGTGAGCTCAAGCGTGCTCGCCGGCGAACTCGCTTTTCTCATTGTGTATGCCGCTGTCGTGTTCGCAGTGGCGACACGCAAGCTACGGCAGAAGGTGGCCTGACATGCGCGAACGGATCTGGCACATTATCGTGAAGGAGTTCCGACAGACGCTGCGGGAGCCGCGCATGCGTGCCCTGCTGATCGGTCCGCCGCTGATCCAGCTCATCGTCTTCGGCTTCGCGGTCACGCTGGATGTCGATCACGCACGCCTCGGCTGGATGGACCTCGACCGGACTCCCCAGAGCCGTGAATTGCGGGCGTCCTTCGAAGGCTCGGGCCGGTTCACCATTGTTTCCGGGGCGGCCAGCGAAGCGTCCGCACAGGCGCTCCTCGATTACGGCCGCGTTGACGCCGTAGTGCGGGTCCTTCCCGGATTTGGAGGCAAGGTCACCAGCGGCGAATCGACTGCCGTTCAGATCCTGATCGATGGCGCCAACTCCAACAGCGCCTCGATCGTCGGCGCGTACGCCACACAAGTGGTGGCGCGCTACGGCGCCGAAGCGTTCGCTCAACAGCAGCGGGCGAAACTGGTGGGCCGCACGGCCGCGGCGGGCGGTCCCGTCGCGCTGGGACTGCCGGCTGTGGAACCGGAAACGCGCGTCTGGTTCAATCCGGACCTGCGCAGCCGCAATTACTTCATCCCCGGGGTCATTGTGAACATCGTCGCGCTCGTCACCATCATGCTGACAGCGATGGCGATCGTGCGCGAAAAGGAGATCGGCACGATGGAACAGTTGATGGTGACGCCCATCCGGCCGCTGGAACTCATCATCGGCAAGATCGTTCCGTTTGCCCTGGCCGGCCTTTTCGAGACGGTGTTCATCACAACTGCGGCCCTTCTGATCTTCGGTATTCCACTGCGGGGCAGTGTGCTGCTGCTGTTTGCCGGGTCGGCCCTCTTCCTGCTCACCACCTGTGGTGTCGGCCTGTTCGTCTCCACGGTTTCGCAGACCCAGCAGCAAGCCGTCATGGCGTCGTTCTTCTTCTTCATGCCCGCCTTCATGCTGAGCGGGTTTTCGTTTCCGGTTCGGAACATGCCGGAAGTGGTTCAGTGGCTCAGTTACCTCGACCCGTTGCGCTACTTCATCACGATCGTTCGCGGCATTTTCCTGAAGGGCACCGGTCCCGGCGTGCTCTGGCCCCAGATGCTCGCGTTGCTCGTTTACGGCGTGCTGATCCTCGGTCTCAGCGCGCTCCGCTTTCACAAGCGCCTGGATTGAGCGGCTACCTGGGACCCGCCCCGCTCACGCCGGAACGCAGCTTCCGGGCGTAATCGCGCAAGGCCGCCGCATTCGGCACGTCCGGCCTCAAACGCAGATAATCTTCGATCTCCTGCGCGGCCCGCTGAAGCTCGCCCCGCCGCTCCCAGATGTCGGCGAGCATCAGTTGCGGGTTCGAGAAATGGCGCGGGTCGAGGCGCTTGGCGGTTTCGAAATAGTGGACCGCCTGCCCGTCCTGCTGGAGGCAGTAGTAGGACGTACCCATCTGTGAATTCGCGAGCGCGTCCTTGGGCCGCTCCGTCACGGCGCGCCTGTTGTACTCGAGCGCCTCCTGGCAGCGGCGCAGGTTGATGAGCACGCCTCCCAGGTTCACGAGTGGCGCGAACGAATCCGGGTGGAGCTTCAGCGCTTCACGGAACTGCCGCTCCGCCTCGGCGTAGCGTTGCGTCTGATAGTAGACCGTGCCCAACAGGTTCCACGCTTCGGCGTATTGCGGCGCGAGTTCGATCGCACGGCGCAGGTGCCGCTCCGCCCCTTCGTGGTCGCGTTCGCCCAGCCTGCCGAACGCCTTGGCATACTCCCGCTTTGCCTGGTCCGAAATCGCGAGGTCCCGGACGTTAACCATGTGGCGCCGTTCGGCTGCGCCGGGAGTCTCTTCGGGACGGAGCGGGATCGCGACGTTCACTCGCCCCTTCTTGTCTGCGACCGTCGGCCCGACCTCCACCGTCTGCAGTATCGTGCCGCTGAACAGTGGAACACTTGGGCGCCCGGCATTCGGCCGGGGATCTCTCGGGATCCGCCGGATGGTCCATTGATCTCCGCGCACGCCGCTGATGACCAGCGTGTACGTCCCCGCCGCGACCTTCTTGAATTTGAAGCTGCCGTTCGGGTCCACCCTCTGATCCGCTAGAAACGGCGTGTACGCCCCCGACAGCGTAGCCTGTAGCCACTGTTTGGGCGCCGGCTCGAGCTTTCCGCGCAACTCATACGTGCGATCTGCCGCCGCGGTGGCGCTAAGTGCAATCGCAATCAGGCCCCCGAGCAGTTTCATTTGAGCCTCGCCGGTTTCAGCGTCCAGCCCTGAAGCCGTCCCAGGTCGAGCAGCGCGGACCC
>DATMXS010000002.1:0-34827 GCA_035561355.1 Bryobacteraceae bacterium | reverse complement strand
GCAGAAGTCAAGGCTCTTGGCGAACTCGATTCCGTTGGTGGCTGCTTGCACACTGTTGTACCCGAGTTCGCGCGCATAGCGGATCGCATCGAGGAAGTACGGAGAGAGCGTCGGCTCGCCGCCCGAGAACTGCACGGACATTTGCCGGCGCGGCTTGATCGAGATGGCGTTCTCGAGCAGCGTCTTGATGTCGTCCCATGACAATTCATGGACGAAACCCACCTGGTTGGCGTCCATGAAGCATGGGTCGCACATCATGTTGCAGCGGTTCGTGAGGTCCACCGTGAGCACCGCACCCCGGCCATGCGTCACGGTGCTTGAGCCGTGCCGGTGCAGGCGTTCATCATTGTGCGCCCGGATATCGCGGCCGGGGAATGCGCGTTCGATGTGGCGGTAGAAGTCCGAATCGATCGACATGACATCTTCGAAGTAGCCGTGCACGGGGCATTCCTTCGTCATGATGATCTGCCCGTCGCGCTCGATGATGGTGGCTTTGATCTCGCCGACGCGCTCGTGCTCCAGGATGCTGTAGTCGATCTCGCCGTCCAGGATTCGTTGCCTGATCTCCGGAACGCACTTCGGGCAGAGAGAGTCGGTCTCGCGAGGCCAGCCGAGCGGCGGCATGGATTTTTCGTGTGACTTTAGAAGCGGCCGGTCAGACCACTTGGGCGTGAACGATGGATTGGGGCGGATCCGGTTCAGTCGCTCGAACGCACCCCATGCGGCGTTCGCGACGACACTGATAGCCTTTTCGACATATTTGACAGTTCGATGCATGGCACCTCCGAGTGATAGGTCCAGCGTACGGGCGCACCCGGGGCGCTGCCAGCGCATTGAATTCAAACGGGAGATTTCGGCTCCGAGCGGGCGCATTTCGAGTTGAATGGCGGCGACGCGCAACCCCGCTTTTTCCCCGTTGAGCCGCGGAAACGCGCCAAATGGCCAATGTTTCTCGGCCCATGCGGGGGCACGCCGTTACAATCGGTTTGTTTCTGAAATCAGAGGGGATGCATCAGAGGGGACTGGGTTTGATTCGTACATTCCGTGCTGCGCACCGCCGTGTTCGCGAGTTGATGATGATTGCGCACGGGCTTGCCTCCACGCGACACCCGGTGATGGCGCATCTTGTGACCACGCGGCGGTGCAACCTGGCGTGCGCGTACTGCAACGAGTACGACAAGGTGTCGCCGCCGGTGCCGTTCGTGACGCTTAGGCGCCGCATCGACAAGCTTGCCGAACTCGGGACCAGCGTGATCACGTTGAGCGGAGGCGAGCCGCTGTTGAATCCCGATCTCGATGACGTCATCCACCATATCCGGCGGCGCGGCATGATCGCCGGGCTCATCACGAATGGATACTTTCTAACCGCTGAGCGCATTGGGCGTTTCAACGCCGCGGGACTCGATCACCTACAGATCTCGATCGACAACGTGCGGCCGGACGAGGTCTCGAAGAAGAGCCTGAAGGTGCTGGATGCGAAGCTGCGGCTGCTTGCGGAGCACGCGCTGTTTCACGTGAACATCAACTCGGTGATCGGGGCGGGGGATCCGAATGACGCGCTCGCGGTAGGCCGCCGCGCCATTGAACTGGGGTTCACTTCCACAGTCGGCATCCTGCACGATAACGGCGGTCAGTTGCGGCCGCTGGATGCAACCGCGCGCGCGGTTTTCGACGAGATGCGCGCACTGCGGAAGACAAATTTCTCGCGCTTCAATGTTTTTCAGGAGAACATCGCCGCCGGGCGGCGGAACGAGTGGCGGTGCCGGGCCGGCGCGCGATACCTTTACATCTGCGAGGACGGGCTGGTGCACTACTGTTCGCAGCAGCGCGGCTACCCGGCGGTGCCGCTCGATACGTACTCGAGTGCCGATGTGCGGCGTGAGTTCCTGACTGAAAAATCGTGCGCGCCGTTCTGCACCGTGTCGTGCGTACATCAGGTTTCACAGATTGACCACTGGCGCGCACCCCAAACCGCTCCGCCGGCGACGCCGGGGCTCGTGCAGATTGAGCCGGCGGGACGGTAACGCCCAGCGGAAACCCATACGGCGGTGGAGATTGTGAACGTAGGATACTACGTTCGTGCGCATACCCATTTACCAGGTTGACGCCTTCACGAGCCGCCTGTTCGGCGGCAATCCGGCCGCGATCTGCCCGCTCGAAAGCTGGCTGGACGACCGCATCCTTCAGGCCATCGCGCTCGAGAACAACCTCTCCGAAACTGCGTTTCTAGTGCCGATGGGCGAGCGCTACCACCTGCGGTGGTTTACGCCTGCGTGCGAGATCGACCTGTGCGGGCACGCGACCCTGGCGTCCGCCTACGTCGTCTTCAACTACCTCAAAAAGGATCTGGCGGCGGTGCAGTTCATGACGATCAGCGGAGAGCTAGTGGTCCGCAGGCAGGACGATCTGCTCGCGATGGACTTCCCCTCGCGCCCGCCGGAGCCGTGCGACGAGGACACCGTGAAGGTGGGACTCGCGCTGGGCAAAGCGCCTGTGGATCTGCTGGCCGCCCGGGACTACCTGGCCGTGTACGAATCCGAAGCCGACGTGCGCACCCTCGAACCCGATTTCAAAGCCGTCGCGCAATTGGGCCGCATGGTGATCGTGACCGCGCCCGGCGAGCAGGCCGATTTCGTATCGCGCTTTTTCGCGCCCGCACACGGAGTAGACGAGGACCCAGTGACAGGTTCGGCGCACTGCACGCTGGCGCCTTACTGGTCCAAGCGGCTCGATAAGAAACTGCTGACTGCGTGGCAGGTGTCTCGGCGCGGAGGCGAACTATTCTGCGAAGACCGCGGGGCGCGGGTCACGCTGGCCGGGAACGCAGTGCCGTATCTGGAGGGCGCGATCTTCCTGGAGTAGGTGACCGAGGGGGAACGCCTGGCGTGCCCCCTCGGGATAGCGTTACTCCTCGTCGTGCTGCGTCGCGAGCCGGTTCACTACGCCCAGGTCTTCCAGCGTCGTAACGTCGCCTGTCACGGAGTGAGTCGTGACGATCTCCCGCAGGAGCCGGCGCATGATCTTACCCGATCGGGTCTTTGGCAAAGCATCGGTGAAGCGGATTTCGGCGGGTTTGGCAAAGTTGCCGATCTCGTGGCCGACCCACTTGCGCAGTTCCTCCGCGAGTACCTTGTGATCCGAGCGCCCGCGCTTCAGAGTGATGAAGGCGCAGACCGCCTGCCCCGTGATCTCGTCCGGCCTGCCGACTACGGCCGCCTCGGCGACGGCGTCGTGCCGGACGAGGGCCGATTCGATCTCCATGGTCGACAGCCGGTGCCCGCTCACATTCATCACGTCGTCCACGCGGCCGAGAACCGTCAGGTATCCATCAGCATCGCGGCGTGCGGCATCTCCGGTGAAGTAGACACCGGGAAGGCGGCTCCAATACTGGCTCTCGTACCGCTGCGGGTCGCGCCAGATGGTGCGGAGCATTGCCGGCCACGGACGCTTGATGACCAGAAAGCCCTCCTGATCCGTGCCCACGCTATTCCCGTTCATGTCCACGACATCAGTCAGGATTCCCGGCAAGGGAAGCGTTGCGGAACCGGGCTTTAGCGGAGTCGCGCCAGGCATGGGCGCGATCATGATCGCTCCGGTCTCGGTCTGCCACCATGTGTCCACGATGGGGCAGCGGTCCTTTCCGATGACGCGGTAATACCACTCCCAGGCCGCGGGGTTGATCGGTTCGCCGACGCTCCCGAGCAACCGCAGGCTCGACAGGTCGTGCTTATTGGGATGGTCTTCGCCCTGGCGGATAAGCGCACGGATCGCGGTCGGCGAGGTATAGAAAGTGCTGACCCGGTGCTTCTCCACGATCTGCCACCAGCGGTCGAAGGCAGGGTAATCGGGAGCGCCTTCGTACATCACGCTGGTCGCTCCGGCGGCGAGTGGCCCGTACACGACGTAGCTATGGCCAGTCACCCAGCCAATGTCCGCCGTGCACCAGTAGATGTCTTCCTCGCTGAGGTCGAAGACCCACTTCATTGTCATGAGCGTCTGCAGGAGGTAGCCGCCGGTGGTGTGCAGGATGCCCTTGGGCTTGCCGGTGGTGCCGGAGGTGTAGAGCACGTAGAGCGGATGCTCGGCATCGAGCGGCTCGGCGGGACAGTCGTCGCTGACGTTCTCTTCGAGTGCGTGCCACCAATAATCGCGTCCGTCCTGCATCACGACTTCGGAGCCGGTGCGTCGATGAACGATGACGTCGCGCACGCTGGGGCATTCGGGGAGTGCCTCATCGACGACGGACTTGAGCCGGACCTCCTTCCCACGGCGCCAGCCGCCGTCCGCCGTGATGATCACCGATGCTCCCAGGTCCTGCACGCGGGCCTTCAGGGCTTCCGATGAGAAGCCGCCGAAAACGACGCTGTGCGTAATACCCAGGCGCGCGCAGGCCAGCATGGCTACGGGCAATTCCGGAACCATCGGCATGTAGATGACAGCACGCTCCCCGGCTTTCCAACCGCGGCTCTTCAGCACGTTGGCAAAGCGGCAAACCATGCGGTGAAGCTCGCCGTAGGAGATCGACCGCTGATCGCCGGGTTCGCCTTCCCAGAGGATGGCGACCTTGTCCCTGCGCGTCTCGAGGTGGCGATCGAGGCAGTTATATGAGGCGTTCGTCTTTCCGCCGGCGAACCACTGCGCAAACGGCGGGTTCCACTCAAAAGCTTTGTGAAATTTCTCGAACCAAAACAGTTCCTGTTCGGCCAGAGCGCCCCAGAACTCCTCGGGCTTCTCCTTGGCGCGCTCATACAAGTCGCGATAGGCAGCCATGCCCTGCACGCGGGCGCGGCGGACGAAGTCCTGGCTGGGCGCGTAGACACTTCGGGTTTCAGTAGGGGATTTTTCCGGCATCGGCTCCTCTTGACGTCTCCATTAAACCATTTGAACAACCGGGGTATACTGTGCGGATAATCGGACTAAAGGAGCCGAACGCATGAAAACGGACCGCCGCCACTTTCTGCAAGGTGCAACCGCGATGGGCGCAACGCTCGCCCTCGCGCAACAGCAACCGCCCGTGGACATTCCGAAGGTGAATTTCCGCGGTAAGGAGATCACCCGGCTGCTGATCGGCTCGAATCCGTTCTACGGCTATTCTCACTTCAACTCGATCCTCGATAGCTGCATGCGCGAGTGGTACACGCCGGAGAGGCGTGTCGAGGTGCTGAGGCAGGCGGAGCGCACCGGAATCAACACGTGGCAGGTCCATTACAACGAACCGTGCATGGAGGACTGGACGCGCTACCGCGACGCCGGCGGGAAGATGAACGTGCTCGTGCTCGCCGACTTCGCACTTATGAAGGACTGGTCACTGTTGCCGTCAGTAGTGAAGCGGAACCCGCTCGGCATCGGCCACCACGGCAACCGCACCGACGAACGCCTTCGCGAAGGCAAGATGGATCAGGTTCGGGATTTCATCAACGCCGTGCACGATGCGGGCGCTCCGGCGGGCGTCTCCTGCCATAACCCGGCTGTGGTGGAGTACATCGAAGAGCGCGGCTGGCCCGTCGATTATTACATGACCTGCATGTACCGCGTGTCGCGCACCGTGGAGGAGAGCCGTAAGGAGTTCGGGGAAGCGTCGCTTGGCGAGGCGTTCATGGAGCGGGATCCCGAGCGCATGTGCAAGATGGTCCGGCAGACCAAGAAAACCTGCTTCGCATTCAAGCTGATGGGGGCAGGACGGAACATCCGGTCAGCGGAATCGATCGAGGCGGCGTTCGCGAACGTCCTCAAAAACATCAAGCCACAGGATCCGGTGATCGTCGGGGTGTTCCCGAAGTTCAAGGACGAGCTCAGGCAGAACGCGGAGATGGTGCGCAAGGTCACGCTCGCGTAGCGCTCAGACCTCTGCGGTGATTTCCTCCAATTCGTCGACGCCGGCTGGCAGCTCCTGCACGTCCCGCAGCTTGCGCTGAATGGCGCGCGTGCGAGTGAGGCCGGTTTCGACGGTATTGTTCGCCTCCTGAAGTTTCTTCTGCACGCGGGCGAGTACGTCGGCATAGCGATCGAACTCGGTCTTCACGACGCCGAGCAGTTCCCACACTTCACCCGAGCGCTGTTGGATGGCAAGGGTGCGGAAGCCCATTTGCAGGCTGTTCAACAGCGCCGCGAAGGTGGTCGGGCCGGCAATGACGATCCGGAAGTCGCGTTGTAGGGCTTCCGCAAGGCCGGGGCGCCGCAGCACTTCGGCGTAGAGGCCCTCGGTGGGGAGATAGAGTAGGGCGAAATCCGTAGTGGCGGGCGGCGCGACGTACTTGGCTGCGACGTCGCGGGCGCACTGCTTTACGCGGGCCTCGAGTTGGCGTGCGGACGCTTCGACGGCTTCGGCGTCGCCGCGCTCAGAGGCTTCGGCCAGGCGAATGTAATCCTCCTGCGGGAATTTCGCGTCCACCGGTAACCAGACGCAGCCGTTCCGTTCGGCGCCGGGAAGCCTGATGGCGAACTCGACGCGCTCCGATGTGCCGGCGGTCGCGACATTTTCGGCCCACTGCTCCGGGCTCAGCAACTGCTCCAGCAACATCCGGAGCTGCACTTCTCCCCAGATTCCGCGGACCTTCACGTTCGAGAGCACGCGCTTGAGGTCGCCCACGCCGGCCGCGAGCGCCTGCATCTCGCCGAGGCCCTTGTGGACCTGTTCGAGGCGCTCACTGACAGACTTGAAGGATTCACCCAGCCGGCGTTCGAGCGTCTCCTGGAGCTTCTCTTCCACGGTGCCTCGGATCTGCTCCAGTTTGCGCTCGGTCTCGATCTTCAATGCCGTGAACGCGCGCTGCAACTCCTCGCGGCCCGCACGAGTCTCGCGAGCCGTCTCGTCGCGATTTCTCCCGATCTCCTCGCGAATGCCGCGTTCCGTCCGCTCCTGCCCACGCTCCAGTGCGTCGAGGCGAGCCATTGCGGGGCCAAGATCAACGGGCGGGCTCTGCCTGCGCCACATCAGGATCTGTACGGCGGCAACGACGGCCACCAGCACGAGAAGAACAGCCAGGCTCAAATCCATCCGTTCCAGCATCACCGGACGGACTGCCAGCGTCAAGTGGCCATCATGCCCGCAGGCCGTTCAGGAGCGTGTAAAACTCCGGGAACGAGACGCCCGCCGCCTCGGAACCATCAATGGTGCACTCGCCATCGGCCGCGAGCGCGGCCACGGAGAAGGCCATCGCGATGCGGTGATCGCCGAACGAATCGAGCGTCGCTGCGCGGAACCGCTGGCATCCCGGCACATGGAAGCCGTCGGCAGTCAGTTCCACCCGAATGCCCATTCGTTGCAGGTTATCCGCAACGGTCGCGATGCGGTCCGTCTCTTTGACGCGCAATTCCGCAGCGTCGCGAACGGTGAGCCCGTTGTCGGTGATGGCGCCGAGCACGGCGAGAACGGGAATCTCATCAATCAGGGCCGCTGTCAGCGCCTTTTCAATGACTCCTCCGGTCAACCGCCCGTGCCGGATCTCGAGATTCCCTACCGCCTCTCCGGTTTGAAATGCAAGAGAGCGCACCTTGATCGCCGCGCCCATGCCGGCGAGAAAATCGAGCAGCGCCGAGCGCGTAGGGTTCATGCCGACACCCTCGATCTCGATCACCGAACCAGGCACGAGCAGCGCCGCGACGAGGAAAAAGGCGGCGGACGATAGGTCGCCGGGGACGGAAACTTCGCGCCCGCGTAGTTTCGCGGGACCACGGACAAGAACCGTCCGGCCTTCAACGTCGATCTCGGCGCCGAATCCCTTTAGCGCCAGCTCGGTATGATCGCGCGTCCGGATCTTCTCGATGACGGCCGTGACGCCGTCCGCGTACAGGCCGGCGAGCAGAATGCACGTCTTCACCTGTGCGCTGGCGACCGGCAACTCGTAATCGATCGCGCGAAGCCGGGCCGGTTGAATGTCGAGCGGCGGGAAGTGGCCGTCGCTGGCACTGATGGAAGCGCCCATCGCTTCGAGCGGGCGCAGGATGCGGTCCATCGGCCTGCGGCGGAGCGAGGCGTCACCAGTAATGCGGCTCGGGAATGATTGCGCGGCCAGAATGCCGGACATCATTCGAATCGTCGATCCGGAGTTGCCGGCGTCCAAGGTGCCGGCGGGCTGGCGCAAGCCCTGGAGGCCCGCGCCCCCAATCGTCACAACCGATCCGCTGCGCTCGACGCGCGCCCCGAGTTCGCCGATGCAGGCAAGGGTCGAGGCGCAATCGGCCCCAGTCGAGTAGTTATGGATCCGGGTGCTGCCGGTGGCAACAGCTCCCAGCATCGCATAGCGGTGAGAAATGGATTTGTCGCCAGGAAGCCGGACGGAGCCGGCGAGGCGGGTAGCTGGAGAAACGCGCTCGGCCATGGGAACCCTCAGTGTAACGGAGGGCGGAGCCGCAAGACACGGCAGGGCGCGCGCGGCAAAGCAAACTCGCGCGCGCCAGCGGAAGGATTTTCAAGCTACGGCGAGCCCAGCGGTTGCGGCCAGGGAGCTGGTCCGGGGCTCGCGGTAGGGTTGAAACCTGTAACCGACACCGAAGATCGTCTCGATGTACCGATCGCCGTACGCGCCCAGCTTCTTGCGAAGGCGGCGGATGTGAACGTCAAGTGTCCTGGTCCGGATCATCGGCCCGTAGCCCCACACGCGCGAAAGCAGCACTTCGCGGTTCATGATATCGCCGGCGTTGCAGACGAGCGCGGTGAGGAGCGCCGACTCCTTGCGAGTGAGTCGCACCGGCCGGCTGTCAAGCTGCAGGCTGCCCGCAATGAAGTCCACTTCAACATGTGCGTCCCGGTACAGTCGTTCCTGGGTGTTCCTGTCGATGCAGTGCATTGTGTCCCTCTGGGTTCGTCCATGTGGATGTTCACTTTTGTGAAAAAGTCGCAAAGTTTTTCCGGGATTCTTTGCGGAGGGAAAACGGCGGGACCTGCTAATCGATCGGATACGGGCCAGGTTTGAGGAGGACCAGTTCGTCTTCACCGCGGTTTGTTGCGCCGATCATCACAGTGACTGCCCTGGCGTGGTCTCTCGCCTGCCACTCGAAACCAGACTCCTCGCCGGGTTCCAGAACGGCGGGGTCCAATTGACCTTTTTGGGTGGTGACCACCTTGCCATCGGGCGAAACGACATGAAAGATCAACAGCACCTTTTCGAGCGTGCGCTCGCCGCAGTTGCGCACACGTCCGTCGATCTCGAGGACGCCCGAACGCCGGCGCGCTCCAAATGCCAGGACTTCGAGCTCAGGCGGCTGACCGTCCTTCTTCCGTTTCGTCTTCTGTGCGGCGGCGAGGGCCGCGGGCACAAGTAGTAGCGCGTTGCGGCGGGTCATCACTTCACCCACTGACTGGTTGCCAAAGTATTCAAATCAGTCTATCAGGACTGGCGGAAGCCCCGCGCCTCACCAACCCGTCTGGGCCATACGGTGTAATATGGCGGCGCTGTAACGATCCATACGCTGGGGTTTGCGGCGGCGGGGCGAGGGAAGGATGGCGGCAAGCCGTGCAGCCTGCTCGCGGGTGAGTCGCGACGCGGGCACGCCGTAGTGGTGGCGCGCCGCCGCTTCCGCGCCGTAAACGCCGGGGCCCCATTCCACGACGTTCAGATACAGCTCCAGAATGCGCTGTTTGCCGATCAGCGGCTCGGCGGCGGGCGCGAGGGTCCACTCGGCAATCTTGCGAAGCGGGTTGCGATGCGTGGTGAACAGCAGATTCTTCACGAGCTGCTGCGTGATGGTGGAAGCGCCACGCAGGCGGCCTGTGTCCAGCTCGTCGTCCAGGGCGTTCTGGAGCTCCTGCCAGTCGATGCCGTGATGCTGGTAGAAGCGGGCGTCCTCGGCGGTGACCACCGCATGCTGGAGCGACGGCGCAATGCGGGACGATGGTACGAACGTGTACTCCTTCCGGTACTGCTTGCCGGAAACGAGCGCCTCAATCCGGCGCTGGATGTGGACGGCGGTTGTAAGCGGATCGAACCAGCGGAGCGCGGCAAGCGAGAGCAGGGCGAGGGCGTATCCGGCAAGGAGCGCAGCCGCCGTCCACCGCAGCAGGCGGGCGAGGCGGCCGCGGGAGCGTGACCGTATCAAACCGCTCATGGTAGAAGACCCGAACCTGCGGAAACAAGTGGCGGAGGCAATGCAGTCGCTTCAGGCGAGTTGTTCAAGGCGATGCGGTATTGCCGCGTTACATGCGCTTCTTCAAAAACGCAAGAGTCACCTCGAGCGCATCGAGCGTGGAGGTGAGCAGGGGCTCGCTACGGCCCTGATGGCCTTGAGGGCCGGCGACGAAATCATGGTAGCCGCCCTCGTAGATGTGAAGATGGGCGGCCTTACCGGACTTGATGAGCAGGTCGTGGAAGACCTCGTTGATCCCCATGAACGGGTCCTCCGTGCCCACGAGGGCAAGCACGGGGCACGTGATGCCGGCGATGTTCTTGAGGGCGGCCGCCTCATCGAACTGAACCTTGAACGTCCCGGGCGTCGCGCCGGCCGGCGGGCGCGACGCGTGCAGGAACCCGTTTACCGCGCCCGCGCCGAAGACCGCCGCCGCGACCTTCTGCCGGCTCACAAGGTACGCTGCCAGATTGCCGCCGAGGCTGACGCCGTACACGGCGATACGATTCTTACCGACGTATGGCAGCGAGCGAACGAAATCAAGCACCGCCTCGCCATCCTCGACGTAGGTTGTGGGGCCGGCGGACTCGACGGGCGAGAGGATGTACTGGCCCGGAATGCGCCGGTAATCGGCGACGATGACGGCATAGCCTTCCTGCAGGAGGCGCTCCCACAGCGGTCCGCCGGTGGCGCCGAGCGACCACGTAACGAGCTTCTCCATGCCGCGTCCGCCGGGAGCCCCGTGGAAGTAGATCAGCGCGGGGAACGGCCCGAGGCCTTTCGGCTTGCGAATGGCGGCTGCGATGTAGAGGCCGTCCTTCGAGGCGATGTAATGCTTCTGGACCGGCGAATCCGTCTCGCTGACGACCCCGATGTATTTCTCATGCGGAATCACTTCGCCCTTGGGGTGGCGGTGAACCTCGGCGGTGACGAGCAGCGCGGACACGACTAGAAGGGCTCCGGTGCGGCACATAAGCCCCGATTGTACGGGAAACGGGCGTGTGCGATCTAGACCGCTTCGGACGCGTGATACGAACTACGCACGAGCGGGCCGCTCTCCACGTGCCGGAAGCCCATCTCCATCCCCGCGCGGCGCAGTTCCGCGAATTCAGACGGAGGGATGTAGCGCAGCACCGGCAGGTGCTTCTGCGTGGGCCGCAGGTACTGACCGAGGGTGAGGATGTCCACGTTGTGCGCACGCAGGTCACGCATCACCGCGAGCACTTCATCCATCGTTTCGCCGAGCCCGAGCATCAGGCCGGACTTGGTCGGGATTTCGGGCCGCGCTCTCTTGGCATAGGCCAGGATGTCGAGCGATCGCTCGTAACGAGCGCCCAGGCGGACTTGGCGGTAGAGGCGCGGCACAGTTTCCGTGTTGTGGTTCATCACGTCCGGCGCCGCCTCGAGCACGATATCCACGGCCGCCTCCGAGCCCTGAAAATCCGGCGTCAGAACCTCCACACGGCACCCCGGGATGCGGTTCCGAATCGCGTTGATCGTAAGGGCGAATAACTCCGCGCCGCCGTCTTTGCGGTCGTCGCGGTTAACGCTGGTGATGACGGCGTAACGCAAGTTGAGCAGGGACGCCGCTTCCGCCACGCGGCGCGGCTCGTCGTAATCCACCGTGAGAGGAGCGCCCTTCTGCACCGCGCAAAAACCGCAGCGGCGCGTGCAGACATTCCCGAGGATCATGAACGTGGCGGTGCGGCGGTTCCAGCACTCGCCGATATTTGGGCAGGCCGCGCTTTCGCAGACCGTGTGCAACCGAAGTGATTGCACCAGCTGCTTGAGTTCCGCGTAGTTTTCGCCGACAGGCGCGGGGGCGCGCAGCCATTCGGGACGCGTCGGGCTTGCCCCTCCGATGGTTACCAGCACGATTCTATTGTAAGGGCTTGTGGCGCGTGAATTTGCCGTTTGGTTGCGTACCCGGACGCTATGCGGGGCCGGTCTGTTCTACGGGGACGTCTTTGGCGGCGCGCCAGAGGCGTTCGAGATCATAGAATTTCCGGGCCGCTTCGGAGAAGACGTGGACGAGGAAGTCTCCGTAATCGAGGAGCACCCATTCGGCTTTGTCATAGCCCTCGATCCCGAGCGGAATTCGGCCGTCCTGCTTGAGTTCGTGGTGAACGTCGTCGGCGATCGCCTGGATCTGGCGCTGGTTGTTGCCCGTGCAGACCAGAAAGTACTCGGCGAAAGTCGTGATCTCTCTGAGGTCGAGCACGCGGATGGCGGAAGCCTTCTTCGAATCCGCCGCGCGCGCGGCTGCCAGGACGGCGTCTAAAGTCTCGTCAGCGGGTTGCTGCGCTTCGTCTGAGTTGGTGGGGGTCGGCAATCGGCTCCTCACGCACATCGTACTACAATCGGTATTTATGAGCAGTATCCGCGCTGTGCTTTGTAGCCGCCGGCGCGGGCGGAAAGGCTGTCCGTCCACTTGCGTCTGCCTGTTACAATTTCACTCCTCACGCTGATTATTGTGCCCGGCCTCTTTGCGCAGCAGCCGGCGGCGCGCACGCTCGAGCAGGCCGGAATTGCACTCCCGCGAGCCGCGCAGGATGAGCCCGCAGATGGCCCCGATCTCGCCATTCTGGAGCGCACACTCTATGGCCGGGTTACGGTGGAGGAATTGGACGAGGAGCAAGCGTCGGAAATGGTGGCCGCCGCGCAGCGGATGCTCGCACGCCGCAAAGATCGGCTGGAGCGCGCCCGCAAGCTGTCTGACGACGGTGTGCTGCCGCGCCTTGAGGTGACCTCCTACGTCGAGGAACTGGACCGCGTGCGGCGCATCTACGATCAAGCTGAGCTGCGTGCGAACCTGGCTCGCAACCTGGCCGAAATCGCGCGCCTCGAAAGTGCGGCAGAGCAGCCCCAGGTTCTTGCCGGCCCGCTGCCGCTCATCGAGAAGTTCTCCGGAAACGGCAACTTTCTCAACATCGATTTCCACACCGTCTCCCGCGCGTACGAACTGGAGTTCGGGCGCTCGCTGCCGGTGAGCGCGCGTGGGGCGACCCGTTATCACCGGATGCTCGGCTTCGATCACCGGGGGCGCGTGGACGTCGCGATCGATCCCGATCAAGCCGAGGGCGTCTGGCTCCGCAACTATCTTCAGACGCTCCGCATCCCCTACTACGCATTCCGTCAGGCCGTGCCCGGTAAAGCGAGTGCGCGGCACATCCACATCGGTCCCCCGAGCGAAAGGCTTCCCCGTGGCAACTGAGACTACCTCCCCACTGCGCGTACTGATCTCCTCCGAACAGATCCATGAGCGCATCCGCGAGCTGGGCGCACAGATCGACGCCGATTACCCCGGCAATGAGCCGCTGTACCTCGTCGCTATTCTCAAAGGTTCGTGCATATTTCTGGCCGATCTCGCGCGCTCCATCAAGCGCAGCGTGCGGCTGGATTTCCTCGGAGTGTCGAGTTACGGCAAGGGCAAGACGAGCTCGGGCCAGGTGAAGCTCACGCGCGATCTCGACGGCGCCATCGAAGGGCTCGACATCCTGATCGTCGAGGACATCATCGATAGCGGCGTGACGCTGAATTACTTGATGCAGGTTCTCGCGCAGCGGAAGCCGCGCTCCATCCGCATTGCCGCGCTGCTCGACAAACCGAGTCGACGGATACGTCCGGTGGACGTCGCCTATAAGGGGTTCGAGATTCCGGACGAGTTCGTGGTTGGGTACGGGCTGGACTTCGCCGAAAGCTACCGCAACCTTCCCGACGTCTGCGTGCTCGAAGCGACTGCAGTGAAGTAGCCGCGAAGTAGCCGCCCGCTACGGTTTGGGAATCGGCGCCGGCAGGTCCCTCGCGGTGACCTTGTCCTGGAACCCGGTGCGCTTGTGGCTGCCGTCGCAGAACGGCTTGTTTTGCGATGCACCGCAGCGGCACAGCGAAATCGCCGTCCTTCCGCCGAGCCCGAAGGGTTTCCCTTCCGGATCGCAAATCTCGAAATCGCCCTCGACCCTGATGGATCCGTCGTTCGCAACCGTGATCCTTGTAACTGCCATGCTCAAGATCGTAGCAGACGCGCGATAATGAGCGGGATGCTCCGCGGGGCAACTCAATGATCCGTTTCAATCTCCACTCCGACGACGACACTATTCTCTTCGAGCACGCTTTAGACTTGGCGCGCCAGAAGGTTCGCGCGCTCGCTGAGCGCCATCCTGATTTCTATCCGATGTACACGCACGAAGGCCGGTGGAAGCACGAGCTTCCGGCGTGGACTCATTGGTGCGACGGTTTTCTTCCGGGTATGATGTGGGTCTTCGCAGCACGTGCGCAGGACGCCACCGAGGCATCCTACTGGCGCGAGCTTGCCATCCGCTACACGCGCCCGCTCGAGCCGCGCAAGTTCGATCGCGACGTGCACGACCTCGGCTTCATCTTCATGAGCACCTACTATCGCTGGAACCAATTGGCTTCCGATCCGGCGCTCAACGAAGTGCTCATTCAGGCCGGGCGCACCATGGCGTTGCGGTTCAAGGAGAAGGGTCAGTATCTGCGATCGTTCCTTGCCGACAACTCCCTGTTCATCGACATCATGATGAATGTCGGCATCGTGTTCTATGCCGCGCGGCACACGGGTGACGACCACCTCCGCGACGTCGCTTTGCGGCATTGCCTCACCACACGGCGGGTGTTGGTGCGCGGCGATGGGTCCACCTCGCACGAAGGCATTTTCGATACACAAACCGGAGAGTTCCTGCGCCAGAGCACACAGCAGGGCTATCGCGGGGATTCCTGCTGGTCGCGTGGCCTGGCCTGGGCGTTGTATGGGTTCGGCGCTGCATACGGCCATGGCGGCGACCGGCGGCTGCTCGAGACAGCGGAGCTCTGTGCGGATTACTACATCAGCCACACACCCCCCGACGGCGTCGCGCCATGGGACTACGACGCGCCTGCCGAGAGCAAGCAGCAGGTGGACACCTCGGCGGCGGCTGTCGCCGCGTCCGGCCTGATCCAACTTGCGCGCCTGATCGCAGATGTCACGAAGGCACATTTCTATCGAGAGACCGCGCTCCGAATTCTCACTACGCTGTGCTCGGATCACCTGGCCGAGCCCGACGGCGATTGGGAGGGCATCCTGAAGGGCGGTGTCTATCACATGCACAAGGGGCTGGGCGTGAACGAGTCCGTGATGTGGGGCGAGTACTTCTTCGTCGAGGCGCTCGACCGCGCGCTGCGGCGGATGAAACCGGCCCGTTAAGGGCGGGAGGGCGACGTGTCCATGAAAATCGTAATCGCAGCATTCGCCGAGGGCGGCGCGATTCCGCAGATCAACACGGGCGACGGCGCCGACATCTCCCCAGCCATCGAGTGGAGCGGGGCGCCCGAAGGCACGCAATCCTTCGCGCTCGTAATGGATGATCCGGACGCCCCGTCGGGCGTCTGGACCCACTGGCTTCTGTGGGACATCCCCCGCACCGTCACGGCTGTTGCGCAGGCATTCAAGCCCGGACGGCTCGGCCAGAGCGGAACCAACGATTTCGGCAGGACCGGGTACGGCGGCCCAATGCCTCCGAAGGGCCACGGGCCGCACCGATACTTCTTCAAGCTCTACGCCGTGAATGTCCCGGCGCTCCAACTGCACGCTGCTGCGCGCCGTCCCGAGTTCGATCGCGCCATCGACGGCCACATCCTGGCGGAGGCATCTTACATGGGCCGATATGAGAGGCGCTGACCGGCCGGGGCTTGCTTCGGGCATCCGTGTCCGCTTACGCTGAATCTACCGGAGGGCATCGCGTGAAACGGACCGCTATCGTTCTGTTGGTTTTTGTGTCGCTCGCCGCTGCGGCCGCGGGGCCGAAGAAGCTGAAGCCCGGCTTCAACCTCTTTTCCAAGGATCAGGACGTCCAACTTGGCAAGGAAGCCGCGGGCGAGATCGAAAAGCAGGTCACGGTCATCAACCATCCCGAACTGAACGCGTACCTGCAGAGCATCGGCAAGAGGCTGGCGGATTCGCCCGAGGCTGCCGGCTACCCGTACACGTTCAAGCTCGTGGCCGACAAGAGCATCAACGCGTTCGCGCTGCCGGGCGGGCCGACCTACGTCAACACAGGGCTGATCGCCGCCGCGGACAACGAAGCGCAGCTCGCGGGAGTGATCGCACACGAAATCTCCCATGTGGCGCTGCGGCACGGCACCAATCAAGCCAGCAAGGCTCAACTCGTCCAATTGCCGGCCGTTCTCGCCGGATCGCTCGCGGGCAACAGCGGGTCCATTTTGGGCGGCCTGACGCAACTCGGCATCGGCCTCGGGGCTAACTCCGTGCTGCTGAAGTTCTCACGGACGGCGGAAACCGAAGCTGACCTCCTCGGCGCCCGGATGCTGGCCCGCTCCGGATGGAACCCGGTGGAGATGGCGCGCTTCTTCGAAAAGTTACAGGCGGAAGGCGGTTCGCGAATGCCACAGTTCCTCTCAAGCCACCCGGACCCGGGCAACCGCCAGCGCACGATCGAACAGGATATCCGGTATCTACCGCAGCGCAGCTACTCGACGGGGAATGCAACCGAGTTCGCGCGCGCGAAGCAACTGGTAGCGGCCCTGCCCGCGCCCCCAGCGAAGCCGGCGGCAGTGCAAGGCGGCCAGGGCGGAGCGGCGCCGGCGTTGCCTGACCTGAAGCCATCCTCCAAACTTCGCGAGTTCAGCGGCAAGGGCTACACAATCTCTCACCCTGACAATTGGCGTGTGGTGACCAGCGATCAATCCGCAGGCGCCACTATCGCTCCCGAACAGGGCGTAGTACAGGTGAACGGCGGCAACGCGATAGGCGCCGGCCTGGTAACAGGCTTCCATGTTCCACAGGCCGGGCGCGGCGGGCTCCAGAAGGACACGGACGACCTGCTCCGAACGCTCATTTCACAGAACACCGGAATGAAGGCCGAGGGTACACGCAGCATCCGGGTGGACGGAAGCCCGGCGCTCGCGGTCACGCTCCGCGGCCAATCGCCTTTCGCGAATACCGCTGAAGTGGACACGCTCATCACAGTCGATCGCTCGGAAGGGCTGTTTTACGTTGTCCTGATCGCACCCGAGAAGAGCCTCGGCACACTTCAGAGCACTTTCGACGCGATCGTCCGCTCGATTCGCTTCGGGCGGTAAGGCTAGATGGGGGGAATGCTTCCCCCCGCGCGCACCTGCTCACGGCCCGTCGTCGCCAGGCGGACTTCGCCGTTGACGACCTCGACGGGATATACATGAATCGGTTGTTCGGCCGGGCCCGACTTCACGGCGCCGGTGGCAACGTCGAATTGCGATCCGTGCCAGGGGCAGGTGACCGTGTTTTCAGCCATAACGCCGCCGGCCAGGGAACCCCCTTTGTGCGTGCAACGGTCGTCAAAGGCCGTGTAACCGGTTTCGGTGCGCGCCAGCACGATGCGTTTGCCGTTCACCCGCATAAGCTTCATCTGGTTCGGCTCGAGTTCACCCTCGCGCGCGACAACGACGGCTTCGCCGGGCTCGGCCGTGATGCTCGCCTCCTTCCACTTCCCTGCGCGTGCGTACCGGTGATCCACGCCGATCTGGTTGCGGTACACCAGCGTCCCGCCCAGCCATCCGCCTATCCCCAGCAGCGCGAATCCGGCAGTCTCGGCGAGCAATGCCCACAGGGGCAGCGGCTTGGAAGGCTTTCTGCGCGCCATCGTTGCCGCAGTGAACAGCTTCAGCGCGCCCACGTTCGCAAGCATATGCTTGGTCGCGCGCTTCTTGGCTGAACTGGCGGGTGGCACGGTATAGAGGTAATCGGCGAAGCCGGCGGCCCCGGCGACGAGCCCGCCGACGATCCCGGCCTTCGACAGGATGGAGCCGATCCTCGCCCAATCGGAAGAGCTCGTCGACTTTGCGATCACGTCCGCCACACACGCGCCGCTCAGGAACGCGAGCGGAAACGGGATGAGCATCGGATGGACCGGATGACTGCTGATATGAACCTTGCTCCTCATGGCACCCTCTCTTACGCCACCGCGGCCGGCCCCGCCCGGGGGAGTTGGACGGAATCGGCCGCGGTCAGTCCTCCCTCTCGGCGATTGCCAGCAGCGTCTGCCCGAGAGGCAGATTCATGCCCATTCCGAGCCAGAACGACTCGAACGCAAGCGGCATTGAGCACAGCCTGTCCACCCAGTACGGCACCGCGACTGGCCCCACCGGAACCGGCCGGCCCAAGAGCGGCTCCACTAACTTGAACTTCGCCAGCGCAACCGGCGCAAATGCAGCGTTAACGTAGCTTGACCGCAGGACGCGCAGCCCGTGATTCTCCAGCATGTTCACCAGCCGCTCGCGGGTGAACCGCTGCCGCTCGCTGCTGTTGCCGTCCATCCGGCCGCGGAAAATGTCGAGCGCCGGTACCCGGACGATGAACAGGCCCTTGGGGCGGAGCAGACGCGTGATCTCCCCAAGTACTGTATGTACCTGGTCCGGTGGGACGTGTCCCAGGACGTCCATCAGGAAAGCAGCATCGAATGAGCGGCCGGCAAACGGCAGCGCCGCCACACTGCCCTCCACCATTCGCTCCATTCCCAGTTGACCCTCCCAGGCGGCCGCGATTGGGAAAACGTGCCAGTCGTAGCGTGCCTGGAGTAGACGCGCAAGGTGGCCGGTGCCCCAGCCGACGTCAAGCGCCCGGTGGACGTCGCGCCCCGCTATCATGGGGTCGAGCAGCCGGAAGAGAATGCTGCGCATTCCCCGGTGCCACCAGTGATCCTTTTCCGCCTTCGCGAGCTTTGCAAACTCCTCAGGAGTGATCAGGCGCACGATTACAGGATAACCATAATCATTAAGGTGCGTTTATCTTAACGCGCAGCCGGATGAGGTGCTGTCCCCTTGGAAGCAGCAGCACGGTGCGTCCGTTGCCGCTTTCAATCACCTCTGCAGAAGCCGGTTCCTCATCGATTTCGAGGCTCGTAATCGCCATGTTGAGCACCGCAATGGCCTTTGCGGAGCTGCGGTACGCGAGTTCGAGGCCGCCGGGGACAGCACGGGCGCTCTTCAGTTCGCCGGTGAAGTCCAGCAGGCGGACTGCGGTTTGTTCCGCGGCGGGCGCCAGAACGTGGTCCCCTGCGGGCACGAGCACACCGCCATCGCCCATCGCGGGCCAAGGCCGGCCATCAATGGCCACGGGGCCGCTCCAGGCTACCCATACGTCCTGACGCGATCGAACGGCCAGACCGTCTCCAATCCGCGCGACGCCGGTCACTGCGGCCGCTGAGGCGGCCAGCAGCGGCACGTCCGCAGGCAGGATCGAATTCTCGAAATACAGCGCCACGCGCGAAAACGCCAGCGAGGCGGCCCGTACAAGTTGGAACAGTTCGGTGCCGGTCTGTTGCCTGGTGGGATAAACGTCCTGGTAGCGTTCCACGATGTTCAGGTCGATCGCAAGGCGGGCTGCATGACGTGTGAGGGGCTCGTACCGTTTTGCGATCTCGGTATAGCGTTCCGCGCCGAGGTGCCAGACCGTGGCAGGGTCTTCGATGAGAAATGTAAAATCGTGGCGATCCATCTGGGGCAGTAATGCCGCCGCATCCGCGCCAAGGGCGTCCCGCATGCCGGTGTCGAAGCGATCGTCAATGTGCGTGACCACCACGTCAAGGCCCGGCCGCCCTTCGCGCAGAGTCTCAAGCTCCTGGATCCACGCAATCTGGAGGCGGCGTGCCAGGGCCGCGCGCCAATCGAGGAACACGCGCAATTTCGCGGCATCGGCAGGCTTGCCGGGCTCGAACAGTTCGATAGGATCGAAGCCGTGCGCCGATTGGAACTCCCGCCGCACGTCGCCGTTCATGGGCGTGAATCGGGCAGGGTTTGATACGCCTTCAAGCGACTCGAAATAGAGTTCCGCCAAGTTCACGCCGTCCCAATCGAACCGGTTCACCAGGCCGCCAACGCCGCGCACGGTTTCGCGGAAGCACTCGGGATTGGCGAGGTTCATCAGTTTGCGCCAATCCAGGTGAGCGTCCTGGCCGATGGCCGTCTTCTCACGCCATTCCGGGTGCCGCTCCCAGAAGCTTTCTCCAACATGCGGCAATTCCAGCCAGGCGTAGACCAGAATCGCATTGCGGTGGCAGGCCGCGATGAGCCGTCTCAGGAACTCGTCTCGCCCCGGATCGGCGTCGAAGTAATGCCAACCGGCGACGTGAAGCCCGGCGATGCCGGCGGATCGCCAGCGGCGGGCCAGGTAATCGGGATCGGCGCGGAGCCGGTAGGATGAATCGAAGAACGCCCACAGCCGACGCGACCGGAACGGAGGCTCGACGCCCAAGTCGCGCAACGCGTGGAGCAGGTACGGGTAGCGCTCTGAAGCGCGCGCGCCGGGGCTCGTCGCCACCCAAAGCACGGCGCCTTTGCCGTAACGCATGCCGGCCACCAGAGGCGCTCCCTCCCATCGCTCGCGCGTAAACACGCGGGCCTCCGCGGGAACACGGAATACCGGCGCCTCCACCGCACTTTCCCATACGACATGCAGCTTCGGAGAGTGCGATTCCTTGATGCTCTGAATCCGTACGCGCTTTGCGCCCGGTGTGAATCCGAATTCTGCCGCCACGTCCGATACGCCCTCGAGGACGAGAATGCCACCGTCCCGTGCGCGATCCCGCCAGCCGCCGCCCGACGCTCCCTCGCGCAGCACGGTGATCGCGGCCGGCTCACCTCTGTGGAACCCAGCCGAGCTCAGGATGTCCGGCCATGCGCCGGCGTCGGGCGCCGTCACTTGAAAGAAGATCTGCGCGAGCAGACCGAGGCTAGCGGCTGAAGGCATACCAGAGGCCTATCCGCAGGTCCACGAAATTCGGTCCGCGCGGTTCGTATCCGCCGCGCGTGTAAGCGCCGCGGAGCAGGTTAACGGAAAACGTGGCCGGCAAGGGTTCGAGACGAAAGCGCAGCCCCGGTCCGACCTCGCCGAGATTGGCCCAAGCCTGGCCGCGCGCGTCCCCAGTGAGGTTCGCGTTCGCGTAGACTTGCCACCGGAGCGGCCCGGCATCGGGCAGTGTATATCCCGCGCGAGTCTGCCAGTAGGCGAGGAAATCGTTGTCGAAGCGGCTCAGGAAGACGCCGTCCACAGAAGTTTCGGCGAACATGCCGCGCGCTTCGCCGCCGAGCGGCGCGCCGAAGTGCCGCCCGAAGGCCACGCCGCCGCGGTAGTCGGGTTTAGCGCGTCCGGGCCGCCGTACGTAGCTGACCGCTTCGCCCGCTTCGGCCCACAGGATAGCGCCGCGCCACGGCCGGGTGGCGAGGCCCGCGGCGAACACGAGAGCAGTTTCGGAGAGGTACTGCGGCGCCGCCTCGGCCAAGGCCTGATCCCCGGGTTGGCGAGTGTTGCCGATGAACCGCACGGATAGGTACGGCCGCACAATGCCGGTCCGTAGTTCGGTCTTGGCCTGCGCGTAGGAGAACGCGTCATGCCAGCGCGAGGACCAGATGGGGAACGCCCACACCGTGGTCCTGAGGCGGGATTTCGACGGCCGAAGGTTTCGGTACGCCTGGGTGGCCTCCGATGCGACCACGGGATCAGGGCTCTTGCTGGCCAGCCGGAACCAACCTGCGGCACGCGCATCGTCCTTCAGGACGTTCAGCGTCCACCCCAGCTTCAGCATCACGTTGAAATCGAAAGGATCCTTCTGGTACGCCATCGTGAAGTGGCGCAGCGCGTCCTGCGTCATGCCGGTCTTGTAGCTGACGTCGCCAAGTTGCGCCGGGGAGCGCACGTCGATGCTCTGGGGCGTCCACCTCTTCGCGCCTCCAGCAAGCGAATCGCGAACGCGCCGCGAGAGGGCGTCTTCCCCGGCGAGCACGCCTGCCAGCAGGCGCATCCCCGGGTCACGCTCACCCCGCGCCAGCAGGAGCAGGCCCAGTTGAGCGGCCGACAAGCGATCTCCCGACGAAACCTCCAGCGTGCGGGCGAATTCGGCCTCCGCCTCCGGCTGCCGTCCCATGGCCAGCAGCAGATAGGCCAGCTCGCGCCGCAACTCGACGTTCGCCGGGTCCAGTTCGAGCGCGCGGCGAAACTCGTTGACGTACGGGTACCGCGGCGGAAGCAGTTCCCGGGCCTGATCGGCCGCCCGCGGACTCGATCCGCGCGACGCCGCCAGCAACGCCGCCGACGCCTGCTCTGCTCGCCCGAGCGTCTTCCACACGCGTCCGAGGCCTACGAGCAGATCGCGGTCGGTGGGCCGCAGCCGCCAGGCGGCAAGATAGTTCTCCGCGGCCAATGCGAGTTCGTCCCGTTCCTCCGCGAGCCGCGCCAGTTCGCGGCGTGCGCTCAGGTTTTCCGGCGCTTGCTCCACCACGGCGCCCCATCGATCGATGCCCTCGGCGAGCGGCCTGTCGATGTTCCCGAACGCCTCGGCGGCGGTCGCGCTGCCCTGTTTCCGCAGACGGTCAAAGATTCGCCGCGCTTCGGCCCGGCGGTTCGTTTCGAAGCAGAGGAACGCGTATTCGAGCGCCGCCTGGCGGTCAGACGCATCAAGTCGCGCGGCCTCGCCGAACTGGTCCCGCGCTGATTCGGTGTCGCCAATCTTCAACAGTGCGTATGCGAGATCCTTGCGCAGCGCGGGATTGGCTGGGGAAGCGGCAACGGCTTCGCGAAAGAGCGTGATCGCCCGGTCGTACTCGCGAGTGTGGAGCGCCTGATATGCGTCCCCAGCGGGGGAGGGGGCCTGCGCGAACACCAGAAGAAGCGGCCAAGCGATCACGAACTAGTAGTGCGCCGGCGCTCCCAAAGATCGCACTAGTTTGCGGATGTTTGTTCAATCCGGCGCCCGAAAGCGTTGATCATCCGGGCTAGGATGGGGGTGTATGGACCCTTTTCGCGGTGTGGATTACGCATACATCGACTCGCTGTTCTCGGAGGAGGAGGTGCTCGTCCGGCAGACGGCACGCCAGTTCGTCGAAGACCGCTTCATGCCGGTCATCCGCGATTGCTACCGCGACGCACGGTTTCCCTCCGGCCTGATCCCGGAAATGGGACGGCTCGGCTTCCTCGGCGCGAACCTGGAGGGCTATGACTGCGCCGGCATGAACAACGTGGAGTACGGGCTCATCATGCAGGAGTTGGAGCGCGGCGATTCCGGCCTGCGCAGCTTCGTCTCCGTCCAGGGCGCTCTGGTGATGTATCCCATCCACACCTTCGGAACGGAGGAGCAGAAGCGCGACTGGCTGCCCCGCCTCGCCTCGGGAGACGCAATCGGCTGCTTCGGCCTCACCGAGCCCGGTTACGGATCGAACCCATCCGGCATGCTGACTACGGCGCGGCGCGAGGGCCAGTGCTGGGTGCTGAACGGCGAGAAGACGTGGATTACGAACGGCACGGTGTCTGATGTGGCCGTGGTGTGGGCACGCACGGATGACGGCATCCGCGGATTTCTGGTGGAGCGGGGCACGCCCGGTTACACCACGTCCGACATTCACGGAAAGTGGTCCATGCGCGCGTCCGTAACCTCGAGCCTCGCCTTTTCGGATTGCCGAATCCCGGCGGCCAACCAGTTGCCCCGCGCCAAAGGGCTCCGCAGCGCGCTCGCCTGCCTCACCCAGGCGCGATTCGGCATCGGCTTTGGGACGGTGGGTGCGGCGATGGACTGCTACGAGACCGCGCGCCGGTACTCACTCGTACGCAAGCAGTTCGACGACCGTCCCATCGCGTCGCACCAGCTCGTCCAGGAGAAGCTGGCCTGGATGATTACGGAGATCACCAAGGCGCAACTGCTGGCGGTCCACATTGGCCGCCTGAAGGACGCGGGCAAGGCCGAGCCGGCGCACATCTCCATGCTGAAGCGGAACAATACCGCCATCGCGCTCGAGTGCGCACGCTTAAGCCGGGATCTACTCGGCGCTAACGGCATCACGGACGAATACCCTGTGATGCGGCACCTCTGCAACCTGGAAACGGTAAAGACTTACGAGGGAACGGAACACATTCACACGCTCGTTATCGGCGAGCGCATAACGGGCATCCCAGCGTACCGGTGAAGGCCCCAGGTCAGGCGGGCAAGCGTGAGGCGGCGTCCAATGACGCTCGCGCGCTTACAAAGGGCGCAGCGTCCCCTGAGTGCGAAACTCGTACCGCTCCACTGTAATCGCAGCCACGTTTTCGCCGGAGCGAACGACGCGGCCCACCATCACAAGCTTCAGCGGACACTTATTGTCGAGGTGGGCAGGCCAGGCCACCGACAACTCGATTCGTTCGCCGACATGAAGCATCCGTTCAGTGGTGAACAGCACTCCCGTCGAACTCATGTTCAACGTTTTGCCGGCGCCGACCTCGATTGTGTTCCGGTTGTGTACCCGGTAGCGGACCTCGCGCTCGATTGGGAAACGCACTGCGGACCGGCGTTCCTCAGCGGCAACGGAATCCGGCAGTGCTCGACGGTCCATTTTTTGATAGCTCCAGTCTAATGGAACTGCTGTTTCTAAGATCGTACTATAGCCGATTGGTCACATTAACATCCCAGTACGGATCATTGAATTCCCCGTAGTACGAATGTCTCATATCTTACCCCGGACATCCGCCTCGGGGGCCGGGTGGTCACCGCTTTTTGCCCGCCTGATCTCCTCAAGCCGCTCCGCAATTCTCTTCTCGACGCCTCGCCCTGACGGGACATAATACCTGCGGTTCACAAGCGATTCGGGCAGGCACGGCATGGATGTCATCGCATTCTGGAACTCGTGCGCGTGCTGGTAGCCCTTTCCGTAGCCCCAGTCGCGCATCGCACCGGTGGGGGCGTTTCGAAGGTGCATCGGGACTGGCTCGGCACCCGTATTTCCTGCATCCGCACGCGCCTGGTTCAAAGCTTTGTACGCCGCATCCGATTTCGGAGCGAGCGCTAAGTATATCGCAGCTTGCGCCAGCGCCTGGTCGCCTTCGGGTGTGCCGAGAAAGTGGACTGCCTGCATCACGGCCATCGCCTGCTCGAGCGCCCGAGGGTCCGCCATGCCGATGTCCTCGATCGCCATCCTCACCAGCCGGCGGGCGATATAGAGCCGGTCCTCACCGCCCTCGAGCATGCGGGAGAGCCAATAGAGGGCCGCGTCCACGTCGCTCGACCGCACCGACTTGTGCAGCGCCGACATGATATTGAAGTGCTCCTCACCGCCTTTGTCGTACAGGAGCATCTTGCGCTGGACCGCTTCTTCCACCGCTTGCGCGGTCAGCGCCGAGCCACCCGATACCGCAACCGCTGCCTCCAGCGTGTTGTATGCCGATCGCGCATCGCCGTTCGAGTAGATTGCGATCTGTTCGAGCAGATCGTCCGGCGCGTCGATGCCTAGATCGCCGAGCCCGTGCTCCCGGTCCTGCAGGGCGCGGCGGAGCAGCTTGATAATTTCCACCGGCGCGAGCGCGCGCAGCATGTACACCTTCGAGCGCGAGAGCAGCGCGGAGATTACCTCGAACGACGGGTTCTCCGTAGTGGCGCCGATGAGCGTGATGTCGCCGCGCTCCACGTAAGGCAGGAAGGCGTCCTGCTGCGCCTTGTTGAAACGGTGGATCTCATCGACGAAAACCAGCGTGCGGCGGCCCAGTCTGCGGTTACGCTCGGCCTCCGCCAACACCGTCTTCACTTCCTTGATGCCGCTCAGCACTGCGCTAAAAGGCACGTAATCGGCCTGCGACAACCGGGCGATTAGCCGCGCGAGCGTGGTCTTGCCGACTCCGGGCGGGCCCCACAGGATGATGGAGCCCATTTCACCGCGCTCCACCTGCACGCGCAGCGGCTTGCCCGGCCCGACGATGTGCTCCTGCCCGGCGAAATCGTCCCAGGTATCCGGTCGCATGCGTTCGGCGAGCGGGCGTGAACGGTCCGTCGCGTCTCCTGGCGGCGTGGTGTCGAAAAGACTCATCCGCGGCTCCTTTGCCGGCTCGCCTCATAGAGAAGGACGGCTGCGGCCACGGCTGCGTTCAGCGATTCGACTCCGCTAGTCGGAATGCGG
This sequence comes from Bryobacteraceae bacterium, assembly GCA_035561355.1. GTDB lineage: Bacteria > Acidobacteriota > Terriglobia > Bryobacterales > Bryobacteraceae > DATMXS01. The sequence continues at coordinate 8,856 of DATMXS010000002.1, read as the reverse complement.
ACCAGCATTGCGCCGGCACGCATCGCCGCACTAACGCCGCGTCCCTCGCTGCCGATCACGATAGCGCACGGCGCCGTCAGGTCGGCGGCGCTCACCGCGATCGTAGCTTCCGGCGCCGCCGCATAGACCGTAGCGCCCGCAAGCAGCGTGTGTACTTCTTCCGGAGGTACACCGGCCAGCAGCGGCAACCGGAACACCGACCCCGCCGAGGCCCGCACCGCCTTCGGGTTGTACGGATTAGCCGAGCCCTTCACGAACACCGCGCCGGTGGCCCCGAATGCCTCGGCCGAGCGCAGGATCGCGCCCGCGTTGCCGGGCTCCTGGACACCGTCCAGGACGGCGACGAGCGGCGTTCCCCGCAGAATGTCGGCCGCGCTCCACTCCGGTGGGCGCACCAGCGCGAGTACGCCCTGCGGCGCCTCCGTGGCCGCCACAGCGGCGAAGAGTGCTTCGGGAAGGCGGATCACGCGCGCACCCGGCGGGACCGCCCCGAATTGCACATCACCGGCCAGCAACACCGCTGCGATCTCACACCCGCTGCGCACCGCTTCCTCCAGCAGGTGCGGTGTCTCGGCGATGCAATATCCTTCTCTCGTCAGCCCGCCGTGGGCCACCGCCCGCCGGACTTCCTTGAGCAGCGGATTGGCCGCGCTGGTGATTGCCTCCGCGTTCACGTCATTAGCATCGTAAACTGTTTGTGGGTTTAGGCGCGTGGCGCGCCCGACAGTCGCATGAAAAGGGCCCTGGGAATATTCGTGCTTGGCGGTACGTTCGCAGCCGCAGTGTACGTCGGGTTCGTCACTGTCCGCATCCAGAGGCAATCCACGCGCGATGAGGCGCGTCCGGCGGACGTCATCATCATCATGGGGGCGGCCGAGTATCGCGGCAAGCCCTCTCCGGTCCTCAGAGCCCGCCTGGACCACGGTCTCGAACTCTATATGGGGAAGATGGCGCCCCGGATCCTGACCACCGGCGGGGCCGGCGGCGATCCGGTATTTACCGAGGGCGAAGTCGCGCGCCATTACCTCATCCGCCGCGGCGTACCATCCGAGGCCATCCTGGTGGAGGCCGAAGGCGAGAGCACCGTCCACTCGGCTACCGCCGCGGCTGAGATCATGCGCCGCATGAGCCTGCGCTCCTGCATCGTCGTCAGCGACGGGTACCACATCTACCGCGCGAAACGCATGCTTGAATCCCGCGGCTTCCACGTTTACGGTTCGCCGCGCCCGGAGGTTCAGCGCGGCACCCTGCGCGAATGGTGGCTGTACGGCCGTCAGGCCGTCGGCTATGTCCTCTGGAGCGCGGGCATTCCGATTTAGGCGGCGCACTCATAGCACCACCCTGGGGTGGCAAACGCCCGTCAATGGGAGTGCGATCCTGAAGCGATTTTCACCATTTTCGAGTGCTATGATCCGATCATTCCTATGAGTATTCGACTCTCCAACGGCACTGAAATCCCAATTGAGATGCACAAGGTTCGCATCGTCCAGAAGGTCCAGCTTCTGCCGGCGCGCGAACGCCTGAACGCGATCGAGCGGGCGGGGTTCAACACGTTCCAACTCCGCAGCCGCGAAATCTTTCTGGACATGCTGACCGACAGCGGCACGAACGCGATGACCGACAACCAGCAGGCGGCCATGATGCAGGCCGATGACGCCTATGCCGGTTCCGAGAGCTTCTACCGCCTCGAAGACGCGGTCAAGGACGTGTTCGGCTATCAGTACCTGCTGCCGGCCCACCAGGGCCGTGCGGCCGAGCACCTGCTTGCGAAGGCACTCGTGAAGCCGGGACACGTCATCCCGATGAACTACCACTTCACGACCACCAAGGCGCATTTCGAGCTCGTGGGTGGGACGGTCCTCGAGCTGTTCGGGTCGGAAGCCCTGAACACCCAGAGCACCGCGCCGTTCAAGGGCAACATGGATCTGGGTCGGCTGGCGGAGGCCATCGAAAAGGCGGGCCCGGAAAACGTCTCATTCGTTCGCATGGAGGCGACCACCAACCTTCTCGGCGGCCAGCCGTTCTCCATGGCGAACCTGCGCGAGGTGAAGGAGCTCATCGAGCCGCTGGGCATCCCGCTGGTGATTGACGGCAGCCTCATTTCGGAGAACGCCTATTTCATCCGCCAGCGCGAAGCCGGCTACGAGAACGCGGGCATCAAGAGCATCATCCGCGAGATGATGCAGATCGCGGACCTCTGCTATCTTTCCGGCCGCAAGAGCTGCAGCGTGCGCGGCGGCTTCATCGCAACAAACCGCAAGGACCTGTTTAGCGCTATCCGCCCGTGGGTTCCCGTTTACGAGGGCTTCTTTACTTACGGGGGAATGTCGTCGAAAGAAATCGAGGCGATGGCGGTTGGTATCCGCGAGATGACCGAACTCGAGATCGCCGGCGCCTCGGCCGACGCCATCAAGTACTTCGCGGGGCGGCTGATCGAAAACGGTTTACCCGTGGTGACGCCCGCCGGCGGTCTCGCCTGCCACCTGGACGCGATGCGGTTTGTGCCGCACCTGCCACAAGCGGAATATCCGGCAGGCGCGCTCGCCGCGGCGGTCTACATCATTTCGGGTATCCGCGGCATGGAACGCGGGACGATGTCGATGGACCGCGATAAGGAAGGCAACGACGTTCCGTCGGACCTCGAACTGGTGCGCCTTGCCGTTCCCCGCCGTGTCTACACGATGTCCCATTTCGAGTATGCGACGGACCGCCTGAAGTGGCTGTACGAGCATCGCAACATGGTTGGCGGGCTGGAGTTCTACGAGGAGCCCCCGGTGCTGCGCTTCTTCGCCGGACTCGCAAAGCCGAAATGCGGCTGGGCGGCCGAACTGGCGCACGCCTTCGAGGCGGACTTCGGGCCGGATTGCTGACCGAAACACCTGAACTTACTTGATAGCCAAAACGGACGCGGGCACTCTGGCCGCGTCCGTTTTCTTTAGTCTGGCGAAGTTACACACCCCGGGTACACCTCCTTCGAGTGGAGGTTCACATGCCATTGGATCGGGGGATCGTCCGGAGGGGAACGCCGCGTTCCGGCTGCAATTCGCCCAATCGCCGGAACGCCGGGCTATGTTACTTTGCGGCGGGTTCGGGCTTCGGGGCCAATTCCGCTCTCCGCGCCCGTTCGCGCTCACGGCGCTCAATCTTGCGCTTCCGCTGACTACCGAAGCGCGCCTTATCACCATTTCGTGCCGACATACAGTCTACAGGGTACCAAACCCCGCAACGCCGTTTTGGAGGCGAGAGCAACAATTCCTTGACTTCCCTTCATCTGAACGCAACAATTGGCGTAAGTTGCAGTGACACGGGGCGTGCGTGCTGGGGTGTAGTTTCTCCCATTATCGGATTACCGGCAAGCTGGGCGAAGGCGGCATGGGCGTCGTCTACCGTGCCGAGGATACGCTCCTTCATCGCGAAGTCGCGGTGAAGTTCCCGGCGCCGCGCGGCCACGCCTGCGACGAGCGCGAACGGCTTTTCCGGGAGGCGCGCGCCGCTTCCGCACTCGTTCACCCGAACATCGCGGCAGTATACGACTGTGGGGAATGCGACGGCTCGCCTTATGTCGTGATGGAGCTAGTCCCCGGCAAGAGCCTCCAGCAGGTGCTCCACGATGGGCCGGTGGTCCCCGAAACAGGCACCGCAATCGCGATTCAGGTGGCCGAGGCTCTTTCCGAGGCCCACCGCCGCGGCATTGTTCACCGCGACATCAAGCCCTCGAACATCATTGTCGGGGAGCGCGGTCAAGTCAAAGTGCTCGACTTCGGCATCGCACGCCGGATCGCGCCGCTCGCGCGCGGAGCCGCGGCCGGAACCGAACCCACGACAACTCTGGAAGGCGGAATCTCCGGCACTCCCGCCTACATGGCGCCCGACCAGGTGCGCGGCGACCCGAGCGATCCTCGCGCCGATCTCTTCTCCCTCGGAGCCGTTTTCTACGAATGCCTTACCGGCCGCCGCGCTTTCGAAGGCGCATCGCCGTTCGAAACGATGGCGAGGGTGCTCGAGCACGATCCGCCGCCCCCATCGACGGTAAACCCCGCCGTGCCGCATCGCCTCGACGCAATCGTCGCGAAGATCCTCGCGAAGGAGCCGTCACGTCGTTACGGGTCTGCGGACGACTTGATTGCGGACCTGCGGGCCGTCGCGCCGGCAAGCCCCGGCCGCTTTCGCTGGCTACGTTCGCGGCCCGTTCTGGCCTCCTCCGCCGTCCTCGCCTTCGGCGCGATCCTGGCGCTCCTTTGGTTTGCCTGGCCTCAGTCGTCCCACCGCCCTATTGCGGAGGCAACGCGCTATTACGAAGAGGGCGTCAACGCGCTTGCAGACGGCACCTATTACAAAGCCGCCCAGGCGCTCGAACAGGCGATTCGGATTGACGGCGCCTATACTCTTGCGTACGCTCACCTGGCGGACGCCTGGAACGAACTCGATTACTCCGAGCGCGCCCAAAGCGCCATGCTGAAGGCGCTTCCTCCAGGGCGGGATTCACCCCGCCTTTCCCGCTCCGAGTTGCTCCACGTTCAGGCGATCCACAGCGTTCTGACCCACGATTACGACCATGCGGCCGCTCTATACCGCCAACTCGCGGGCCAGGCCGCAGGCGACGCAGAGCGCATGCGCGTGGAACTCGACCTGGGGCGCGTCTACGAAAAAGCGGACCGGCTGGCAGCCGCCCTGGCCGTGTATCTGTCGGTCGCGGGACGACAGAAGGAGGAGCCCGCGGCTCACCTGCGCGCCGGCGTTGTGTACAGGCGAATGCGGGACACGGCGAGAGCGGAAGCGTCGCTGCGCCGCGCAGAGTCGCTCTACCGCGCTCTCAGCAACCTGGAGGGTGTGACGGAGGCGCTGTACCAGCTCAGCGTCATTGCAAACCAGTCCTCGCGATACGCCGATGCTCGATCATTGCTCGATCAGGCAGCGCGCATGGCGCAGGCGAGCGGCAATGAGCACCAGCAGGTCACCGTTCTGCTCCAGTTGACCGGCGTGTGCTCCCGCCAGGGTCTCCTCGACGAAGCGCGGCAGCACGCGGCTGACGCGCTGGAGCGCGCGCAGCGCCACGGCTTGGACGACCTGGTGGCCAGGAGCCTTGTCGAACTGGGCACGAATGCACAGTACAGGGGCGAGGCAGAGGAGGCCAAGCGCCGCTTCTCCGATGCTCTTGCGGTCGCCCAACGCCAGGGCGGAAGGCGGACGGAAGCGCGGGCGCGCTTCTCGCTCGCCAGCGTCAGGGTTGACCTCGGCGAAACCGCCGTCGCGCTGGCCGATCTGGAGCCGGCGCTCGCGTTCTACCGTGCGGGCGGCTATGCCACCGAATTGTCGCGCTGCGCTATCCTTCAAGGCCGTGCCTGGTGCAGTCAGGGCGATTATGATGGCGCCCGGAAGATCGCCGGGGCGGAACTCGAAGCCGGGCGGCGCACACCTGATCCCGTGCTGGAGTACCTTGCGCTCGATCTGATCGCCGGCATCGCGCTCGAGCAGGAACGCTATCGCGAAGCGCTGGCGCTCCATAACGAAGCCGCCGCCCTCAGCCGCTCGAAGGGCAACCTCGTAGAAGAGCACTGGGCGCTGGCGGCCTGTGGTGACGCGCTCTGGAGGCTGGGGCGTTACGACGAAGCGCGCCACGCACTTTTCGACGTAGAGGCGTTCGGTAAACGGAGCAAGAGCCAGGCGATGCTGGCAGCCGTGGAGATGGCCCGCGCCGAGATGGCCCTGAGCGTACTTCGGCCGGATGAAGCCGAACGCAGGTCGCGGGACGCGGTACAGTTGGCGCCGCAAGATCGCGAACTCGCCGCCGCGGCCAAGCGGATTGCCGCGGTCGTGGCGGCAAGATTGGGCGAGACCAGGCGAGCGGCCGCGCTTGCCGATGAGGCGCTGACGACCGCGCAGGCCACCGGCAATGCACGCATCGTTCTCGCCGCCCAGCTTGCGCGGGCAGAGGCGATGCTGGTGAGTGGCGACGCCGCAACGGCCGCGCAAATCGCGCGCGAGACGGAAGATGCGGCATCGCGGCGCGGCCAGTTTGAGTCCGCGTGGCGCGCGCACGTGCTGGAGCAGACCGGGCTTCGAGGCGCAAAAAGCGCGGCGTTCCGGATTGTGGGAAATGATCCCGCCGACGGACTCACCCGGTTGCAGGCGTCGATGCCACCGGAGGACTTCAAAATTTACATGAACAGGCCGGACCTTCGCCGGCTGTTACGTCCGGCTTCGGACCTGATTGCAGGCAAACGGTAACACAGCACAAAGGAGACGTGAGATGAACATCTACGGAAGGCTGCTTCTCACGGCAGCCGCCGTTCTGGCTCTACCCCGTGCCATTCAGGCAAAGCCTCCCATTGTGATTGGCGACGGTTCGGTGTGTATGGATATCGGCAAGGGCGAGCCGCCCTTTCCCGCCGTAGGTAATACGCACGCGCACAAAGTGACGATTTTGCGCATCATCGTCGATACAATTCCCGGGCAAGCGCCGGTGTGCGCGCCCCGGACTACCTGCAAGGGCGCTACGGACTGCTCCGAACACGCTGCGACCGCGCCGGTCACCGTCTTCTATGCCGAACAGTCCACGAGTGGAACGACTGCAGGAACGCCTATGATCTCGGTGACGTACGATCCCAAGGAGTTCCAGCTTAACTTCGCTTTGGGTGGAGCGGACTGGGCGGACTTCGGTGACCTTGAAACCTCCGGTCGCCAGCGCATCGTCCGCAAAACTGCTTCGATCGACAGGGTGCTGGTCAGCGGTAAGCCTGTGAAGTGTCACCCATGTCGGGTGACATTCGTCGCTAAGTAGCGAAGGAGGATGAATGGCGATTAGGGGCGGCGGCCGTCCCGCACCACCGCCGCCCTCGCTGCCTTACTTCTTGTACTTCTTCGAAAACCCGGTGCGCGTGTTCTTCACTTCAAAGTGGCCGCTCTCTTCCGCGGAAACCTCGATGCCCTGGCCTACCAGACACGTCTCGCCAAGGTTCGCAATGAAGGCATCGCCCGCGTTGGCATCGGTGGCGGTCGGCGTGTGGTGGAGTTGCCACATGTCCTCGACGCCCGGCGTCTTCTGGATCCACATCAGCGCGTCCGCCGACGCGCCTTTCCTGATGCCGTTGCCAAGCACCGCCACGCGCGGAGAGAGCGCCTTCACCAGCACCGGCGAGTTCGAAATGTTCATGCCGTGGTGGGAAACGAGGAAGAGATCGGCGTTTCCGATCAGGTTGTTCGGACACACCAGCGCAAGCTCGTTGTTCCAGGTGAGGTCGGCGAGATCGGCAAAACGGAAGTCGCCGTAGCGCAAAATAAACCCGACCGACTTTCCGTTCTCGCTCGTGTCTGAGTCCTTCTTCTGAACGTCCGCACAGCCGGCGACCGGCTGCCCGGCACCCTCCAGCGGCTTGGCAATCCGCTCACCCCGCGCGGCGACGACATGGATCTCGACTCCTTTGAGCGGGATGCGGTCGCCCGGCTTGACGATGATGCGCTTGCCTTTCGCACGGGCCTTTTCATAAGAGGCGGAAAGCTCGGCAGCCTGACGTCCCGTCTCGGTGTTCTCGCCGTGGTCCACGAAGTTTTTGATCGGGATCTTCGGGGCCAGGGGCTCGACTCCGCCCACGTGATCCAGGTGGTAGTGCGTCAGAAGCAGGTAGTCGATCTGCTTGACCCCGGCCTTCTTGGCCGTCGCGACGATGCGGTCCGCGTCCCGGCCGTTGTTGCCGGGCCAGCCCGCGTCCACCAGCATCGATTGGCCGGACGGGCTGACGATCAGGGTCGCCTGGCCGCCCTCCACGTCGATAAAGTAGATTTTAAGGTCCTTAGCAGCCGCCGGCAGCAGCGAGCAGAATGCCAGAATCGCGATCGAGATGAAGCTCCGCATGGCCAGAATCGTAGCAAACGGAACACCGGACGTGGGAATGTCGTAAGAATAGTTGGAGGCAAAGAGCGATGCCCTTCTGTACACAGTGTGGAACCGAGGTCCAGGACATCGACCAGTTTTGTTCCAAGTGCGGCGCCCGCCAATCCGGCAGCCGGCCCGTGCCTCCTCAGCGTCCACCGGGAACCGGACGGTCCGATCCGCTCTCCGGCATGAGCGACCGCAAAGCCTCTGTTCTCTGCTACATCCCGTTCGTTGGATGGCTCGCGGCCATCGTTGTCCTCGCTTCCAACCGCTTCCGGCACGAGCGTACCGTTCGGTTTCACGCATTCCAGGGGCTCTATCTGTTCGTCGGGTGGCTGCTGATTGAATGGGTGGTGGGCTGGATGTTCCTTGGCGGGTCTCATCACGTGCCTATCGTTCCCATGTTGAAGCTCGGCATGGTCGCCCTCTGGATCTTCATGCTCATCAAGACCAGCCAGGACCAGTTCTTCTCGCTGCCGATCGTGGGGGAGCTGGCCGAACGGTCGCTGCAATAACGCAGAAGGCAGGAGGAAGGAGGCAGAAGGCAGAAGGCAGAAGGCTAGACGTCATCCCCTGTGGTATATTTATTCATTCAGGTGAATAAATAGACAATGAAGCAGAAGGTCGGCATCGTTGGTTTCCGCGGCTATAGCGGCGCGGAACTGGTTCGCATTCTGGACCGCCATCCCCAAGTCGAGCCCGTGTTGCTCGAGCACCGTTCGGATGCCGCCGAATCGCACGCGCCCGGACGGCGGCATGAGCGGGTTCTCTGCACGCCGGAGGCTGTCCGTTCAGCCGGGCTCACCGCCGTCTTCCTGGCTACGCCGGCCGATGTCTCGATGGACCTGGCGCCTTGGCTGCTGGAAGCGGGCGTCAAGGTGATCGATCTCAGAGGCGCGTTCCGTCTCCGCACGCCTGAGCGCTACCTGCATTGGTACAAGGAAGCGCACACCCAGCCTGCACTGCTCGCAGAAGCCGTTTAC
>DATMXS010000001.1:0-3671 GCA_035561355.1 Bryobacteraceae bacterium | reverse complement strand
CTGCGAGAAGGTGGTCCAGTTCTTCGCGCCCGCCGTGTTGCCGCTGAAGTCGAGGGCAAACGCGTCGAACGTGCTGTAGCTGTACGTGCCCCACTGGTTGTAGAGGCTATTGGAGTAATCGCGCGTGTTGACGATGTCGAGCCCGAACTTGACCGTGTGCCGTCCGGTGGTCCAGGTGAGGTTATCGGCGAACTGGTAACGGTTCTCGCTGGGGTTCAGCCGCGGCAGGTAGTTGGCCATGCCGAGGTTGGAGACGCCAGCGACTGTGATCGTCGCAAAGCCCGTTACCGGGACCTGACTCGCGTTGAACTCGTCATACAGCCGGTCCTTGAACCAGCCGAACCGAGCCTCATTTACGACGTTGCTCTTGAGGATCCCGGTCCAACTCAGGCGACCGTAGCGTGTCCGTACGGTCGAATCGCCGTTGCTGCCCAGGCCGCCGCCGTTGGTGAGCGCCACGGCGGTCTGGATGCCGTTCGGCGCGATCCACCGCAGATAGTTGAAGCTGGCGCTGATCGCGTGCATGTCGGTGGGACGCCAGTCGAGCTTTCCGAACAGCAGCTCCTGGTTCGATTCGCGCGGTATCGTGGTTTTGTTCCGCGCCAGGAATCCCCTTGCGGCGTCGCACTGGGACGCCGTCGCTTTGGTGCACGTAGCGATCACGTCGCCGTTCGAGTCGAACAGGGGCGAGTACGTGTTCGATGCCACGAGCGGGAAATTGCGGCGCGTGATATCGGTGTTGAAGAAGTAAAACAGTTTGTTGTCGATGATCTTTCCGCCGACGCTCGCGCCACCCTGGTGCCGCGTCTCATCCGGCTTGATGAAAGCGTAGCGGTCGCGGGCATTGAGTTCCTGGTTGCGGAAGAACCAATACCCTGTCCCGTGCGTGCTGTTGCTGCCCGAGCGTGTCACCGTGTTGATGACGCCGCCCGATGCGCGCCCGTGCTCGGCCGAGTACGCGTTCGACAGTACCTGAAACTCCTGCACCGCGTCTTGCGAGATCTGTGACGAGATACGCGTGCGGCCCGCGTTCTCGTTGTAGTACTGGTTCGTGGTGTCGTTCCCGTCCGTGAGGAACGAGTTGCCGCCCGCGATGCCGCGGAAGCTGACCAGCCCGTACGTGCCGTCGGCCACCACCGCCGGCGTCAGGAGCACGAACGTGTCCACGCGGCGGCCGTTGATGGGCAGATCCTGAATCTGGGCGCTCTCGACAACCTGCGAGACCTCCGTCTTGGTCTGCTCGACGATAGGCGTGGCGTCCACGACTTCGACCGTGGAGCTCGTGGTGGCCACTTGCAGGGTGCTGTTGATCGTCAGGTTCTGGCCGACGAGGATTTCGATATTTTTCGCTTCAAAGGGTGCGAAGCCGTCCCTGGTTACATGAACCCCGTAACCAGAGGCGGGCACTAGAGCCGGGGCATTGAATGCGCCTGCTTCGTTGCTCTGAAGCACGCGCCGAATACCTTTCGACTCGTTTGAAACAATAACTTGCGCGCCGGGGATGACTGCGCCGGACGCGTCGCGGACTACGCCGTTCAGACCACCCATACCAGCAGTGGCCTGTGCAAGCGCAGATACCGCACAAGTAGACACAAGGAGAGTGATGAGCAGGAAATGCTTCATGGGAGACCTCTTAATAAGACCCGTAAGCAACAGATTATCAGAGCTGTTGCTCTTCTTTCTTTAATGTTTACTCATCTTCCTGGCATAACTTGACACGACCTTCCCGAGTCCTGTCCACTAACCGCATGTGGCCACAGACCTATGCGCCCGCGGGCGGCAACCTTTGGGCGTCCGCGCTCGTCGCCGGGCTCCCTGTATTCGTCCTGCTGGTTTTGCTCGGGGTGATGCGCAAACCCGCGTGGGTCGCCGCTCTTGCGGGCCTCGGGACTACACTGGGTGTCGCCTTGTGGGCCTATGGGATGCCGGCTCATCTCGCGGGTTCGGCCATGCTGTACGGCGCCGCGTTCGGGCTGTTCCCGATCGGCTGGATCGTGTTTGCGGCCATCCTGCTCTACCGCATCACGGTGGAGATGGGGAAGTTCGAAATTATTAAGGATTCAATAGGGCAGTTGACGCACGATCCGCGGTTGCAGGCACTCCTCATCGCGTTCGCGTTCGGAGCATTCATTGAGGGCGCATCAGGCTTCGGCAGTCCAGTGGCCGTGGCCGCCGCGATGCTGACCGGACTCGGGTTTCAGCCATTCTACGCAGCGGGCATCTGCCTGCTTGCGAACACCGCGCCGGTGGCGTTCGGTTCCATCGGCATCCCGATCGTGACGCTCGCGGCGGTTACCGGACTGCCCCAGAATGAGTTGAGCGCTGCCGTCGGGCGCATCTGCGCGCCAGTGTCGCTTTTCATCCCTGCGTACCTGATTGCGGTAATGCGCGGCTGGAAAGGCTTGCGGGGCGTGCTGCCCGCCGCAGCCCTGTGCGGCATTGCGTTCGCGGGCGTGCAGTTCCTCGTCTCAAACTTCCTCGGGCCGGCTCTCACGGACATCCTCAGTTCCCTTGCGGCGATGGGTACTCTCGTCGCCCTTCTGCTGGTCTGGAGGCCGCGCGACAGCGCCGAGCGGCCCGCGAACTCCGGCCCGCGTTATTCCGCAGGACAGATCGCCCTGGCCTGGGCGCCGTACGGTCTGCTGGTCATTTTCGTACTGCTGTGGGGATGGGAACCGGTACGCCAACTGCTTAGCCGGACGACCACCTCATTCGGATGGCCTGGCCTGCACAACGCGATCGAGCGCGTGCCGCCTGTAGTGGCTAAGCCCGGACCGTACGCGGCGACGTACGTGTGGAACTGGCTGTCGGCCGCGGGGACGTCAACGTTCCTGGCTGCGCTCGTCTCAGCGGTAGTGCTGCGAATGAGCCCACGGCGCTTCGGACGCGCGCTCGTCCAGACCGCGAGGCAATTGGCTCTATCGGAACTGACCATTGCACTCGTTCTCGCGCTCGCGTTCCTGATGAACTACTCCGGGGCCACCGCCACCCTGGGACTCGCGTTCGCGGCGACCGGCGTCTTGTTCCCGTTTTTCAGCGCAATGCTCGGCTGGGTGGGAGTCTTCCTCACCGGCTCGGATACCTCGGCGAATGCGCTGTTTGGAAACCTACAGGTGATTACGGCGACGCACCTGAATTTCAGTCCAGTCCTGATGGCTTCCGCCAACTCGGCAGGCGGCGTAATGGGGAAGATGATCAGCCTTCAGAGCATTGCGGTGGCTGCCGCCGCCACCGGCATGGCCCGAGCGGACGAAGCGAAGCTCTTCCGTTTCACGCTGAAGCACAGCATTCTGCTGGCGACCGTGATTGGGCTGATCACGTCGCTCTATGCGTATTTGGGAGTGAGCTGACGGAACCTACTCGTATCTGAGCGCTTCCACGGGCGCGATGCGCGAGGCGCTTCTGGCCGGGTAGATCGTTGCGAGCAGGCTGATCCCCAGCGCCATTCCCGCGATCCACAGACTGTCGATCCAGCGCGGGTCGAACGGTACATAACTAAGCGCGTACACTTCTTCGTCCAGGCTCAGCCAGCGGTTTCGGTCGGCCAGGAAGCTGAGCGTGTGGCCCAGGAACAGGCCGATTGATGTGCCCAGCACTCCGATCAACAAGCCCTGGTATAGGAAGATGCGCCGGATCTGCGCCTGCCGGGCGCCCATCGACATCAGCACGGC